>CAJCIN010000115.1 GCA_903970385.1 Rhodospirillales bacterium | reverse complement strand
TGCTCGCGTTCGCGCTCGGCTTCATCTTCAACATCGCGCAGTGGACGTTCTACACGAAGACGTTCGGCGTCGAACGCGCGCAGATGCAGCCGTACGCGTTCGTGCTCGCGGCGATCGACGTCGTCGCGCTGCTCGCGTTCGCCGCGGTGCGTTTCCGCGCGACGCGCGGGTATGCGACGTGGGCGATCGCCGCGGACGAACCGCTCGCGCGCAAACGCGTGCCGTGGTACGCGCTCGTGACGCCGCTCTTGCCGATCGTGCTCTACTTCGCGGCCGGCATCAGCCCGATCGTCGCGTTCGCGCTCGCCGCGGCATACGGTGCGCTGACGACCGCGCCGCGCAAGGCCGTCGCCACGCTCGTCGCCGCCGCGATTCGCGGAACGGAAGACGTCGCACCCGCGGTGTTGCTGTTCATGGGCATCGGCATGCTGCTCGTCGCGACGGGATTACCGGCCGTCCGCGCGGCGCTCGAACCGCTCGTCGCCGCGATCGCGCCGCGCTCGTGGCTCGGCTACGTCGTGCTCTTCGGCCTCTTCTCGCCGCTCGCGCTCTATCGCGGACCGCTCAACCCGTTCGGCGTCGGTATCGCGGTCTACACGGTGCTCGCCGGACTCGGCGCGCTGCCGGCCGTGACGCTGGTCGCGGCGATCATGGCGGTCGTTCAAGTGCAGAACGTCTGCGATCCGACGAACACGCAGAACGTCTGGGTCGCGAACTTCACGGGCGTCGGCACGGGCGAGATCACGAAGCTCACGCTGCCGTTCCAGATCGGCGTCGCGACGCTCGCGACCGTCGCGGTCGTGCTGTTCGGCAGCGGCCTGCTCGGCGCGCAACCGTTTCGCATCGGCAGCGTCGCATCCGCGGAGACGATCGCGGTGGTCGCCGAACCGCAGGCCGGCCTCTTCGCGCCGGCGGCGGCGAACGGCGCGGTCGCGGTGCTCGCCGGCGAGACGGACGATGCGTCGGAGGCCGCCGCGCATCAGATCCGGTCGCGGATCGCGCACGACGGCGCGCTGCGCGTCGCGGATGCCGTCGATGCCGATCCCGGTGCGACGGATTGCGCGCGCAAGACGTACGCGGCGATCGTGCGCGTGACCGCGACCTCGCGCGACGTCGCGCTCGTGCTCTCCGATTGCGCCGACTGGCCCGTCGACGAGTGGTACGTGCCGCGGACGTCCGACGTGCGCGCCGACGCACTCGCCGCCTTCGTTCGCCTGCAGACGTGGCGCGCGGAGCGGCCGGAGCTCGCCGAACATCTCTTCGGTCGCGGCCTCGCGTATCGCGCCGGCCCGCAGACGCCGTCGTTCTTCTACACGCTCTTCAAGACGAGCGACGGCCAGATGCGTGCGTACGTGCGCGCGGGCGGCGGCGCGTACGATGCGGGCATGCGCACGAACGACATCGTCGAGAAACTCGACGGACGCGATTGGTGGGAATACGGGACGTTCCAGACGCAGGCGCGCGCGTACGACGGGCTGCCGCATCGATTCGTCGTGAAGCGCGGCGATCGCGAGATCCCGATCGCGCTCGCGCACGCGTTCGCGCCGTGAAGGGACCCCTGCGCGTCGGCATCGACGTCGGCGGCACGTTCACGGACGTCGTCGTCGTCGACGCGGAGAACGGGTCGCTCGTCGCGCGCGTGAAGGTGCCGACGACGCACGATGCCGAGGACGGCGTCGCGGCCGGAATCGTCGCCGGGCTCGCGCGAGCGCTCGCCGCGCCCGGCGTGGACGCGACGCGGATCGCGTTCATCGCGCACTCGACGACGCAGGCGACGAACGCGTTGCTGGAAGGGGACGTCGCGCGCGTCGGCATCGTCGGCCTCCACGGCGCGTTCGGCTGGTTCGCGCGCGCGCAGATGCGCGTTCCGCCGATCGCGCTCGCCGAGAACGCGACGCTCGCGCCGTCGATCGCCTTCGCGCGGGCGGACGACGAGATGTCGATCGAGCGCGCCGTCGCAGCGCTGCTCGACGGCGGGGCGGAAGCGATCGTCGCGACCGAAGCGTTCGGCGTCGATCGGCCCGCTGCGGAAACGCGCGTCATGACGGCGACGCGGGCGCGCGGCGCGCTCGCGACGTCCGGTCACGACGTCGCGACGACGTACGGCCTGCGCGCGCGGACGCGCACGGCGGTGCTCAACGCGGCGATCCTCCCGCGCATGGTGCGCACGTCGCAGATGACGGCGGCCGCCGTCGCGCGCGCGGGCATCGGCGTGCCGCTGATGATCATGCGCAGCGACGGCGGCGTGATGGAGGTCGGCGAAGTCGCGCGCCGGCCGATCCTCACGATGCTGTCGGGCCCCGCGGCCGGAATCGCCGGCGCGCTGCTGCACGAGAACGTGACCGACGGCATCTTCGTCGAGGTCGGCGGGACGAGCGCGGATTGTTCGGTCATCCGGCGCGGCGCGCCGCAAATGCAGCCCGCGCGCGTCGGCGGTCATCGCACGATGCTGCGCACGCTCGACGTGCGCACGCTCGCGATCGCGGGCGGCAGCATCCTGCGGCTCGATCCGGCGGGGCACGGCGCGGCGGCCGTACGCGGCGTCGGGCCGCGTTCCGCGCACATCGCCGGCCTCGGGTACGCGTGTTATGCGGACGAAACGGACGTCGCCACCGCGCGCGTCACGTTCGTCGCGCCGAAGCCGGGCGACGCGGCCGATCATCTCGTCCTCGAGCTCGCGAGCGGAGCGCGCGTGACGCTGACGCCGACGTGCGCCGCGAACCTGCTCGGCTACGTCCCGCACGGCGACTTCGCGCGCGGCGATGCCGCGAGCGCGCGCCGCGGCTTCGAGCGTGCGGGCGAACGGATCGGCGTCCCCGCCGATGCGCTCGCGCGGCTCGTGCTCGAGCGCGCCGCCGCGACGTTGCGACCGGCGATCGACGCGCTGATCGCCGAGTACGATCTCGCGCGCGGCGACGTGGAACTCGTCGGCGGCGGGGGCGGCGCTGCGGCGCTCGTGCCGTTCGCGGCGGAAGCGTTCGGTCTGCGCTACCGCATCGCGCGCGACGCCGCGGTCATCTCACCGCTCGGCGTCGCGCTCGCGCTCGTGCGCGACGTGATCGAGCGCACGATCGTCGCGCCGACCGCAGCGGACGTGCTCGCGGTTCGGCGCGAGGCACTCGAACGCGTCGTCGCCGCCGGTGCGTCGCCGGAGTCGTCGGTCGTCACCGTCGAGATCGACGCGCGCCGCAACCTCGTCCGGGCGACGGCCTCCGGCGCGACGGCGGGTGCGAACCCGCGCGTCGCGGCGGCGGCCACCGCGGCCGACCGGCTGGCCGCGGCGGCTCGAAGCCTCGCGGCGCCCGCGACGTCGGTCGCGCTCGCCTTCCGTGCCGGCGATTTCGAGATGTACGAACGCGCGTCGCCGCGCGGCACCGACGTCTGCGCGGTCGACGCGCGGGGCGTCGTGCGCGTCATGCTGCGGCACGCCGTCACGCGCCACACCACCGTCGCACGCATCGAACGAGCCCTCGAGCATGCGCTCGAAGATGCGAGTTCCTACGGCGACGTCGGTCGCGCGCTGCCCGAGATCACGCTCGTGTACGGGGCGCGTATCGCCGACCTCGGCACGCTCGCCGACGCCGCACACGTGCTCGCGCTCGCCGAGGAAGAACTGCGCGGCGTCGACGACGGTGCCTCCGTCGCCATCCTCGCCGCGCGCCGGGCCGGCTAGCCTACGATCCGGTCAGGAAGCGGTCGACGTCGGTCGCGTGGAGATGCGGAGCATCTTCGAACGCGTCGGTAGTTTCAACGCGAGTTTCGCCATCTCGGGCAGAACGCGCGGTACGAGCAGCCCCTTCGGCATGCCCGAGAGATAGTGTTCGCTGCCCGAGACGCACGATGCGAGAAAACTGCGCCACGTGATGCCGTCGAGTAGCGCGAAGGCACCCTCGGCGGCGAAGCCGACGCCCTGCGTCTTCGGCGCGTCCTGCGCACCCGGAGCGAACGTCGACACGATCCGCTTGACGGCGCGCACGTAGCCGAGCCCGGTTGCGACCGCGGTGAAGGCGGGGTTGCCGCGTCCGCGACGCGCGCGCTCGTACGCGATCCAATTGACGAAGAAGGTGACGTGTCGCGCTTCTTCCAGTAACACGACCTCGAAGATGTCCGTCAGCTCCGGTACGAACAGTTGGATCTTCCGGGCGAGCCCGAAGATGCCGAAGCCGAAGAACGAGTCGATGCACTCCTCGTAGCCGAAGTCGATGAACGCGCGCTCGCGGCCGTCGGCCGGAATCGGGGGGCGCTTCGCGACGTCGATCCCGTATCGCTCGAGCATCACTTCGAGCAGCCGCCCGTGGCGCGTCTCCTCGACGCCCTGCATGGCCATCGCCTCGCGGATCTGCGGATCGATCAGCGTTTTCGCGAACCGCGTCACCATCACGCCCGCATTCTGCTCGGCCGCAAGGGCGACGCTCCAAAAGGGAATGCTACGAAGGCGGTCGATGGTGTTCGCATCGAGTTCCGGCCACGGTAGCGCGGCAGGATCGAACGTGCGGTGCGTCTCGATAAAGGTTCTGCAAAAGAGGGTCTTGTGGGCTTGCGAGCCGTCGGTCATATCGATCAATCCCGGGATGTAGCGAGTAAGTCCTTCACCATCGATTCAGACGCCGCACTCGCGTTGTCGTTCGCAATTGCGACGTTTGTCGTCCACTTCGCGGTCGCCGGCGGATACGGCTATCAGCGCGACGAGTTGTACTTCATCAGTTGCGCGCGGCATCTCGCATGGGGCTACGTCGATCAACCGCCGCTGATCGCCGTGATCGCGAAGATCGCCCTCACGTTGTTCGGCGATTCGCTTTACGGCTTGAGGTTCTTACCCGCGCTCGCCGCGGCCGCCACCGTGGCGGTGACGGGGCGGATGTGCCGGCGTCTCGGCGGCGGTCTCTTCGCGCAATCGATGGCGATGCTCGGCATCGCGCTCGCGCCGTTCTATCTCGCGATCGGCAACCTGCTGACGATGAACGCGTTCGAGCCGCTCCTCTGGATCGGCACGGCCTATCTGTTCGTGAAGGCGCACGACGACGATCGGCCGCTGCAGTGGGTCGCGCTCGGATTCGTCGGCGGACTCGGCCTCATCAACAAGTATTCGATGTTCTTCTTTCTCGGCTCGTGTTTCGTCGCGATCGTGCTCTCGCCCGAACGGCGCGCGCTGCGCCGGCCGGGATTCGCGCTCGCGGTCGCGATCGCGGCGGCGATCGTCGCGCCCACGCTCGTGTGGCAGGCGCAACACGGCTGGCCGCAACTCGCCGTGTTGCAGAATGCGGCCGTCGACAAGAACGTCGTCGTCGGCCCGCTCGCGTTCTACCTGCAACAGATCCTCATGATGAATCCGCTCGCGGCGCCGATCTGGCTCGCGGGCCTGTGGGCGCTGCTCGCGTCGCCGGCGTTCCGTTCGCTGCGGTGGTACGGCCTCGCGTACGTGCTGCTGAGCGTCGCGTATCTCGCGCTCGGCGCGAAGGTCTATTATCTCGCGCCGATCTACCCCGTGCTTTTCGCCGCCGGCGCGAGCGCGCTCGAGGCGCGCTTCGGGCGGCTCCGATGGGCGACGATCGCCTATCCCGTATTGCTGCTCGTCGGCGGCCTCGCGATCGCACCGGAAGCCTATCCATTACTGCCGCTGCCCGTGTTTCTCTCCTACGAACACGTCCTCGACTTCCGCGGCATCAAGATGGAGAAGCACCCCGAGGGACGCGTGCCGCAACACTTCGCCGACATGCTCGGCTGGCGAACGCTCGTGAGATCGATCGCGACCGCATACGACGGCTTGACGCCGCAAGAGCGTCGCGAGGCGACGATCCTCACGCGCGACTACGGCCAGGCGGCAGCCGTCGATTTCCTCGGCCCGGCGTACCGGCTACCGCACGCGATCAGCGGGCACAACAACTACTACCTCTACGGGCCGGGCGACGCTTCGGGCCGCGTCGTACTCGCAATCGGTTTGAGTCCCGCGATGTTGCACGGCGAGTTCCGATCCGTCGAGCCGGTCGGAACGTATCACGATCAGTACGTGTTGCCGGACTTCAACGATTTGACGATCTACAAATGCACGCAGCCGATCGCGTCGCTCGCCGCGTGGTGGCCGGCAACGAAACGGTACATCTAGAGCAGCGAGAGCTGAACGCGACGCGGTTGCGTCGCGATCGTGTGCCGCGAGCGGATCCGGATGCCGTCGCGCGCGCGATCGAACGTCGCCTCGATGTCGTCGACGAGCGCCTTCGGCGCGTATTTGCCGCGATAGGCGAGCTCGTGCGTCGCGACGAGCGACGGAAACTGTTCGCGCAGGAAGGCGAAGTAGCTCGCTCTCGCGACCTCGTTGAGGTTCAGTACGCTGTGCCACACGTGCGTCGCGCCGGCGTCGACCGCCGCGGCGTAGACGTCGCGCAGCGCCGCTTCGCTATTGGTGAGGTGCGGGAGGATCGGCGCGACGGCGACGCCGACGCGTAAGCCGGCATCCGCGAGCATGCGCACGGCGCGCAAGCGCTGCCGCGGCGGCGCGACCGTCGGTTCGATCTTGCGCGCGAGCTCTTCGTCGAGCGTCGGCAGGCTGATGCAGATGCCGGCGCCCGCGGCGCGCGCGAGCTCTTGCAGCACGTCGATGTCACGGACGACGAGCGGCGAGCGCGTGATGAGGTGTGCCTCGGTGCGCGCGCGTGCGAGTTCCACGAGGATGTCGCGCGTGACGCGATAGCGCCCTTCGAGCGGCTGATACGGGTCCGTCGCCGTGCCGATCGCCACGTGATCGCCTTTCCAGCGCGGGTTCGCGAGCTCGCGCCGTAAGACGCGCGGCGCGTTGATCTTCACGCTGAGCGCGGAGCCCCAATCGCCGATCCCGCTGCGTTCGAGGAACGTGTGCGTGCGGCGTGCATAGCAGAAGACGCAGCGATGGTAGCAGCCGCGATACGGGTTGATCGACCACCCGAACGGCATGCCGGTGACGCGATTGAGGACCGATTTCGCCTCGATCTCCTCGCACGTCACCCCGCCCGCATAGCGCTTCGTCGCCATCGAACATACGTTCGATTACGGCGTGGGTCGACCTCCATAGAGGCCTCGATCGAACGGGCCGCTCGCGAGCGTTTCGAACGAGAGGCCGGCGGCCTCGAACGAACTCCGGTACACCTTCGCATCGAACAGGCCGACTTCGTGGCGCTCGAAGAGCCGCTCGACGCCTTGCAGCGTCGCGACGAGGTAGTGAAAATCGAGGATCGCGATCTTGCCCATCTGCTTCGAGAGCGACATGCGCGCGATCTTGAGCTCGGGCTCGTCGACGAAGACCGCATCGACGTGACCGGCCCGGAAGACGCTCGCGTCGAGGAACGGTTCGACGAGCACGATGCCGCC
>CAJCIN010000114.1 GCA_903970385.1 Rhodospirillales bacterium | reverse complement strand
CGCATCCAAGTCGAGCACACGATCAGCGAGATGACGAGCGGCCTCGACCTGATCGCGCAGCAGTTGCGCGTCGCCGCGGGCGAACCGCTCGGGTTCGCGCAAGGCGACATCGTCTTCCGCGGCCATGCAATCGAAGTCCGCGTGAACGCCGAGGATCCCGCGCAAAACTTCCGCCCCGCCCCCGGCACGATTTCCGCCTACCGCGAACCGGGCGGCCTCGGCGTCCGCGTCGATGCGGCGGCGGCACTCGGCACGACGATTTCGCCCGACTACGATTCGATGATCGCGAAGCTCATCGTCTGGGCGCCCACGCGTGCCGCGGCGCAGGCGCGCTTGCGCCGTGCGATCGACGATTACCGCATCGGCGGCGTCCCGACGACGCTCGAATTCCTCCGCGCGCTCGGCGACACGGAAGCCGTGCGCAGCGGCGACTACGGCACGGCGACGCTCGAGTCGTTCGCCGCGACGTGGAAGCCGGGCGCCTCGGCGACGCATGCCCAGCCGGCCGGCGACGCCGCCGCTTCGTCGGACGTGACGCGCGTGGAGGTCGACGGAAAACTGTTCCACGTGCGGCTCGTCGACGCACCCGCGCCGCGTGCGAAAGCCGACGCGAAGCTCGTACCGCCGCCGAAACGCGTCGCACGCGCGTCGAACGGCCGTGCATCGAATTGGAACGACATCGTCGCACCGATGCACGGCGCGATCGTCGAACTCGGCGTCGCGGCGGGCGACGACGTCACCGAAGGTCAGGTCGTCGCCGTGATCGAGGCGATGAAGATGATGAACGAGATCCGCGCGCATCGCGCGGGCTCCGTCGCGGCCGTGCACGCGCAGAAGGGCGCGACCGTCGAAGCGTTCGCGCCGCTCCTGACGCTCGCGTAGGATCGTCGCGCGTGCCCGACCGCCTGTTGCGAATCGCCGTCGGTGTCGGCGCGCTCGTCGATGCGACGGTCGCGATCCTCGCGCTCTTCTTCCAGCCGCTGCTCGGACCGCTGCTGGACGTCCCGACGAAAGATCCCGCGCTCACGACGATCGCGGGCGGCGAATACGTCGTCGTCACGCTGATCTACGTCGCGCTGTTGCGCGATCTCGAGCGCTATCGCGCGTTGCTCTGGCTCGTCGCACTCGATCAGGCGCTCGCTGCCGTGCTGCCGGCGAGCGAGATCGCGCGCGGGCACGTCGTCGCGACGTGGAAGACGATCGGCCCGATTCCGTTCAACGCCGCGCTCGCGGCGATCTACGCGATCGGCGCGGGTTCGCGACGCGCTAGCGACGCTCCGGCAGTTTGACTTCGAGGCGGACCGACGTGCCGGCTCGCGTGCTCTCGATCGAGACGTGATCGACGAGCGCGCGCATGATGCCGAGGCCGCGCCCGCGTTCGGGATCGCCCTCGAGACGCCAGCGGCCGCTGTCGCACACCTCGACGACCAGCGAGACGTTCTCGACGAAGGCGCGCAGCCGGACCGAACCGGAGTCGCCGCGATACGCGTGCTCGATCGCATTGCCCGCCGCTTCGCCCGCGGCGAGCACGACGTCGTCGAGACGATCGCGATCCAAACACAAGTTTTCGAGAAAACGGCGCAACTCGCGCCGGAGCTCGGGCGAGCTCTCGGGGCGGGCCGGAAACGCGACGTCGATCTCCCGCTCGTGTTTCTTCATCGATCGTTAGGAGTCGTACGCGCGCGGGCCGTTCCACGCCTTTCTCTGCCGGGCCGGGAGCGGCCATGCCGGTATTCGAACGGATAGCCGATGGCAAGCAACGGACGGACGACGCGAACGCGCGAGCAGAACGGCAGCGGCATACCGCTCGCGCCGGCCTATCGCGCGGCGGACGCCGAGGCGGCTCTCGCCGAAGAAGCTCCGGGCGAGCCGGGCGCGTTTCCCTACGTACGCGGCATCCGGAGCGACGGCTACCGAGGCCGGCTCTGGACGATGCGCCAGTACGCCGGGTTCGCCACGGCGGCGGAGTCGAACGCTCGTTACCGCTATCTGCTCGAACGCGGCACGACCGGTCTCTCCGTCGCATTCGATCTACCGACGCAACTCGGCTACGATTCCGACGCGCCGATCGCGCGCGGTGAAGTGGGCCGCGTCGGCGTCGCGATCGATCACGTGCGCGACGTCGAGACGCTCTTCGCGGGCATCCCGCTCGACGAAGTCACCGTGTCGATGACGATCAATGCGCCCGCATCGATCTTGCTCGCGATGGTGCTGGCCGTGGCGCGGCGGCGCGGCATCCCGTTCGAGAAACTCGGCGGCACGATTCAGAACGACGTGCTCAAAGAATACGTCGCGCGCGGCACGTACATCTACCCTCCGAAGCCGTCGATGCGGCTCGTGACGGACGTGATGGCGTACTGCGCGGAACGCGTGCCGCAGTGGAACACGATCTCGATCTCCGGCTATCACATTCGCGAGGCGGGATCGACGGCCGTCGAAGAGATCGCGTTCACGCTCTCCAACGCCAAGGCGTATCTGCGCGCGGCGCGCGACGCGGGCCTCGACATCGACACGATCGCGCCGCGCATCTCGTTCTTCTGGAACGCGCACAACGACTTCTTCGAAGAAGTAGCGAAATTTCGCGCGGCGCGCGGGCTGTGGGCGCACATCGTGCGCGACGAGTTCGGCTCCAAGGACCCGCGCTCGCAGATGCTCCGCTTTCACACGCAGACCGGCGGCTCGACGCTGACCGCGCAAGAGCCCGACAACAACGTGGTGCGCGTGACGATCCAGGCGCTCGCGGCCGTGCTCGGCGGCACGCAATCGCTGCACACGAACGGCAAGGACGAAGCGCTCGCGCTTCCGACCGCCGAATCCGCTCGCCTGGCGCTGCGCACGCAGCAGATCATCGGCTACGAGAGCGGCGCGGCGGACGTCGTCGATCCGCTGGCCGGCTCGTACTACGTCGAGTCGCTGACGGCGGCGCTCGCCGAACGTGCGCGAGCGCTGATCGCCGAGGTCGACGAGCTCGGCGGCAGCGTGGAAGCGATCTCGACCGGCTGGATGCAATCGCGCATCGCCGAATCGTCGTACCGCGCGCAACAGGAGATCGAACGCGGGCAGGCCGTCGTCGTCGGCGTCAACGCGTTCGCCGAGAGCACGAGCGGCCCCGAGATGGACTTGCAGAAAATCGATCCCTCGATCGAACGCGATCAGAACGCGCGCGTCGCGTCGTATCGCGCGGAGCGCGACGCGGCAACCGTGGAAGCGCGCTTGGCCGACGTGCGCCGCGCCTCGGAGGGAACGGAAAACGTGATGCCCCATTTCCTCGAAGCCGTCGATGCGGGTGCGACGCTCGGCGAGATCTGCGACGTGCTACGGGTGACGTTCGGCAAGCACGTCGCGACGGAGGCGATCGCGTGAACGGCTGGACGATCGATCACGTGGCGATCGTGGTCGCGGACCTCGAGGCGACGATCGCGTTCTACACGCGCACGCTCGGCTTCGAGCAGCTCTATCGCGAGACGATCGTCGATCAGGGCGTCGAAGCCGTCGGCATCGCGACGGGCGAATCGGTCATCGAGTTGCTGCGGCCGCTCGACGAAGCGTCCGCGATCGCGGCCTTTCGCGGCACCGCGGCGACGAAGATGCACCACATCGCCTATCGCGTCACCGACATCGACGCCGAGCTCGCGCGCATGCGCGAGCAAGGCGTCCGGTTGATCGACGAGACGCCGAGAAAAGGCGCGCACGGCAACACGATCGCGTTCCTGCATCCCAAGAGTACGGGGGGCGTTCTCACCGAGCTCTGCGAGCGCCGGTGAGCGACACCGTCGCCGTCGTCAACCTGCACTCGAGCGGTTCGCGCGCCGCGCTCGACAAGCTGCCCGACCTCTTCGCGCGCCACGGCATCGCGTGCGAGATCGTGCCGGTCGAGGATCACAAACGCCTCTGCCGGCGCGTGCGACGTGCCGTGCGTGACGGCGCGAAACGGCTCATCGTCGGCGGCGGGGACGGCACGATGGCCGCGGCGATGCAATATCTCGCGCATGCGAAGACGACGCTCGGGCTATTGCCGCTCGGGACCGGCAACAGCTTCGCGCAAACGATGCAGATCCCGCACGATGTCGAAGCGGCCGTGCGCATCATCGCGGGCGGCCGCACGGCGCGCGTGGATCTCGGCCGCGTCAACGATACGTACTTCGCGAACTTCGCGACGATCGGACTTGCCGCCGAGATCGCGCACGAGACGCCGGACGATCTCAAGGCGCGTTTTGGGCCCTTGGCATATGCGATCGCGAGCGTCGGGCCGATGCTCCGCCACAAGGCGTTCACGGTGAAGTTGCGGTGGGGCCACGAGCGGTACGAATCGCGAGCGCGCCAGATCGTGGTCGCGAGCGGCCGCTTCTTCGGGCACCAGCCGATCACGCCCGAGGCGTCGGTCGTGGACGGAAAGCTCTCCGTGTACATGGACTCCGGGACGACGTCGTTCGACGTTGCGAAGACGTATGCCGCGATGGCCGTCGGCCAGCAGACGCGTCTCGGCGACGCGTTCACGATCGAGACGGCGAAGATCACGATCAAGACGCGGCCGCGCCAGCAGATCAGCGTCGACGGCGACGCCGCGGGCTACACGCCCGCGCGGTTCCGCATCGCTCCGAAGGCGCTGCGCATCTTCGTGCCGGACGGCTTCCCCGTTGCTGCGGACTGACCACGCGCTGCCGTTCGTCGCATACGCGCTGATCGGGTTCGCCGTCTTCGGCGCGCTCGGCGCCTATGTCTCGACGCGCACGCCGACGCGTCTCGACATCGAAGCCGTCGCGCTGCGCGGCGGCGCGACGCCGGTCGCCGCGTTCTTCACGACGCTCGGCTATTGGCCCGCGCTCACCGTTCTCTCCGCGATCGCCGTCGTCGCGTTCTCCGGTAGCGCCGATCGCGTCTGGCTGCCGGCGGCGCTCGTCGCTTCGCACGCGCTCTCGCAATCCGCGATCGTCGCGATCAAGCCCGTCTTCCATCGCGTGCGGCCCGACTATTGGCTCGTGCGGCGCGAGGTCGACACGTCGTATCCGAGCGGCCACGCGGCGACGGCCGTGACGTTCTACGGCGCGCTCATCGTGCTCGTTCGCCACGTCGCGCTCCCGCACGGCGTCGCGCTCGTCGCGACGGCCGCGCTCGCCGCGTGCGTGCTGGGCATCCCATGGTCGCGGTTGGCGCTCGGCGCACATTATCTGACGGACGTGACGGGCGGCCTCCTCGTCGGCTCGGCATGGCTCGCCGCATCGCTCGCCGCCTATGAACTCTTCGGACGCTGACCGAACGCCGCAGACGGAGGAGACCGAGCATGGATGCGACCGAAGCCGCCCCGGAATCCGCGCAGCGCCTCGCACACGACGGCGAGCCGCCGACCGACGAAGAGGTCGCGCTCGGCCGCTTTTTCCTCTACTTCATGTTGCCGCTGTGGTTCGCGCCGTCCGTCGCGGACTGGTGGTGGCACAAAACGTCCGACATCGAACACACCGCGGGCACGCACGAGTCGCTCACGCACCTCATCATGATGTCGGTCGTCGGCGGCCCGCTCACGCTCGCGCTGCTGTGCGACATCAACGCCCTCGTGCTCGTTGCGATGCTGGGCGGGTTCGTCGCGCACGAAGGCGTGTCGTACTGGGACGTGCGCTACGCGAAGAGTCTGCGTGAGATCACGACGATCGAGCAGCACACGCACAGCTATCTCGAGATCTTACCGCTCGTCGCGGCCGCCGTCGCCATCTGCCTGCGGCCGAAGCAATTCGCGGCGATCTTCGGGCGCGGCGACGAACCGGCGAGATGGCGCATCGAGCCGAAGCGCATTCCCCTGACCGCGAAGTACATCACCGGCATCGTGGCGGGCATCGGCGCGTTCGTCGTAGCTCCCTACGCCGAAGAATTCGTGCGTTGCATGCGCGTGAACCCGTCGCTCGCGCCGCGCCGGCCGGCGAGCGATTGACGTTTATCGAGCGGGCGGGTTCATGCGCACGTCGATCTGCGTTTCGAACGTGCGGTTCCACGGCAGCGTGATCGTCAGGCCGGCGTCGCGGTAGTCCGGGAACACGTCGTTCAGGAGGCGTAGCGCGTACGGCCAGAGCGCCGCGCGGTTGTCGTGACTCGCCGTGGATGCGGCGTCCGGCAAGAGCAGCGTCGTGTCGATGCCGCGGTCGCGCAGCTCCGCGTTGAGCATCGGACGCACGAACTGGTGGAACGCGTAGTCGTCGATGTAGCGGTCGAGCAGAAATTGCACGTGCGCGCGCCTGTCGTACGCGCCCGTCCGGCGTCCCGCGCCCGCCGCGATCGCTTCGGGCAACGCCGTCCCGATCGTGTTCGCATCGGTGTTCCACGACGCGAACGCATCGATCTTTCCCGCGATTCCGCGCGCGACGAGCGCCTCGGTGAGCTCGCGTTGTTCGAGCCCGGGGCCGTCGTGCAAGAACGTGAGATCCGCGACGGCCACGCTCCGGCCGGCAGCGACGTCGGCCGCGATGCGACCTTCGAACGCCGCCTCGTCCGCATCGGACGTCTCCGCCACGCGTACGTAGAGCGCGATGTCGCCGCCGGCGGCGACGCGCTTCGCGCCGCAGCCTTCGACGATGCGCCCGATCGTCGTGTCGATCGGCACGTATTCGAGGTGGTCGACGGTCGCGCCGCCGTCCGCACGCGAGTAGTCGATGCGCACCGTCGGCGACCAGCCCGCATTCCGCGCGAACACGCGCGCGAGCATCACCATGCCGAGCTCGTCGGCACCCGGTTCGATCGACGCGTGCGACGCGAGATGAAAGCGGCGCGCGGATCGCTCGAGCGCCGCGACGTCTTTGAGGTGCAGCCCTTGCGGGCCGGCGTCGTCCTGGCCGATCACGATCCGGTCGAAGCCCCCTTCCGCCGCGAGCTGCAACGCCCACTGATCGACGTCGAGATCGCGCGCGCGCGTATGCAGGTATGCGTCGAGCGTCGGCTCGCCGATCAGCGCGCGCAGGTGCGTCGCGCGCGCGCGTTCGGCGTCGGTCGCCGGCGGGTCGGGGAGATTCGCATACGCCTGCAGGTCGTCCACCGTCTGTCCGGCCGCATAGTACGACGTCGCG
>CAJCIN010000113.1 GCA_903970385.1 Rhodospirillales bacterium | reverse complement strand
AGGATACCGGACGAAACGTAATCGTCCAACGTGTACACGAGGGAGGCGCGTTTGCGAATCGCGAACGTAGGCCGCGCAGAAACGGGCGGCAGCACGCCTTGCACGCGACTGCCGTCGATCGGCAATTCGCACTGCAGGATCGGGTTGTCGACGCCGATCGTTATGTCGAGCATCGACGCGATCGTCCCGAGCAGGTTCTCTGCCTTGACCGCGGAGATGCGCTCGCCCGTGTCGCGCATGCCTTCGCCGAGGACGTCGACCCACAGGATGCCGTCCGGGTTCAGCATGATCTCGACGACCTTCGGGTCCTCGAGCGCCTTCAAGATCGTCGGACCGAGTTCGCGCGTGAGCTTCTCGCGGACGAGTTGACGCTTCTGCTCGGCGAGCGTGAGCACGGGCTTGCCGGATTCATACATGCTCGGCCACCCGTTCCTCGGCCGGCACGGGCGCGGTCGGCGGCGCGATGCGCGCGCGTGCGGCGAACGTGCGATCTTGGAAATAGCGGATCTTCTTCGCATAGATGGGCGCTCGGCCCGCGATGAAAATCAGCGCGTCGTCGTCCGGGAGGCGTCTCGCTTCGTCCGGCGTGAGCAAGGGACGCTCGGTATCCTGCGAGTTGACCATCACGTGCGCGCGCACACCGACGCGTCGCCCCGAGTAACTCCGAGACTCGCTACGGACCGTCATCGAGCCTGCGAGCTTGGACAGCAATTCCATCGTTTCGATCTTGTTCGGTGCGAAGGCGACCTGCACGTGGCAGTTCGCCATGATCGTTTCGTCGCGACCACTCGCACCTCCGTATGCCGCGGAGAGTTGTGCGACATCTTGTGCGATGAGATACGCTTTGATGCCGTATCCCGCCATGAACGCGAGCGAGGTCTGCACGATCTCGAGCCGGCCGAGCGAGGGAAGCTCGTCGATCATCAGGAGCAGACGATGGCGGTAATTCGCGACGCTACGTCCGCCGTCGAACTTCATTTCGCTCGTGAGGCCGCGCAAGATCTGATTGAGCACGAGACGCGTGAGCGGCTTGAGACGATCGATATCCGACGGCGGAACGACGAGATATAGGCTGAGCGGGCGATCGCCGTTCATCAACTCCTCGACCGTGAAGTCGCTCGCGGCCGTATTGCGCGCGACGATCGGATCGCGAAACAGCGTCAGAAAACGGATCGCCGTGGAAAGGACGCTCGTGGCTTCCTTCGGGTCCTTGTTCAACATGTCGCGCGCCGACATCGCGACGACGGGGTGCGTCACGGACCCGTCGTGCGTCGCGTTGAGCATGTATTGGTACATCTGCGTCGGCGATTCGAACGACGGGTCGGAAAGGAATGTCGCGACGCCGCCGAGTGACTTGTCGGTTTCGCTGTAGAGCACGTGGAGGATCACGCCCGTGAGCAACGCGGCGCTCGTCGCGATCCAGTGCGCTTCATCACCTTGTGCGGCCTTGCCGTCGGGGTCGACGAGCATCTGAACGATGTTCTGAACGTCCTTGACCTCGAAATCGGTCCGTAGCCGCACCTGCGCGAGCGGATTGTATCGGCACGACGAACCATCGTTGCTCGCGGGATCGAATTTCAAGACGCGGCTGCGTAGTTCGTCCGCACGCCACCCGGCCGTCAAGGCGAAGTTCTCGCCTTTGATGTCGTGCACGACGACGGAATGCGGCCACGAGAGAAGGGTCGGAATGACGAGGCCGACACCTTTTCCGGAACGCGTCGGCGCGAACGCGAGCACGTGCTCCGGCCCGTCGTGCCGCAAGTAACGGGTACGGCCGCCGGAGCCCGTCCATGCGCCGACGTACACCCCGCCGTCGCCGTCGAGCAGCCCCGATTCGCGAACTTCCGCCTCGGTCGCCCAATGCGCCGATCCATGCAGATCGGAGTGCTTTTGGGGACGCGAGGACCGTACGACGATCGCGATCCCGATGCACGCGGCGACGAATTCACCCAAGCCCCACAGCGCCCAGAACGAGTGCAGAATACCGGCAACACGCGGATCGGCGGCGTTCGCGAATCGGAACTGCCACGTAATACCGCCCCAGGGCTCGAATAGATAGGGTGCGAGCGGCGCCCCGAGCGCGTGCTGAAAGTGGAATTTGGCCGCGACCATTTCCGTGGCGCCCCACATCGCGAGCACAGAGAAAAGAAAGAACGCGCCTGCCGCACGGATGTACGCGAAAACGGGATCCGCTTGGCGCGTCGAGATTCGGTAGAGTGACTGGTCCGACGCACGGCTCATGTGATGGTGGGGGCTCCGTTCGGCTGAAGTCGAAAGTAGAGCGTCCTCGAATCTATTGAGGTCGCTCGGTTACCCGAACGTGTCAGGGACAAAACCTTTGTATGTAAAATCCCTCTGGGAGACGGCTTTCACGCTTGCTTTGCTCGGCGCGAGTGCCTGCTCGTCACCCGATGATAATCTTTCCACGGCACTTGCGACCCCGTCTCCCGACGCGCGTGCATTGCGCCAAAAGACCCTTGTTTCGATTTACGACTTGGCCAAGAAGCGTGATGCTGCGGCTCTCCTTGCAGAGGAGAGCAAGCCGTCGCCCTCGCCGAGCACACCGGATCCGGCGGTCGCCCTCGCGCTGTTCACCATCGATCGCACGCTCTACGCACGCCGATTCGTCAGTTCGTATCCGTCGGATCGCGACGCACTCTCGTTCGATTACGGCGACGCGTTCGCGCGGGCTCACGTCGAGCCCGGCGGCGCAGCGTTCCCGATCAAGGCCCTAGGATCGCTCGCGATCGGCGGCGACCCGCTTGCGTTCGAGAAACTCGTCGCGGCTGTCCCCGTGACGGACGGGTCGCTCGGTCGCGCGTACCGCGACGAGCTCCAGCACGTCATCGTTGCCGCGGGGCCCGCGCGAACGGTCCATGCGTTCGCAGACGTGCCGATCGGCGCGCGTCTCGGCGCGGTCGCCGCGATCGACTGGTGCCGCCGCTCTCCTGCGGCGCTTCTGGCGTTTCGACCGACGCCACGTCCCGACGCTTCGCCGAGCCCATCCCCTGCGGACGCCTCGGCATCTCCGAAAGCCTCCGCGACGGCCGGGAGCAGTGCTTCGCCCGGTGTGACGTCGAGTGCATCGCCGAGCGCATCTCCGACCGCGACGCCGCGAGATCTTTCCCTACAAGAAGTCGCCGCTCTCCAAGCCGCGATTTCGAATGCCGCGCGTATCGATTGCACTATCGCGCACGCGAGCGGAGCGCGCGCACACCGTACTAGCGGACGCGCGCGTACGGCCAGTCCCAAAAAGCCAGCACAAGGCTCGCATACCCACTGACGTTCGCGACCGGCAGCGGACCATAGTAGCGCGAGTCCCAACTGTGCGGATTCGGCGTCCACAGCCACAACTCACCCGTCCGCATCCGATACGAGCCGGGTGCGACGTGATCGAGCGGGCGTCCGTGCGTATCGCGCACCTGCGTGGCGCTGCCCGGTAACGCGTGGCCGTCGACCAAGACCGCGCTTGGGGTTACCTCGACGACGTCTCCGGCCGTCGCGGCGACGATCTTCAGCATCGGCGCCGTCGAGTGCGAGCACGAGCCGTGCACCATGTAATCGCGCTCGCGGCCGACGGCCGCGACCGCCGGCGTCGCACAGAGCCAGACGATATCGCCCTTGACCGGTGCCCGATCTACGCCGACCGTGTGGTAGAGGCCGACGGGCATGCTGTCCGTCACGTTGATCGCAAGTCCGGTAAGATGTAACGCGATGACGATCAGCGCGAGTCCGCCGATGAACGTGGTGAGGCGCATGAACGCGGCACGGCGATGGCTGATATCGAGCGCGCCGGGCGCGCTTCTGACGGTCATTCCATCGAGGTACAACCCGCGCCGAGCGGCACCTTTCGGGTATCGGAGCGGCCCTAGCGGCCTCGGCTCTCTATCTCGCGTACCGGCGTCACCTCGCGGATGTCGCCGCTCCGATCGACCGCGACGTGCTTTCCCACGAGATCGGCATGCGACGCGCCGTCCGTAGGTATGGCGACGTGTTCGTTGCGGCCGACGTGCACGATGACGCCGTCGATCGCGGCCGCGACGACCGTTCCCGCGTGTTCCGCGCCGCTCCACCGACTCACGTGCTCGTGTTCGGCCGCGAGTTCGTCGATGCGTCGCAGTTGCTGCACGTGGCGCCGCTCGTCGGCGCGGGCCTCGGCCTTCGGAGCTTCGGGTGCCTGCTGATCTCGGGACGAGCGCGCCTCGTCCATCAGGTGCTCGCGTACCGCCTCGCGTTCGATCCGGCGTTCGAAACGCGGCGATGGCGCTTCGATAACGAGCGGATCGCCGGCAATCGTTTGCAAGCGCGGTGCGGCTCGGTCCGGCGTCTCGGCGGAGCCGGTACCGGCGGAGGGTGGTCGATCTCGGTGCATGCTTCTGCCTCCTAGGATCGGCTTTCCAACCCGCGTAACGTTCGAAACCCCGTGTTTCGTGACGCCATGGAAGCCGCCGACTACGCCATTACGCGCGCAGAGGAATCGGTCGATCGCGCCGTCGGTCGCGGCGTGCGCGTGTGGCTCACGCGCATCTTGTGCGCGACGATTCTCGGCGCCCCGGTCGCGTGGTTCATCGAGGGCCGGCACTGGGACCGCATCGCGGTCGGCGGGCTCGCCGCGGGCGTCGCGCTGTTCGCCGTGCTCGACGTCATCCGGTCGATCGTGCGCGAACGCCGGAAGCCGAAAGATCGGACCGGCGAACCGTAAGAGCGGCCTAGCCGAATCGGTGATGCGACGCGCGTACGCGCCGGCGCATACTGCAGAACATGACCGCAGCATCGAACGCACTCGTCGAGCTCTCGAGCGAACTCGCGCGCGCCGTCGCAACCATCGCACCCTCCGTCGTCTACGTCGATGCGCATCCGCGTCGCGACGCGAGCGGCATCGTGTGGGACGAGCACCACGTCGTCACGGTCGATCATGCGATCGAACGCGAAGACGACATCGAACTGCTGCTCGGCAACGGCACGTCGGTGCGCGCGACGCTCGCCGGTCGCGATCCGTCGACCGATCTCGCGCTCTTGCACGTCGACGCGACGCTGCAAGCCGCCCCGCGCGCGGATCTCGCGACGCTCGGCGTCGGCCATCTCGTGCTCGCGGTGGCGCGCGACGAAGACGGCGCGACCGCCGCGAGCTTCGGCATCGTCGGGTCGTTCGACGGCCCGTGGCGGACGTGGCGCGGCGGCGAGGTCGATCGCTTTCTGCGGCCGGATTGCAACGTCGCGCCGTCGTTCTCCGGCGGTCCGCTCGTCGACGCGACGGGCCGCGTCGCGGGCATGAATACGTGGGGGCTCTCGCGTCGCACGGCGTTGACGTTGCCCGTCGACACGATCGCCCGCATCGTCGAGCGCATAAAGAGCGGCGGCGGACGGATCGCGCGCGCGTATCTCGGTATCGCGATGCAAGCCGTCGGCTTGCCGGACGCATTGCGAACGGCGCGCGGCATCGCGCAGCGGTCGGGTGCGATCGTGATGGACGTCGCGGCGAGCGGCCCCGCGGAACGCGCGGGCGTGCAGATCGGCGACGTCATCCTCGCGTTCGGCGCGCAGACGATCGAAGATTCCGAAGACGTCCAGCGCGCGCTCGGCGCCGCGAAACCCGGTACGACGGAACGGCTCTCGCTGTTGCGCGGCGGCGCACCGCACGCCGTCGACGTCGTCGTCGGCGAACGAGGTCGCGATGACGACTGACCTCGGCGACGCGTTCGCCGCCGTCGCGCGGGCCGTGCGCGCGTCGACGGTCGCCGTGCACGACGCGCGCGGTCGCGGCTCCGGCTCGGGCGTCGTGTGGAACGCACGCGGTCTCGTGATCACGAACGCGCACGTCGTGCGCGGTCCGTATGCGACGGTCGAGCTGCGCGACGACGTGCGCCTGCGCGCCGCGCTCGTGGGGCGCGATGCGGACGTCGACCTCGCGGTGCTGCGCGTCGACCCGGCCGCGGCGCAGCTCCGTCCCTCGGTGCTCCGCGATTCCGCGACCCTCGCGCCGGGCGAACTCGTGCTCGCCGCCGGCAACCCGCACGGGATCGCGGGCGCCGTCGCGACGGGTCTCGTCCACCGTTGCAACGCACGCTGGGTTATACACGATGTGAGACTCGCACCGGGCAATTCCGGCGGTCCGCTCGCCGACGCGAACGGACGCGTCGTCGGCATCAACAGCATGATCGCGCGCGGACTCGGGCTCGCGATCCCGAGCGCCGCCGTCGCGGCGTTTCTCGGCGCCATCGGCGAGGACGCGCGCGCGGCGTGATCCGGACGCTCGTCTCCGCATCGTCGGAACTCGCGCGGGCGGGACTCGCGGCGATCGTGCGCGGCGACGTGCGGCTCGCGCTCGTCGGCGAAGCCACGCCCGCCCAACTCTCGGACGTCGTCATCGCGTTCGAACCGGACGTCGTGCTCGAGGACCGCGATCTCGACGCGGCGCCCGTCGCCGCACCGAGCGTCGCGCTCGTCGACGATCCACGGGCGGCATGGCTCGGCGACCGGCTGGACCGCGCCGCGGACGGCCCGCGCGCGATCCTCGCGCGCGACGCATCGAGCGACGAGATCGTCGCGGCGATCGTCGCCGTCGCCGCGGGGCTCGTCGCGGTGCAGCCGCGCGCGCTGGCGGGCGCGAGCATGAGCGACCCAAGCGAGCTCGAGCCCGCGCGCGAAGCAATCGTCGAATCGCTGACGGCGCGCGAGCGCGGCGTGCTCGACGAGCTCGCACGCGGCATCCCGAACAAGATCATCGCGGCGCGGCTCGGCATCTCCGAGCACACCGTGAAATTTCACATCGCATCGATCTTCGCGAAGCTCGCGGTCTCGAGCCGGACGGAAGCCGTAGCGCGCGGAGCGAGGCTCGGCCTCATCATGCTTTAAGACGGGTTGAAAGGTTAGATCGAACCAAGAGCGGACATCTGTCAGTATGAACGCTCTAATCACCGGCGCTAGCCGCGGCCTCGGGCTCGCGCTCGTTACCCGTTACGCCGCGCGCGCCGACTGGCACGTGTTTGCGGTCGCGCGCGATCCGGACGCGAGCGAGGAACTGGCGCGAGCGGTCCGCGATTCCGGCGGACGCATCACGGTCGTGACGGCCGACGTCGCGATGGCGGACGCCGGCATGACGATCGCGTCGAAGGTGGGCGGCAAGACGCTCGATCTGCTGGTCAACAACGCGGGCGCGATGGACGAACACGAGCTCGCCGATCTCACGCAAGACGATCTCGTCGAGATCTTCAAGGTCAACGCGTTCGCGCCGTTGCTCGTAACGCAGGCGTTACGCAAGAAGCTCGCCTCGGGTGCGAAGATCGTGAACATCACGTCGGTGCTCGGCTCGATCGCGCGCGCCGGCGAAGGCTATCTCGCGTATGGCATGAGCAAAGCCGCACTCAACATGCTCACGAAGAAACTCGCGAGCGAACTGCACGACGTCGCCGTGCTCTCGTTGCATCCGGGTTGGGTGCAGACGCGCATGGGCGGCCCGGGCGCGTCGATCACCGTCGACACGTCGGCGGACGGCATGGTCCGCGTGATCGACGGCTTCGACCGCAGACGCAGCGGCTCGTATCTGGCGTACGACGGTTCGAACATTCCGTGGTGAGGATCGACTCTCAAAAGGAGTTTTAGCGTTTCGCTGCGGTGAGTCGCCCATCGTCGTTGGTCCAAATCGCAGTAACGATTGTGTTATGTGGCGGCTTCACAGGTTGCGGATTCGCAGGACCGATTCAGATTCGATCTTGCACCTTCCAACGCTCGAATGACAACGCGATTACGTTTCGAGCCGACCTCAAGAATAATGGTAGAAGCGCGGTCAAGAAACTCGACATTCTTGCGAGCGCTCCCGGCTCGCAGCTATCGGACTACTCTTTCTATGGTCATCTCGTTCCCGGAGTGTGGATTCGTATCGCGAGAAGCGCCAACTATTCGTTTAGCGATGGCGTGAAACCGCAATGGCAGTTGCTCGACGCAGATCAGTGCTATCCCCATCTCGTTTATTTCGACGACGGCACGGTATGGGATGGCGGTTCACCAATGTGACGCCGAGGCGCACTCGTCGATTATCCGTCGCAATTATATCGGCGTGAGTATTCACTGTAAATTTCGTTGTCAACATTGAACCTCGAACCTCGCGAACGAACTCCACGATGTCGCCGCGCTCCTCGCTCCATTCCCGTTTCGTGCAGACGCGTATGGGCGGTCCGGGCGCGTCGATCTCCGTCGACACGTCGGCAGACGACATGGTCCGCATGATCGACGCGTTTGACCGCCGCCGCAGTGGCCACGTATCTCGCATACGATGGTTCGAACCTCCCTGTCTAGCGCTTCATGTTTTCGGTTGGTATTCCTCGCGCTCGGAATATGTCTATATAATTATTTATGTCTGGTGGCGTAACAATGACAAAGCGAAATAGGCCACGCGTTTTCTCGATCTTCAGTGCAGGACTGAACAATCGATTGCCGAGCCGTAGAGTACGATAATAGTCTAACGGACTACCGGTAAAATCGAGTCTATAACGATGTACGTACTTGATCTCATTCAGTCTTACACTAAAGATTGGGATGAGCCCAAGTAAACGGCACTGGAATGATTTCTTCGTGAACCGGTAATTGTAGATAAGAGGACGCAGCCGGCTAAGCGCAGTAGCGCTAAGCAGATCGCAATAAGAATTGCAACCGGCAGAGATGGAATCTCAAAAGCACCGACATGAAAAAGAGGCGGTCCCGAAGGCATCCTTACTGTACGGCTATTCGATAGTGCGAGTCGAAAATCGCTAGTGTTTGCAATTTTGTGTCTCGCGGACCATGTGCATAGCTCGTGCCTCTTGATATGATGTCATTCGCTCACCGATCAATGCAAGTCCATTCGAACAGAATAACCGGGGCGGCGCTCTACGGAATCGGCGCCGCCAGTTGCACGTGTGCGTAGATGCCGAGTTCGCCGCGTAGCTGCACGTGTTCGTCGCGATCGCTGTGGAAGACAAGCAGCATCTCGGTCTGATGCGATGCGACCGACGAGACGAGTGCGATACCACCCGTTCCGTCCGCGCTCGCGGTAAACGAATTCAACCGCCCGCCGCTATCGAGCGGCGCGATGCCGGTTTCGAGGCGTGCGTTGCGCGTCGTGAAGAGGCTGTAGCGGCCGTTCGGCACGAGGTTCGTGAAGCGCGCCGTGATGCGCGCGCGGCCCGTGCCGTCGGGCACGACTTCCGCGATGCCGGTCGCTGCGAACCAATGTTGCAGGTCGATGCCGAGTGGTTTGCCGTTCGCGTCGAGCGCCGGTTGCATCGGATCGTCGGACATGAGCGCGTTACGCACACCCGGCAGATGCGCGATGCCGAGGAGGCCCGTCGCGGGCGACGCGTGCGGCGCGATGACGAAGACGAGCGGGTCGACGAGTTGCGGCTCTTTGCTCTCGAGCGAGAACGCTGCGGCATACGGAACGAAGGAGAGTCGTTGCACGGCCGGCGCCTGTGCGGTCGCGGTGACGGCGCCGAAAACGGCGGTCGAAAGCACTGCAAACGCGATCCCGAGGACGCGACTCCGACTCAACTTCTCCTCCGTTGACATCGAACATACGTTCGATTACCATGACGGTCCCATGGCTTTCCGAACGCCGCTCGACCAGAAACGCGTGGCCCTCGACGGGCTTCGAGCCGCTTTATCGGCAGGGCATCGTGCCGCCTCTCCCGAGGCCTTCACACTCACGGAGGAGAGCGTCGTGCGCAGCGATCTGCGCGAACTGGACGCGGCGCTCGGCGGCGGTTTTCCCCGCGGCGTGCTCGCCACGCTCGAGGGGCCGCCCGGGTCGGGACGGTCTGCCGTCGCGGCGCGGCTGCTCGCGACGGCCACGGCGAACGGCGGCCTCGGCGCGCTCGTCGAGTGCGCCGACGGGCCGGAGGGGGCGTTCTATCCGCCCGCGCTCGCCGCCGCGGGCGTCGATCTCGGCCGGCTCCTCGTCGTGTCGGCAACGGACGCGACGGGCGTCGCGCGCGCGGCCGACATCCTCTTGCGCGCGGCGGCGTTCGGCGTCGTCGTCATCCCGGCGGTGTCGCTCCGCGCGCAGGCGTGGACGCGGCTCGCGAGCCTCACCCATCGCGCGAACGCGTTGCTCGTCGCGCTCGGAACGGAAGCGTCCGACGAACTGCGGTACTTCGCGTCGCTGCGCATCCGCCTCCAGGCGTCGCATGTGCGTTGGTCCGGCGGCGACGGGCTGTTCTGCGCGCTCGCCGGCATCGGCGTCGACGCGTCGGTTCTCAAGCACAAGCGCGCGGCGCCCGGCAAGCACGCGCGCTTCGGCTGCACGACGTTCGAACGCGACGGCGCGCCGCTCGGCACGCTGCGCGAGCGTATCGTCGTGGATCGTGTCGCAGCGCCGCGCGAGCGCATCGCGCTATGAGCGCCGATCGTTTGGGGCGCGCGCTCTTCTGGCTCGGCATCGGCGGCCTCGTATGGCTCGCGATGCAAGCCTTCGTGCCCCTGCACGTCTCGGCGTAAATGCCGGTCGTCTGCGCGCTTGTTCCGGCCTACAAGGTCGCGGTGGCGCGCATGGGCGACGCGACGCTCCGCGATGCGGCGTTGATCGTCGCCGACAAACGCGAGCGCGGTCATGCGATCGCCGTCGACGAGGCGGCGTACGCCCTCGGTGCGCGGGCGGGCATGACGCTCGTGCAGGCCGCGGCGTGCGCGCGCGAAGCAACGGTGGCCTTCGACGATCCCGTGCGCTGCCGAACGCTGTGGGAACGCGCGCTCGATGCGCTCGACGTCGCATCGCCGCTCGTCGAGAACGCGTGCGACGGTACGGCATTTCTCGAGATGCGCGGTATCGCGGGTGACGAGGCGCGCTGGCTCGCGAGCGTCCGCGAGGCGTTCGCGGACGATGCGGAACTCGCGACGTTGCCGCTCCACGTCGCGATCGCCGCGAACAAATTCACCGCGCACGCCGCCGCGCGCGTTCGCGACGGCAACGTCGTGCGCGCGGGCGACGAACGGTCGTTCCTCGCGCCGCTTCCCTTACGCTATCTCGATCTCGATCTCGCGACGATCGAGCGCCTGCACCTCTTCGGCGTGTCGAACTTGCGAACGCTCGCGGCGTTACCGCACGGACCGTTCGTGCGCCGCTTCGGCGCGGACGCGGCACTCTGGCACGCCCGCGCCGGCGGTGTCGACGACGAACCGATCGTGCCGCGACCGCGACGCACCGTCATCGATCGCTCGCTCTTCGGCGAGGGCACGGCGGAACGCGAAGACCAGTTGCTCTTCGCGCTCCGCACGCTCGTCGCGCGCGTCGCGGAAGATCTCGGATTCGCCGGCAAACGCTGCGCCGCGCTACGCCTCGAGATGGAATGCGAGGACGGCGATCGCATCGCGCTCGCATCGACGCTCGCACAACCCACGTCGCAGACGACGACCATGTTCGATCTTTTACGCGCGCGGCTCGAGAGCGTCGTCCTGCGCTCGCCCGTCGTCGGCTTGCGTCTCGCCGCCGAGCGACTCGAAGAGGGCGGTGCGGAACTCTCGCTTTTCGCGGGCCGCGATCCGGACCCCGAGATCGTCGGTATCACGCTCGCGCGGCTCGAAGCCGCACTCGGCCCGCACGCGGCGCGACGCGCGCACGTCGCCGCGGGCAATCGCTACGAAGCGCGCGTCGCATACGAACCGTTTACCGCGACCGGTATCGCGCGCACGACGCGCGCGGCACTCGCGCCGACGAAAGAGCGCGATCCTGAAGGAACGCTCGCCTATCGCGTGCTCGCGCCGCGCACCATCGAGGTCCGCCTCAAGGGCGGCCGCCCCGCGCGCATCGGCGGCCGTGCCGTGCTCGACGTCGCGGGCCCGTGGCGCGTCGACGAGGCGTGGTGGGCGGAAGCGCTCGACACCGCCGGCCGACCGATCCAAAACGACGCGTACGACGTGCTGCTCGACGACGGCGCACTCTGCCGCATCGTCGACGAACGCGGCACGTGGTATCTGATCGGGACGTACGATTAGTCTAGTTCGGCGGTAGCACCGGGTGATGGTCCGGATACGGCGGGTGCTCGTACGTTGGGATCGGGTGCTCGCGTAGCATCGCGAGCGCTTTCTTCACGCCCGCCTCGAGTTGCGGATCGTGGCCTTCGCGCACGAGCTTCGGATCTTGCCACACTTCGATGTCCGGCGCGACGCCGTGCCCTTCGACTTCCCACGCACCGTGCAGTCCGCCGATGCCGACGTTCGGCGCTTCGACGCGACCGCCGTCCTTGAGCGTCGGCGTTCCGCCAATGCCGACGAGGCCACCCCACGTCCGCACGCCGACGAGCGGCCCGAGCTTCTCCTTACGGAAATACCACGGCAGCGCGTCGCCGCCCGACCCGGCGAACTGGTTGATTAGCATCACCTTCGGGCCGTAGATCGCGAGCGGCGGATCGAGAAACGGTTTGCCGTTGCGCGGCTGTACGATCGAGAGCGGTTGACGCTTGAGATAGTCGATGATGTAGTCGGCGATCTGGCCGCCGTGATTGAAACGCTCGTCGAGGATGACGCCTTGCTTTCCGACCTGCGCGAAGAAATAGCGATTGAAGTTCGTGAACCCGCCGTAGCCCGTATCCGGAAGATACACGTACGCGAGCTTTCCGCCGCTGAGCTCGTCGACTTTGCGCCGGTTGCTCTCGATCCAGTCGTCGTTGCGGAGATCGGCCTCGCTCGCGACCGGCACGACGGTCACGTCGCGCGCGCCCTCGCCCGACGGCGACGGACCGACGCGGATGACGACCTGTTTGCCGGCCGTCTCCTCGAAAGCGGCGTTCACGTCGTCGTTCGACGTCAAGTTGCGGCCTTGCACGGCGAGCAGATACTCGCCGGCGCGGACGCGCGCGCCGGGTTGCGTGAGCGGCGCCTGCAGCGACGGGTTCCAATTTTCGCCGTCGAAGATCTTCGCGAAGCGGTAGCGGCCGTTCTCGATCTTGTAATCCGCGCCGAGGAGACCCGTCGTCACCCGTTGTTGCGCCGGCTCCGTGCCGCCGCGCACGAACATGTGCCCGACCGAGAGATAGCTCAGCATCTCGCGAAAGAGAAACGAGAGGTCGTCGCGCGACGCGACGTTCGCGAGATAGGGCTCGAAGCGTTGCTGCGCGGCCGCGATGTCGAGGCCGTGATGGTGCGGATCGTAGAAGAAGTCGCGTTCCACGCGCCACGTCTCGCGATACATCTGCTTCCACTCGGCGAGCGGATCGAGGTACACCTCGAGGTTCGTCGTGGCGAGTTCGCCCGCGCCCGGATCGGCCGGTTTTTCCGTGCCGGTCAGGAACCACTTGCCGTTCTGCTCGTAGAGTGCTTTCGCACCGTTCGCGGAGACCGCGAAGTTCGACACGTCGGCGACGTACGGCGACGACTTGCGCGTCGCGACGTCGTACTTCACGACGGCCATCTTCGGCGGCTCCTCGTCATTCTGCACGAGCGGCATCGACGAGACGTACAGTTCGCCCGCTTTGCCCGCCGAGAGACTCGAGACGTTGGACTCCGCGATCGGCAACGCGACGATGCGTTGCAGCATGCCCTCGAAGTCGATCTTGACGTCGGCGACTTTCCCGTCCGTCTTCGCGGCGGGCTTCGTCTCCGGTTTGGCGGCGGTGTTTTTCACGGACGGCTTCGCAGCCGCGGCCGGAGTCGACGACGCGGCGGACGTGGGTTCGTCTTGCGGCGCGCTTTCGTCGTCGCTCTGCGGCTTGACGGGTGACGGCTCGTCGTTCGAGAGCACGGCAACGTAGACGTTGCTGCTGACCGGATGCTGATCGCTCGTCATGTCGAGGCCTTGCGACGTGAGACCGGTGTTGGTGCTCGCCGTGAAGTACAAGAGCTTTCCGCCCGCATCGAACTGCGGATATTGCGCGTCGCTGAGTCCGTCTGTAATCTGGTGGATGCGACGCTCTGCGAGCGAATACACGAAGACGGCGTGCAGATAGCTCGGCAAGACGTCGGCGTAGCCGAGCCAGCGGCTATCGGGCGACCACGTGACGTCGAATTGGTTCGGGCCGAAACCGCCGTAGGCGGACGTCACGACGTGCACGATCGCGCCGCTCGCGACGTCGACGTAGCGTAGCGCGCCGAACTTGTCGGCGAACGCGATCTTCTTGCTGTCGGGCGACCAGACCGGAGAATAGAAGTACGACGGCGACGCGATCGGAATGACGCGCGGCGGCGTCAACCCTTTCTGATCGCGCACGTGTAAGGCGTACTCGCCGGATTCATCGGAGAAATACGCGATCGACCGGCCGTTCGGCGACCACGCCGGATCGCGACTCGCGACGCTCGATGCCGACGCGATCGTGCGGATGTCGCCGTGCTCGGCCGGAATCGTCAGGATGGATCCGTGCGCCTCGAACACGGCGCGCACGCCGGTCGGCGAGATGGCGGCGTTCGCGATCCGCGTGCCGACCTTGAGCCAGTGCGGACGCAGCTGCGGCATGTCTGCCGCGATCGTCACGTGAATCGCGTGCGCCGTTCCCGATGCCGGATCGAAGACGTGCAACGCCCCGAACTGCGAGTAGACGACCGCGCCGGCGCCCGCGGACGCCGCCGTGATGTCGAAACCGCTCGCCGGCAACGCGCGCGTGACGCGCCGCGAACGCGTGTCGTACGCGAAGAGCGTGACCGGTCCGTCGCGATCCGAAAGAAAATAGATGGTGTCGCCGAGCCACATCGGCGAGTCGTCGTTGGAATTCTCGCGCGGAATCAGACGCGTGCTCGAGTCCGCGAGATCGGCGACGTAGATCGGCGTCGTCTGACCGCCGCGATAGCCTTTCCAAAACGGTTCCCAGCGGAAGTTCGGCACGTACGCGAGATGCGTGCCATCCGGGGAGTACGAGCCGGTCTCGCCCATCGTCAGAGGCAATTCCGTCGGGAAGCCGCCGGTCGCGGGCACGGTGTAGAGTTGATCCGGATCGGAATAGCTCGCCCGCGCCGAATTGAACAGCACGTCTTTGCCGTCCGGCGTCCAGCCGACCGCGACGTCGCGACCCGGATGATAGGTGAGGCGCTTCGGTTCGCCGCCGCTCGCGGAAACGACGTACACGTCGACGTTGCCGTCGTAGTTGCCGCTGAACGCGATGCGACTGCCGTCGGGCGAGAAGATCGGCGCGGATTCCATACCGACGCCCGTCACGAGCCGGCGCGCCTCGCCGCCCTCGCGCGGAACGGTCCAGATGTCGCCGCCGTAGGCGAACGCGATCTGCGTTCGCGAGATCGTCGGGTCTTGCAGCAGCAACGGCTCGCGCATGTCCGCCGCTCCGGCACGGCCGGCAGCGGCGATGGCGAGCAAAGGAAAGAACGACGCCGCGAAACGGCGCCGCAGCACGCTAGCGAACGTCACTGCGCGCCGGCTCGGCTCGTGCCGCCGGGCGGCAAGACGATCTTCGCGTCGAGCGTGCGTTCCGCGTCCATTTGCAAGGCGGCGAGGTGGGCGCGCGTCTGCAGATCGAGGCCGCGCTTCGCGAGCGCGCGTCGCGCCCCCGAGTCGACCGCCGTCAGTTCGACGCGCGCGAGGGCTTGTGCGTCGAGGGGCGTGCCGAGCGGCGGCGCCACGACGAGGCGCGCGAGCAGCCGCGCATAGTTCCGCTGCATGTTGCGCCGGATCTGCGTCGACGGTTTCGCCGCGGCCAAGTCGCCGTATACGGAATACTGCGTCCATGCGAAGAGGTCGGCGAGGGTCATCGTGCTGTTCGGCGCGGCTTTGGTCGGCATGTCGGCGAGCCGCTGCAAGACGAGCGGCGCGAACATGCTCGCGAGCGCCCGCGCCTGCAAGCCGCCGACGATCTCGACGACGGGGACGTCGTGCCGGTCGGTCGGATCGTATCCGAACCCGCCGCCGAAATCCATGTACTCCGTGTACACGAGCCGCTGCAACGTGGCCGGCGAGAAATGCCAGTTTGCATCTGCGAACACGTAGCGATCGAGCATCGAGAACGCGCGCTTCTCCTCCGTGCGCGGCACGGGCGTGAGCGCCGCGTGCGTGCCCGGATCGCCGACGCGATTGCGCGAGAGATATTCGCCCCCGATGTAATGCGTCAGCGACATCGCGCACGTGCTGTAGCGATTGAGCAGCGACAAGAACGCGACGCGCTCGTCCTCCCACGGCTGCTGCGGCGCGGGAAAGCGCCGGTCGAGCGTCCCGATGAAGCCCTTCGTCATGTCGAGCTGCGTCGAGCACCAATCCATCGGCCGGTTCGAAAGCAAGAACGGTGCGGCGCGCGGATCGATCGCATGGCCGCCGGCGAAATCGCCGTCCTCATCGCCCGCAAACGCATACTTCGGATCGACGGACGCGGCGGCCCAACGATCGAGCGTGGGCTTCTCGTCCTGCGGCGTCTTCGCGCCGGGGACGGATGCGTAACCCCAATGGATCACGTGGTAATCGTACGGCCCGAGCGCGATCGGCGAATACGTTCCCTGCGACGTGCCCTTCGGCCAGATGTTGACGGGCCAGTAATCCATGACGGACGACGACGTGCCGTGCGTCTTCGTGAACGATGCGCTCTTGAGATCTTCCGGCGAGAACGCGTTGTGCGCGATGAAATTGTGGCTGAGGCCGAAATCGTGACCGACCTCGTGCATCGTCACGGCCTTGATGCGCTGATAGACGAACGTGTCGAGTTTGTCCGTCTCCCCCATCAGCTCGAGCGCCGTCGACCCGAAGGCGGCCTGCGCCGCTTCGCCGCGACCGAACGTCGACTCGTCGTGTTCGGGCGCGTACCGATTGCCGTGCGTCGCGCGCGGCGCCGCGTCGTCCGCCTGCGGGAACGTCAGCGCGTCGAGTAGATTGCGCTCGCCGAACTTCGCGTTGCGCCCGAGGTTGCTGTCGAGCAGCACGCCGCCGCGGAAGATCTGGCCCGTGCGCGGGTCCCACACGATCTGCGCCTCGGCGCCGAACTCGCTCGGCTCGTCCGTCACCCAGCGGATCACGCTGTAGCGGATGTCGTCCGGATCCCACGCCGGATCGTTCGGGGGATCGAGCACCTGCACGGCGTTCGAGATGCCGATGCGCTCGAAGGGTTTGTTCCACTCCAAGATGCCGTCGCGAACCGCGCCGCGATACTGATCGGGAATCGAACGGTCGAGGTAAAAGACGATGGGCGACTTCGCCGGCGAGAGACGTTGCGTCGGATCGCTCGGCGCCATGTTCCAGCGCAGGACGTACCAGCGCAGATTGTCGCGTTCGTCGTCGCGGTCGAACGCGGCGTGCGGGTCTTCCCAATAGCCCACGCGCTCGTCGTACAACCGCGGCACGTAGTCGGGCGAACTGAGGATCTTCGAGAAGTTGTATTTGACGCGCATCTGCACGAAGCGCGAATCGGGGACCGTGTCGACGCCGTCGATGCCGGCCGAGGTGAACGTCTCGTCTGCTTCGACGATCACGTTCTCCGGGAACGCCTTGCTCGGGCCGAAGTACGTGCGCGTCGGGTCGAGCCGGTACGTGCCCTCGGGATTCTTGTCCGCACCGACCGCCTGCGTGAGCGACGTCCCCAGATCGAGGAGGTCGCCAAGGAGCGGCGAGACGTCGAGCACGCGAACCTTGCGCGCCTTGTCCGCCGTCACGATCGGCAGCATCGTTTCGACGGAGTCCGCCGTCGACTCGTGCACGGCCGTCGCGATCGCAGTGCCGGGCGTCGCGATGAAGCGCGTGTGCGGCCAGATCAAGACGACGCTCTTGCCGGCTTCGTGAAACCGCACGATGCGGCCGCTCTGCGTGAACTGATCGCCGCCGTGAAAGCCGTAGCCGCCGAGTCCGTTCGCCGGCACGATGTGCTCGAGGAAATCGGTGTCCAGCTGATCGTCGCGCACTTCCATGTACACGCGGCCCGACACGCGATAGATCGGAAAGAGACCGTCTTGCTTGTGCGCGGTCTTCACGAACTTGTCGTAGTCGAGCGCATCCGCGGACGGCGCGGCCGACGCGGCGACTCCGGGCTTCGCGCCGGGTAACGACGACGCAGCCGGGGACGGCGACGGCGCCGGAACCTGCGCTCGTGCCCCGGCGCCGGCGAACGAGATAACAGCGACGCA
>CAJCIN010000112.1 GCA_903970385.1 Rhodospirillales bacterium | reverse complement strand
ACGCCCTGCTCCCCGAAGCGCGAGTGCAGATCGTGGCCGAAGCCAACGCACCCGATTACGCCGATGAACTGGCGCGCGTCGGCTACACGCATCTCACCGTCGACCAACTCGTGAGCCTCAAGTCCGTCGGCGTCGACGCCGACTTCATCCGGGAACTCCAGCGCGATGGCCTCGGACATCCCTCGGTCGACGAACTGATCCGCATCCGCGCCGTCGGCATCGATCCCAAATACATCGCTACGATGCGTGCGCGTTACGGCGAGTCGCTTGCCATCGGTGATATCGAGGGCATGCGCGCCACCGGCGTGACGCCCGAGTACGGTGCGTCGCTGAGCGCAGCGGGACTTCACAATCTCACCGCCGATCGCGTGCAATCACTTCGCGCGATCGGCGTGACCCCCGACTACGTCCGAGGCTTGGTACGCGCCGGATATCCCGATCTCACGGTCGACCAAGTGCAGCAGTTGCGCGCGCTCGACATCGATGGAGCGTTCGTCCAACGCGCAAGCGCGCATGGCTTCCACAATCTCTCCGTGGATCAACTGATCCGCCTGAAGGTAAGCGGAGTACTCTAACATGCGATACGCCCTCGGGCTCGCGGCAAGCATGCTGCTGTTTCATCTTGCCCCGATGCTGGCCGAAGCCGCGCAATCCGTGACCGGGTCCTGGACGATTCATCCGCAAGCGCAGCGCGGAATCGTCGCTCTTTCCCTCGAGATCGACGACGGGCGAACCGGTTCGCACGATCGCGATACGCACGATATCCCCGCGAACGCGATCGGAATCACGCAAGAAGAACTCGATGCGCCGTCTTCCGCAGTCTCGTTCTCGATCGTGCGCGATGCGGCTAGGATCGCCGGCAAAGGAACGCTCGCCCGGGGCTCGGGCGGCGGCACCTTCACGCTCACACCGAACGTCTCGTTCGAAGCGGCTCTGAACGGTCGCGGCTACGACGTCGCTCCCGCAGATCTCCTTGGCGTGGCCATGATCGACATCACGATCGCCTACATCGACGAGATCGCAAGCGCCGGATATCCGCACCTCGAGCTCGGTCAGCTCATTGCCTTTCGCGCGCTCGGGGTCGACGGCGCATACGTGCGCGATCTCCGCACGACGTTCGCATCCGCCGAGCTCGACGCAGGCGAACTCACGTCGCTGCGCGCCCTTCGCGTGACGGGCGATTTCGTGCGCTCCCTGCGCGACGCTGGGGTCGCCATCACGCGCCCGGACGAAGCCCTGCGACTCCGTGCGCTCGGCATCGATCGCGACTACGTTCGCCGCGTGGAAGCGCACGGCATCGTGCATCCGTCGATCGAGCAACTCGTGAAGCTCAAAGCGCTCAACATCGTGGTCGCGCAACCGCGCGAGGGAGCGGCGTGACACGGCTCGACTTCTTCGCCCGCGCGGGCATTGCGCTCGCGGTCACCTTATGTTACGTGCCCAGCACAGCGCCGGCGGCATTTGCGGCGCGACTCCCCGCAGATCGCGCGTCGCGCATCGTCGCGACGTTGCGCGACGCAACGGGTTGCCGCGGATGGCTGCGCTTCGCCGCGGTGAAGATCCACGGCACGCACGCGGGCGACGGGCTCGACGGCACGTACGACACGGCGCTCGATCCGAAGAATGGCCGGTCGGTAACGCGCTGGTACAGCGGCGACCTCTCGAGCGCCGACGGGTACGACGGACGTCAGCCGTGGTCGACGGACTACTCGAAGGGCACGCTCGTGATGAATGCGCCGAGCGCGCGGGCAACGGCCGTGAGTCATGCCTGGATCGAGGCGCACGGCTGGTGCGACGTGGGAGCAGAGGTTCGCTACCGCGATCTCGGAACCGCCCGGCTCGACGCCGGACGGGGCACCGCCGACGTCGTCGCCGCCGTCCCCCGCGGCGGCGCACCCGTCACGCTTTTCGTAGATCAGAAATCGCACTTGTTCGACCAAACGTCTCTCGCCCTCGACGAAGATCACGAGGTGGTCTCCTACGCGGATTGGCGTACGGTCGATGACGCCGTCGCGCCATTCAAGGTTCGCATCACCTATCCCGAGGATGACGAGTCGGAGACGGACGTCGTTGACGACTTCTTACCGCGCGGGGCCTTCGAAGCGTCCACGTTCGCGGCTCCAAAGACCGTTTCGGGAGTTACCCTTCCACCCGGGACGGATGCGGTTCGTGTACCGTACATAATGGACGGGTTCAAGCCGATCGTGAACGTGCGGATCAACGGGAAGGGTCCGTTTCCGTTTGTCGTCGATGCGGGCGGTCACTTCATTCTCACGGCGCAAACGGCGCGTGCGGTCGACCTCCGTCCGCGAGGAGCCGACCATAGCGTGAATCAAAGGAACGTCTACCAGGCTGGCTATGCCAAGGTGCATCGCCTTCAGATCGGCGACGTCGTCATCGACGATCAGGTTGCGAAAATCGTCCCGTATGGATTTGCAAAGGTCGAGCGCGGCCCTCGCCCGCCAAAGGCCGGTTGGCTCGGCCGGGAATTCTTCGAACGCTTCTCGGTGACCCTGGATCCGCGAACCCGCCTGATGACGCTGCGTCGCCTTGACCGGCCACGGCCGGTCGCCGTCGGCGCGCGTGTACCCATCGTGTTCGACGACGATTCTCCGCTCGCGCCATGTCGGATCGACGGCAGGAGCGGCTCGTGCATGCTCGACACCGGTAACGCCGGCTTTACCATCGTTGCCGACGCCTGGGCGCGACGCGCGGGGCTTGCGGAAACATTGCGCCGCGGCATCGACGAAGGCGGCGAGCGGATTTCACGTGCTCGTATCGCCATCGGCCCGTTCGAGCGACGCGCAGCTCTCGTATCATATGCGTCGCCTGATATGTCGTACTACGAGCCCTACAACGTCGAGGCGGCGATCCTCAGCGAAGCGTTGCTCGACCGATTCGTCATGACGTTTGACTACACGCGCGACGGCGTTTGGCTAGAACCATTGCCCGACATTCCGCCACCGTTCAACCGCTCCGGCGTGCTCGCGACCAAGTTGCCCGATGGAGCGTTTCGCGTCCGCCGGATCCTCGCGCATTCGCCGGCGATACGAGCCGATCTGCGGGCCGGCGACCGCATCGTCGCCGTCAACGGAAAGCCGGCCAGCCAATTCTCGGGCGCGGACTTTGCACGAGCCAATGAAGCCGCGGCGGAAACCATTATCTTCAGGATCGAGCGGGGAACGCAGGCTCTTCGCGTATCGATCGGTCTACGCGATATCCTACCTGCGTCATAGCTGCTAGCTTGCACGCAACTATCGGCCAATTCCAACGCCGGCCGGCCGGTATCCTATGGCCCGGGTTATTTGGGGAGTCTCGCTCGAACCCCAGAGCCAGCGGAACAGTGAGTTTTCTTGCTTAGTGTAAGCACGCTTACATCGGTAAGGCCGCTTACGTAAATCCGAAGTCGACACTCCCAATCCAAAAGTATCAGCCGCACGTTGTTGGGGCGTTAGCTGAACGACCGGCGGTCACTTGTCCGCGTACGAGGAATTCGTGTCGACGAGTTCACTGATGTCACCCGCTCGGCGGCCGCGGCACTTCAGTCGGAGTTCAGCGAACGACACTCACACAGCAACCGATACTCACTCAACAGACGTGTTTTACAAAGCGCGGTAATGAAAACATCGGCAGCGCTCGTTCAGCGTGCGCAAGAGGGGGACTTCGCAGCATTCGAAGCGATCTACGATCTGCATAACGCAATGGTTTACGCCATCGCGTTACGGATCGCGAATGATCGAATGATCGCCGAAGACGTTACGCAAGACGTGTTTGTGAAATTCTGGCAAGAGCCGTCTGCATTTCGCGGCGGCTATTTCGAGGGCTGGCTCGCTCGAGTAACCCGCAATCGAACCATCGATGTTCTACGCTCGCGTCGGGCGCGCCCGGAATGCGAGATTCCCACGACGTTGCACTTCGAATCGGGAGTGGAAGACGACATCTTCGCGCAACTCGATGCCGAGCAGGTTCGAAAAGCGCTGGGCGAACTTCCGGAAGAACAGCGCATCTTGATCGAACTCGCGTTTTTCTCGAATTTAACTCACGAAGGGCTTGCCGCAGCGACGGGTTTGCCGCTTGGAACGATCAAGTGGCGTATTCGGAGCGGGCTGCGGAAGATGCGAGCGTCGCTGGGCGACCGCGTGACGGCATGAGTGACGATTTATTTGGGGATGCGGCAGACCGCTTCGCAAGCCTCATCGCCCTCGAGGCCTTGGGCTTGCTAACCGAAAGAAGTTCCGACGAAGTGCGCATGCACTTGCGCACGTGCGAAGCATATCTTAAGGAATACCGCGAATGGAGGCGTATAAGCGACGCGCTCGGTCCGGCGGGGCAAAGCGGAGATGCCGGTGGGCCCGCATCGCCGGAGTCCCTGAAGTCTCTCGTTCTCCGCACCGCACGAACGGCGCGAACGCCGATCGCTTATGGTGCGTCTTCCGAAACGAGTCGATACGAGCACCCGATCGGGGATTGCACATTCGTCGAGTGTGCCCCCGGTGTACGATGGGCCGTCGCGGGCGACGACGGCATTACGCTCGTCTACCGTATCATCACTCCGCCCGTATCCGAGCGCAACCAGAACGAGCGATACTTCTCGACGAAAGTCGGCATCGTTCTAGAGGGCAGTGTCACGATAAGCTACCCGGACGGTTCAACTCAGTCACTCGGCGTTGGGGACGCCTACACCGTCGCTCCCGGTGTCGTGCACGGCGAGGAGTTTCACGAGCGAACCCTGGTCTTCGAGGCGTACACCCCGAATAATCTGGATTACGAGGAACGCTACCGGCGGCAGGTCTCGAGGAAATCGACGACAACCTTCTCGTGCCGACTTTGAGGGACGAATGTGACCATGCCAAGCGCGCCTCCGCAGACTCGTTTAGCCGACACCCCGGCCGTCCGGGGCCGTCCGAAGCATAAGCTCTTATGGTGCCCTGAGTCGGTGCGATGTCTCGACTAAGCGGGAAGATTTGCGTCGTCACCGGCGCCGCTCGTGGGATCGGTCGCGCGATCGTTGAAGCGTTCATCGCTGAAGGCGCGACCGTGGTTGCTACCGACAAGGATGAGGCCGTCGGGGCTTCGATGGCACAGGCCGTCGGCTGCCGCTTCCTGCCCTTGAATGTCAGCAGAGAGGCCGATTGGGAACGACTGCTCACGGAGGTTCCGGTTGCCGACGTGGTCGTGAACAATGCCGGCGTGACGGGGTTCGAGTCCGGGCCGGTTGACCACGACCCAGAACATGCGACGCTCGAGGCTTGGAGAGCGGTTCACCGCACCAATCTCGACGGCACATTTCTAGGATGCCGCTATGCCATACGGGCGATGAAAGATGGCGCTGCGGGTTCGATCATCAACATTTCCTCGCGGTCGGGGCTCGTCGGCATCCCGATGGCAGCGGCGTACGCTTCGTCAAAGGCCGCAATCCGTAATCATACGAAAACAGTCGCCCTTTATTGCGCGCAACAAGGCTGGACGATA
>CAJCIN010000111.1 GCA_903970385.1 Rhodospirillales bacterium | reverse complement strand
ATTCTCTTCCTGTGCGACACGCCGGGCATCATGGTCGGACCCGACGCGGAACGCACGGGACTCGTGCGGCACGCCTCGCGCATGTTCGTCAACGCCGCGAGCCTGCGCGTCCCGTTCTTCTCGATCGTGCTGCGGAAAGGCTACGGCCTCGGCGCGCAAGCGATGGCCGGCGGCAGCTTCCATGCGGGCTCGTTCACCGTATCGTGGCCGACGGGCGAGTTCGGTGCGATGGGCATCGAGGGCGCGGTCAGGCTCGGCTTCCGTAAAGAACTCGCCGGCGTCGCGGACGATGCGGAGCGCAAAGCGCTCTTCGACCGGATGGTCGCGAGCGCGTATGCCGACGGCAAGGCGCTGAACATGGCGTCGTTCCTCGAGATCGACGACGTGATCGATCCGAGCGAGTCGCGCGTTTGGATCGCGAACGGCATGCGTTTCCGCGACGGCACGCGCCCGCGCGATACCGTCCGGACGATCGACACGTGGTAGCGGCTAAAGCGCGGTCGAAAGCGTCGCGCGGACGATGCGCCGCTCCGACGGATGGAAGTGGTAGTCGTTCACACCGCCGCCGCCGAGCGCGGGGTTGACCGCCGGGTCGCGCGCATACGCCGGATTCGCCGCATCCTGCGGCAGCCACGATCCGTAGTAGTACGTCACGTCGGGCACGTCGACGTTGAAGATGTTGAACACGTCGACGCGCAAGCGCGCGTGTTTCGCCATCTTCAACGTGAATTGACCGTTGAACGTCGTCGACGGCGGCGACTTCGGGATGCCCGACTGATCGAGATTACGCGGCCCGAAGTACCGCATGCGCAGCGACGCCGCATACTTCGGTTCGTCGACGGTCGCGCCGAGCGCGACCACGCCGGCGAGCGATTCGGGCACTTGCGTCCCGGCGTCGTCGGGGTTAGCGAGAAAACGGGCCGTCGAGGTTGCGAGATCTGCGTCGATGGTCAGCCAGTTGGTCGGCGTGTAATAGTTCGCAATCTCGATGCCCTTACGGAACGTCGGCCCGGCGATATCGACGTCGCCGTGATCGCCGTCGAAGACGAGCTCGTTCGCGAGTAGCAATTGCCAGCCGGAGACGGTCGTCGTGATCTCTTTCTGATGGACGCGGAAGCCGACTTCCTCCCCCGTCGCGCGGTCGAGCGCGGTGTTGCTCGTGACCGGAATGCCGCTCGGATCGAAGGGCGCGTGCGTTTGCGGATCGTTGACGCCGGTGACGCTGCGCGCGTCGTTCGAGTGGAAGCTCTCGCCGTAGTCGGCGTAGGCTTCGAAGTTGGGCGTGAACGCGTACGCGAGCGCGATCTTCGGATTGATCTGTGCGTCGATGCGCTTCCCCGAGTTCGCCGGGTCGAACGCGTTCACGTCGAAGGCGTAGAGATCGCCCCGTAGCCCCGGCTGCACGCGAAACTTCCCGGCACGCAGGTCGGATTGCACGTAGACGAACGAGTCGCGCTCGACGACGTGATCGTCGCTCAGCGTGCCGTCGGGGTAGCGATTCCGCTCGTCCGTCAGGTACAGTCCGAGCGTGCTGATGTTGTCGTTCCGCACGCCGAACCCGACTTCGGATCGCGTGCCCGGAGTCAGGAACGTGCGCTTGAAACTGCCGCCGGTGATAAAGCGCTTGTCGCGCTGTTCGCGCTGGTCGGGACACGAGAACGTGAAAGCACCGGGTGCGACGCTCTGCGCGGGGCCGTTCGGGTTGACCGCAAATTGATTCGCCGGACAGTAGGTCACGTAGTTCGGCGCACGGAGACTGTTCGGTCCGCCCGTATTCGGAACGCAGGTCGTGTAGACGGCCTTGCACGTGATCGGATTCGATACCGTGTTGTAATAGTCGTTCGCATCGAACGCGTAATACGTGAAGTTCGAGAACAGGTCGAGGAAATATTCCTCACCGTACAACGCGAGCTTCGTGTCGCCGTTCGCCGAATGGTGCTGATATTGGCCGGAGAAGGCATACCGATAGGTGTTGCCGCCGTCCGTCGGATCGATGTAGCCGTACGGATTCAACTCGCCTGCATCGACCAGTCTTTGCGGAATCTGGTCCGTCGAGTCGAACGGGCCGTCGTAGGCCGAACCCGTGAGCACGAGCGAGTTCGGGCCGCGATCGAGCGAGTAACGGAGGATCGCGTTGACCTTGTGATATTCGTCGGGTTTCACGAACGTGCCGTTGTCGTGATAGACTTCCAAGCCGTAGAGCAGATGAGCCGAGTTTCCGATCGCGGGCGAACCCGCGGTGAAGAAGCGGTCGTAGCCGTAGTCGCCGATGCCGAACGACGTCACGGTCGGGATCGTGTCGCGAAAGAAGAGATTGTACGATCCGGCCGTCGAGAAATCGCCCTGGTCGGCGTAGTACGTGCCCTTCTTGAACTCGACGTAGCTCACGAGCTCGGGGATCAGCCAATTGATGTCGGAGTAGCCTTGACCGTGTGCGTGGCTCGGCATGTTGATCGGAATGCCGTCGATCGTGCTCTCGAGATCGGTGCCGTGGTCGAGCTGAAAACCGCGGAGATAGTATTGGTTCGCTTTCCCTTCGCCACTGTGCTGGCTGATCACGAGACCGGGAATCGCTTCCAGCACCTCGCCGGGCCGCAAGACCGGGCGGTTCGCAATTTCTTCCTGCGATATCGTTCCTTCGGACGCGGCGTTCGCGATGCCGATCAGGTTCGCTTTACGGCCGACCTTCGAGACGGTTGCGATGGTACGCAGACACGGTTCAGGAGAACCCGACGGCGTCACGTCGTTTTGCGAAACGACACCGGGTCTCGTGCTCGGGCACGGTGACGGGCTGACCGCAGAGCTCGCGGCGGGCGCCGCTGCCGGCACGGCCGCGATCGGCGTCGTCACCGATGCGACGGCGACGGAAACGGCAAACACAAACGCTAGAAACACATACGCTCCCGTGCATCGTGTCGATGCTTGGGGACACAATCGCGGCGCCGGTGTTTACCACATTTTTTTCACGCTTATTGTTTACAGCGATGACGTCTATGCTCGGCCTCTCGCAGACTCGCTCGCTCGCGTTACCCTCCGTCGTCACGTGGCGTCGCAGGCACGAGGTGCAGCCGTGAGACATTCCCCCGCATGGACGAAACACGGATGCGGACGTTCGTCGGGAAGCGCGTGTCGGTGACATTCGACCACGGCATACGCGTCATCGGAACGTTGACCGGAGACGATCTCGAAAGCACGATGCCGTTGTTCGGCGTCTCGGCGGAAACCGGTACGAGCGTGGCCTGGGACGGCGACCGGCGTTTTCGCGCGTCGGCGGTGATTGCGGTCGACGAGGTGCGCTGACCCCCGAGTTCAGGGGCGCGGGCCGTTTGCCGATTCTCACGATATGCGCATCTGGTTCGCCCTGCTCGCCGTCGCGCTGGCGTTGCCGGCGTGTTCGGGCGGGACCGCCGGCGGAGCG
>CAJCIN010000110.1 GCA_903970385.1 Rhodospirillales bacterium | reverse complement strand
CGCGCGCGCCAGCTCGTCCGTATCGCCGAACCGGTACGCGCAGTACGCCTGCGCCGTCAACGCGCCCGCCACGTCGGCGACGGCGTCGATCGAGCGGAAGGCCGCCTCGGCCGCGAGCGCGGCATCGAGAGCCGTCTTCATGCCGCCCATGTTGAAGTGAAAGTAGCAGCAGGCCATGCGAAGCCGCCCGATCGTCGCGGGATGGAGCCGCGCCTCGAAGCTCAACGCGAGCTCGGCCCAGCGAATGCCCTCCGTGAAATGCGTCGTCTGGCGGAAGACCCAGCCCATCGCGCCGGCGAGGTCGGCGCCGAGTTCGACGTCGCCTTCGGCGGCGAGCGACCACTCCAGCGCCGCGCGGAAGTTTTCGAGATCCGGTTCCGCGAGCGCGACGAAGTCGTTGTTGTGAACCCTCCCGAACCGCTCGTCGAGCGACCGCGCACGGTCGAGGAAGTGACGCGCGAATCGTGCGGCGTTTCGGTCGCGATCCCCGCTTTCGTCGAGCCGGTCGCGTGCGAACGCGCGCATGGACTCGAGCAGACGATACCGCAGACGGCCGTCGCCGTCCTCGACGACGGCGACGAGCGATTTCGCGATGAGCGTTACGAGCGCATCGCGCGGTTGCGGCACGTCCTCACCACAAACGGCGATCGCGGATTCCGACGTGAACGAATCGGCGAACGAGCCCAGGCGCGAGAAGAACGTGCGCTCGTGCGCCTCGAGCGGTTCGTAGCTCCAAGCGATGGCGCCGTGCAACGTCGCCTGACGCGGGCTCGCGGTACGCCGGCCGCCGGCGAGTAACGCGAACCGCTCCTCCAGCCCGGATGCGATCTGCGCGAGCGAGAGATCCCGCGCTCTGCCGGCCGCGAGTTCCAGGGCGAGCGGCAGACCGTCGAGCCGCGTGCAGATCGTCGCCGCGAGTTCGATCTGGTCCGCGCGCCTCTCGCCGTAGGCGGCAACGTCCGCGTCGGCGAGGCGATCGAAGAACAGCTCGAGCGCCGGTCCGCGCCGTCCGTCGATCTCGACGGGGAGGGGATCGACGCGAACGACGCACTCGCCGTCGACGCGCAGCGCCTCACGCGTCGTCGTGACGATCGCGAGACCGGGAGCCGCGCGCAACATCGCCTCGACGATGTGTGCGACCGCGTCGGCCGCGCGTTCGCAGTCGTCGAGCACGAGGAGCAGCTTCTTCGCGGCGAGCGCGTCGCAGAGCGTCTCGATCAACGGCCGCGCCGCCGTCTCGTGCACGCCGAGCGGACGGGCGACGGCGCTCGCGATCGAATCGCTCGTCGGAGCGAAGGAGAGGTCGACGAACCAGACGCCGTCGGGAAGCTCCGGAGCGCCCGCTCGCCGTCGCGCCGCCTCCAGCGCGAGCCGCGTCTTTCCGACCCCGCCCGGGCCGAGGAGCGTGACGAGGCGGCGCGTCGCGAGCAACCCTTCGATCGTCGCGAGGTCGTCATCGCGACCGTGAAAGGACGTGAGCGCCGGCGGGACGTTCGTTCGAGCGTCTTCACGCCGTTCGCCCGCCGGATGGCCGCCGCGAACGGCACGGCGCCGTCCGGCGCCGGCGGCCCGTTCGAGATTCGCGCGCCGATCGCCGTCGAGCTGCAGCGCTTCGGCGATGAGCGACAGCGTCTGATGCTGCGGCCCGCGACGCGCGCCGCGTTCGAGCGCGCTGATGGCCCCCGGGCTCAGTCGAGCGCTCTCGGCAAGTGCCTCTTGCGACAGTCCGGCTCCGATGCGCAACTCGCGCAGGACGTCGCCGAATGCCCGCTCCTCCATGCGTCGCTGTTCGTCGGAGCGCCCGCAAGCCATCGCGGTGCCAAAACACATGTAGGTGCTTCGGCGTCGCGCAATATTTTACCGAAAGATGACATGTTTTTGCGAAGGTTATCTTTAGGACCGCGAAGCAAGGTTCGCTGCCTTACAGTTCCCGCTCCGCGCTCGCGCGTGGGAGAGGTCGCTTCTCGCTCTGCACGAGTTCATACAACAGGTCATCAGCGGTTTAGCCACGGGCTCGATTTTTGCGAGCGTCGCGCTCGCACTCGTCCTCATCTACCGTTCGATGGGCGTCATCAATTTCGCACAGGGAGAGATGGCGATGTTCACCACGTTCATCGCCTGGCAGCTCATTCAAATGGGCATGCCGGTTTGGGCCGCGTTCGCGACGACGATCGTCATCGCGTTCGGCGGCGCCGTGTTGCTCGAACGGATCGTGATCCGGCCCGTCGAGCGCGCGTCGCAACTGACCGTCGTCATCGTCACGCTCGGGCTGCTCACCATCTTCAACGGGCTCGCGGGACTGTTCTGGGGCTACGTCATCAAGAATTTTCCGAGCCCGTTTCCGACCTCGCCGATCGACGTCGGCGGCGTCTCGTTCAACCCGCAGGATCTCGGGATCATCGGAGTGTCCGTCGTGACCCTCGGGTTGATCTCGCTCTTCTTCGCGAAGACGAAGGTCGGCCTCGCGATGCGCGCCGCCGCGCTGTATCCCGATCAGAGCCGCGTTCTCGGCATTCGCGTGAGCTGGATGCTCGCGCTCGGCTGGGGGCTTTCGGCCGTGGTCGGGGCCGTCTCGGGCATCATGGTCGCGCCCGTCGTCTTCCTCGATCCGAACATGATGCAGGGCATCGTCGTGTACGCGTTCGCCGGCGCGGTGCTCGGCGGGATCGAGAGTCCGCTCGGGGCGGTGCTCGGCGGTCTCGTCCTCGGCGTCGTCTTGAATCTGCTCGGAACGTACGTCGAGTTCATCGGCACCGATCTGCGTTTGCCCGTGGCGTTCCTGATCATCGTCGTCGTCTTGCTCGTTCGGCCCGCCGGCTTGCTCGGGCGCGTGAACGTGCGGCGCGTCTAGCATGAGCTTTCTGCGCCCGGGCCGCATCATCTCGTTTCTCGTCGCCGCCGTCGTCATCGCCGTCTTGCCGTTCTTCGTGCCCGCGTACGTGTCGTTTCAATTGAGCTACGTCGCGGCGTATTCGATCGCGATCCTCGGCCTGATCATCCTGACCGGAAAGAACGGCCAGATTTCGCTCGGACACGGCGCGTTTCTCGCCGTCGGCGGTTACACGGTCGCGATTCTCGCCGCCAAAGCCGGTGCGCCGTATTGGCTCGCGGTGATCGCCGCGGGCGCCGTCAGCGGACTCGTCGGAATCGGCATCGGCACCGTCGCGCTTCGTCTGGAAGGCGTATACCTCGCGCTCGCGACGTTCGCGCTGGCCGTTTCGGTGCCGTCGTTGCTCAAGCGCTTCCGCGACGTGACCGGCGGCTCGGGCGGCCTCGTGCTCTCGCCGATCGTGCCGCCGGCCTCGATCGATTCGGAGAAGTTCTTCTACTACGTCGCGTGGCTCATCGCGGGCGCGCTCATCGTCGTGACGGCGGTGCTGCTCGAAGGGCGCCTCGGTCGCGCGCTGCGCGCCATCCGCGACAACGAAGTCGCCGCCGTATCGTTCGGCGTCAACCCGTACTACTACAAGACGCTCGCGTTCGCTTGGAGCGCGGCGTACGCCGGGATTTCGGGCGGCCTCATCGCGATCGCGACGGCCTTCGTCAGCCCGGACGTGTACGGCTTCGCGTTGTCGATCACCATCCTCATCGGCGCGGTGCTCGGCGGACTCGAAACGCTGTGGGGTGCGGTCGCGGGCGGCGCCGTCGTCGAGTTCCTGCCGTTATGGGCGCAGAAGATCAACGCCGCCGCTCCGTCCGTCGTGTACGGCGTGGCGCTGATCGCGGTCATGCTCGCGATGCCGGGCGGCATTGCCGGCACGCTCATCCGTCTCTTCCGTCGTCGCGAACGACCATCGGAGTCTCGCATCGTCGGCGCCGCGACCGGCGTTTCGCTCCATAGCCCGGGCGAGTGAAGACCCCGTTCCGTCAAATCCTAAGGAGAAGCTTATGTTCGAAAGAGGTACGAGTATGATTAGATTCTCGAAATCGGCCGTGGCGCTGACGTCGATCGCATCGTTCGCATTCTCGGCGATGGCGACCGCACCGGCGCGCGCCGAC
>CAJCIN010000109.1 GCA_903970385.1 Rhodospirillales bacterium | reverse complement strand
GCTACCGCCGCGACGCAAGTCACCGAGGACGAGAGACGTGATCGCACTCCCCACCCGCGCATTCGCGTACGAGCCGCTCCCGGGGCGCGTCCTTTTCGGGGCCGGTTCGCGCAAGCAACTCCCGGAGGAAGCGGATCGAGCCGGCGTCCGGCGCCTGCTCGTGCTCTCGACGCCGGAGCAACGCGACACCGCCGCGACCGTCGCGGCGCCGCTCGGCGATCGCGTCGCCGGCACCTTCGACCGCGCGACCATGCACGTGCCGATCGAGGTCGCGCATGCGGCCCGCGAGGAGGCGGCCCGCACGGGCGCTGACGGCTTCCTCGCGATCGGCGGCGGTTCGACGGTCGGCCTCGCCAAGGCCGTCGCGCTCGTCTCGCCGCTCCCGATCCTCGCCGTGCCGACGACGTACGCCGGCTCCGAGATGACGCCGATCTTCGGCATCACGGAGAACGGCCGGAAGACGACCGGCCGGGACCCGCGCGTGCTGCCGCGCATCGTCATCTACGATCCCGAGCTGACGCTCACGCTACCCGCCGCGCTCGGGGCGGCGAGCGGCCTCAACGCGATCGCCCATGCGGTCGAAGCGCTCTACGCGCCCGACGCGAGCCCGATCGTCTCGCTCATGGCCGAGGAGAGCATCCGCGCCTTCGCGGCCGCTCTCCCGCGCGTCGTCGCGGCGCCGGACGACCTCGCGGCGCGCTCGGAAGCGCTCTACGGCGCCTGGCTCGCCGGAAGCGTCCTCGGCTCGGTCGGCATGGGCCTGCACCACAAACTCTGCCACACGCTCGGCGGCACGTTCGATCTCCCGCACGCGCAGACGCACGCCGTCATCTTGCCGCACGCGATCTCGTACAACGCGCCGTTCGCGGCGAGCGCGCTCGCGGGCGCGGCGCGCGCGCTCGGCGTCGCGTCGTCGTCCGAGGTCTCGGCGGCGCTGTTCGATCTCTCGCGCGCGCTCGGCGCGCCCGCGTCGCTCGCGGCGATCGGCATGCCGCGGGACGGCCTCGACCGCGCGGCCGATCTCGCGTGCGCGACGCCGTATCCGAATCCCCGTCCGCTCGTGCGCGACGAAATACGCGAGCTCTTACAGCGCGCGTTCGACGGGACGCGGCCGGACTAGCGCGCGAGCGCGACCCCGAGCGCCGTCACGATCTTCGACCGGAGCGGCACGTACGCACGCCGTGAGAACACGTTGTAGCCGTTGAGCTCGATCGCGCTCAAGATGCGGCGGTAGAGCGAGAGCGCGAGTCGCACCGTGTAGCGGCTCTCCGCCGAGAGCATCGCGATGCCGGGCTCCGCTTCCGCGTACAGTTCGCGGACGCGCGCGATCTGAAATTGCATGAGCGCGACGAAATTCTCGTCGACGACTTGCTCGAAGACGCGGTTCTCGGCATAGCCGAAGCGCTCGAGATCTTCCGCCGGCAAGTAGATCCGGCCCATCAGCGCGTCCTCGCCGACGTCGCGCAAGATGTTCGTGAGTTGCATCGCGCGCCCGAGCGTGACGCCGAACGGAAGCGCCGCCTCGGAGTTCGTGCCGAGGATCGGCGAGACGAGCAGCCCGACGGTCGAAGCGACGAGATAGCAATACTCGCAGAGCTCGTCGTACGTCGCGTACCGGCGGATCGTGATGTCCATGCGCGCGCCGCGCAGCAGCGACAGCGCCGGTTCGAGCGGGATGTCGTAGCGCCGCGCCGCGTCAGCATACGCGATGAAGATCGGTTCGTTCGCACGTCCGCGCGACGCGGCGAGCAGCTTGCGTTCGAGATCGTCGAGCGCCGCGATGCGGTCGGCGGCCGGCGCCGTGCGGTCGACGACGTCGTCGGCCGTGCGGCAGAACGCGTAGACGGCCCAGACCGCGCGACGCTTCTCGGCGGCGAGGAACAGCGACGCGAGATAGAACGTCTTCGAGGCGATACGGGTGATGTCGCGGCACGTCTGGTACGCCGCGCGGACGTCCGGCGAAACCGAGACGTCCGTTGCGGCGAAATCCAGCTCTAGTTTACGTTCGAACACCGATCTGCTCCACGGCTCTTTCGACTGCTGCCTTCGCACTGCGGACCGCGCCTTCGATGCTCGCGGGGAAGCGGTGGTTGGTATAGCAGCCGGCTAGGAACAGATTCCTCGTCGGCGTCCGTGCTCCCGGGCGCAGCCGCTCGGCGCCCGGACTGGCCCGGTAGACGCTCTTCGGGATGCGGACGAGCTTGGCTTTGACGAGGTGCTCCCGCGTCGCGGTGGGATAGAGGCGCTGCATGTCGCGCATGACGCGATCGATGACCGCTTCGTCGTCGAGGCGCATCAGATCGTCGGCCGGCGCGACGCAGACTTCGACGAAGGACCGGTCCGGCCACTCGTAGCCGGACGACGCCTGGCCGAGATCGGCGTGCACCGGCAAGATCGTCCCCGGCGCGAAGATCAGGTTCGAGAGCTTCGAGATCTTGATGTCGAACCAGAGGTGCGCGTTGATGATCGGGCTCGACGTCAGCTTGCCGACCCCGTGCACGAGCGGATCGCGCAACATCTCGGCGGGCAGCAATTTCGCGGCATCGTGGACGGGCACGGCGAGAATCGTCGCCGCCGCGCGGTATTCGCGGCCGTCGAGCGTACGGACGCCCGCCACGCGATCGTCCTCGAAGATCAATTCGCCCGCGCCCGCCGACATCTCGACGTCCTGGCCGCGCGAACGCACGTGATCGACGAGCGGCTTCACGAACGATTCGGAGGGCGGCCCGTTCAGGAAACCGGCGCGGCTCGCGTTCTTGCTGGAGGCGAAGTACGCCATGACGCGCAGCATCGCTTCCGCCGAGATCTTGTCGATCGGCGTGAAATTGAGCGCGAGCGACATCGGCGCGAAGAACGTGCGCAGCATGTGCTCGCTCATGCCGCGTTTGCGATGCCACTGCACGTACGTCAGATCGTCCTGACGCTCCGCATAGGCGTGATCGCCGAGCAGCACGGGCAGCGTGCCCTTCGCGAAGAGCAGCTTCTCGAGCGTGTTGAACACGTATTTGCCGTTGAGCACGGCGCCGACTCCGTTGAACGGCGCCGGCAGATCGACGAAGTGGAATTCCTCGAACACGGGATCCGTGCCGCCCCAGCGCGGCGAGAAGCCGGGTGGGAATCCCCACGTGAGGGTGTGCGGCTGCCAGAGCACGTGGTGCGAGATGCCGACGTCGGCGAGCAACGCGTGAACGTTGGCGTAGCCGCCGAAGAACGAGTGCAGCCCGCTCTCGAGCCAATCGCCGTCGCGATCGCGCCACGACGACAGTTTGCCTCCGGGGATGTGCCGTTTCTCGAGCACGAGCGCCGTCTTTCCGGCGTCTGCGAGAAATTTTGCGGCGGCGAGGCCGGCCGGGCCGGCGCCGACGACGAGAACGTCGGGTTCTGCGGTTGCGATCAGAGGACGAACTCCTGCGGGCCGGCGACCGTCGGCATGTCGACGGGCATCAGCCCGGCGAGGATGATCTCTTCGTAGACGTACCGCATCGCGCTCGTCGTCGGGGCGACCGTCACCGAGACCGTCGCGCCGTCGTAGGCCGCGTTGGCGACGAGCGGGGACGCATCGAGATGCGCGAGCATTTCCGCCGTGTCGACGTCCAAGCCCGTGAGGTTCCGCACCGGCACGTCGACCGCGACGGCCGAGACGGGGCCGAGACCCTTGTGCGCGAGACGCTCGACGAGTCGATCGATGTTGCCGGGGAACTCGAAACCGAACGTCGCCTTACCGGCGGCGGCGTCGAGCGACACCGCGGACGTGCCCGGGGTGCGCCCGAAAATCAAGCGCGCTTCGTAGGCTTGCCGCTCGGTTGCGAGCGATACGGGGATCGTAATGGATGCGGAAGCGGCCATCGTCTGTGTCCTTCTTCGGTTCGAGTGGGTTAAGCGTACGTGCGGAGGCTCGGCGTCTCCGTGATTCGCCGCACAAAGGCGGCCGGCGGTCCGAGCAACATTATGGTACAGAGTATCTCTTCAGAAAGTTGTAGCCTGCGACTCATGGCCCCATCGACCATCTCCCCCGGCACGAACATCCGCAACTTGGTTTCCGAGCTGCCGATCGCCGCGGACGTCCTGTCCGCGTTCGGCCTGCAGTGCTCCGGTTGCGGCGTCAACAAATATGAGACGCTCGAAGCGGGCGCGAAAGCACACGGGCTCCGGGTCGAACCGATCCTCGCGGCCCTGAGCCAAGCGCGCCTCTCCGGGCGCGTGCCGACGATCATGAACGACGACAAGCGGCCGCACCTCGGCGCGCCGGGCGCGTTCGCGCGGCGCGGAACCTTCAAATCGGTCGTCGCCGTGATGTCCGGCAAGGGCGGCGTCGGCAAGTCGCTCACGACCGGGCTCCTCGCGATCGGCCTGCGTCGCGCGGGCAAACGCGTCGGAATCCTCGACGCCGACATCACGGGGCCGTCGATTCCGCGTCTCTTCGGCCTGCGCGATCCGCTCGGCATCGAAAAAGACCCGAACGAAAAACCGAATCCGGGCGGCCAGACGCGACCGCTCTTCGTGCCGGCGACCACGCGCTCGGCGATCGAGGTCGTCAGCTCGAACCTGCTGACCCCCGAGGAAGAGACGGCGATGATCTGGCGCGGACCGATCGTCTCGGGCGTGATCCGGCAGTTCTACGAGCAGACGCTCTGGAGCGATCTCGACGTCATGCTGATCGACCTGCCCCCGGGCACGTCCGACGCACCGCTCACGGTGCTGCAATCGCTCGCGATCGACGGCGTCGTGCTCGTGACGATGCCGCAGAAGCTCGCGACGATGATCGTGCGCAAGGCCGCGAACCTGATCCACACGATGAAGAAACCGATTCTCGGCGTCGTCGAGAACATGTCGTACTACGTCGCGCCCGATACCGGCGCGCGCTACGACGTCTTCGGGCCGTCGCACGCGGACGAAGTCGCGGAAGGCGCGCGCGCGCCCGTTCTCGCGCGCGTGCCGATTTCGCCCGTGCTCATGGACCTCGCGGATTCGGGCCGGCTCGAAGAGATCGACGATCCGGTGTGCGACGAACTCGCGCGGGCCCTCGAAGCGGCGCTCGTGGCGCACCCGAAGCCCCAAGAGACGATAAGCATTATCTAGCTCTGGTCTGACATCGGGGCGGCGAAGCCCCCCGATCCCCCCCGAGCCCGCACTCGCGGGCTCTTTGACGAACGTTGCTCACGGTGAAAGTTAGCGGCCCTGGACTTCGTGGAGGACGGCGGGTGCGTCCGTGACGGTGTGGACCAGGACGTCGACGATGAAGCGCGCGTCCGTGGCGCCGCGAACGCGATAGCGCCACGTGCCCTTCGCCTCGGCGACGCATCGCGCCGCGAGATCGTCGCCGAGTTGCGCGTCGGTCGACCCGAGTTCCGGAACGATCGGCACGGCGCGTTCCGTCGCCGCATCGCCCTCGCGATCGAAGCCGCACACGAGCGACGGCGCCGCATGCCCGAAACCGGCGTCGCCGGCCGGATACGCGCCGATCGTGCGATGCGTGCCGTCGAAACGGACGACGTCGAAATAGAAGCGCGGCGTGCCGCGCCGCGCGGCGAGCGACGTCGGTTGCGCGCGAAAGAGTACGAGCCACACGCCCGACGTGCGCGGAAACGGCGGCGTCGCGCCCGCGCCCACGATCGCCGCGACGATCGCATCGGCGGCGTCCGCGACCTCGCGCCAACGGCCGCGCGCGATCGCCGCCGTGCGTTCGCGCAGATCGTGCAGGCCGGAGACGAGCGTGTCGGCCACGTTCGCCGACGCGAGCGCGCGCCGGAGTTCGACGTCGTTCGCGGGCGAACGCAGCACGCGCGCGTTGTACGCGCACTGCTGGGCGATCAGCCCGACGGCGAAGAGCCGGTCGCGCGGAGCGGGCAGCGCGTGCAGCACGTCGTGCACGAGCGACACGAGATCGCGATCCGCGCGACCGCGATCGAAGCGCGCGTTTGCGTCGACGCGCAGATCGTCGCGATCGCGCGGCACGTGCGCCCGGAGCAGCGGGTCGTCCGTCGACGCAAGCACCCGAGCGAAGGCATCGTCGATGAAGCTCTGCGACGACGGCCGCGCGAGCAGCGCCGGTGCGTCGACGAGTTCGGCCACGGCCGCGAGCGCGACGCCGAGCCGCACGTCCGCGAGCGACTGCGTGCCGTAGTCGAGCGGCGAGACCGCTTGCGCGTTCACCGCGGTCGCAGCGCAGACGGCGAGCGCGGCGGCGAGGGTGCAGTGACGTGCGAGCTTCACGGCGTAACGGTTCGCCCATGCGCCGTTTTCTCATCGGGGTCGCCGCCGGAGCCGTCGTCGGGTATGCGTGCATCCGCACGAAGGAAGCGATCGACGAAGCGCGCTCGCCCGCGCCGCAACTCGCGCAGGATCCGAAAGCGTACGGAGCGCTGCGACGCGCGCTGATGCTCGCGGGCATGGCGCGCTCGCTCGCGACCCTCGCCGCGGCGGCCTACGCGCTCGCCCCCGCGCTCGAACCGGCGCCGGGAGCGACCGAACCGCGCGTGCGCCGCATGACGCTCGTGGCATCGTTCGTCGCGCTCTCGGCGATCGTCGATCTTCCCGCCGACTACGTCGAGGGGATCGCGCTCGAGCGACGCTACGGTCTCTCAAAGCAGAGCGATGCCGATTGGCTCGCGGAACAGGCGAAGAGTCTCGGCGTCACGCTCGTCGTCGCCGTGCCGCTCATCGAGGCGCTCGCGTTCGCGATCGATCGTTTGCCTGCGTCGTGGCCGCTCGTCGCGACCTTCGGGAGCCTGCCGCTGCTCGTGCTCGCGAACGTCGTCGTCCCGACGTATATCGCACCGCTCTTCAATACGTTCACGCCGATCGAAGGCGATTTCGCCGAGCGCGTGCGCGCGCTCGCGACGCGCTTCGGCGCGGGCGACGCGCGTCTACTGCGCGTCGACATGAGCAAACAGACGGAGAAAGCGAACGCCTACGTGACGGGCCTCTTCGGCACGAAGCGCATCGTCATCGGCGACACGCTGCTCGACCGGTTCGAGGCCGACGAGACGATCTTCGTCGTCGCGCACGAACTCGGACACTACGTCTCGGGCGACGTCTGGCGCGGCGTCGGGCTCGGCATGGTCGCGGCCGCGTTCGTCTTCTTCGGGAGCCGCTCGCTCGCGCAGACGGACGGCACGTCGCTCGCATCGACCGCCGGCCTCGCGCGACTCTTCTTCGCGATGTCGCTACTCGGAACGATCGCGGGGCCGCCGCTCTCCGCGTTCTCTCGCGCCCGCGAACGCGCGGCCGACCGCTTCGCGATCGCCGCGACGGACGACGCGGCTTCGGGTGCCGCGGCGTTCACGCGTCTGCGCGAACGCAATCTCGCCGAAGACGAGCAGCCGAAATGGATGGAGGTGCTCTTCTCCTCGCATCCGTCGTTACGCAGCCGCATCGAGCGGCTCGAAGCGTCCGTCTAGCGCGGCGGCACGACGAGCAGATTCTTGAGCTTGTCGACGTCGGCGCGCGAGATCGTGCCGCCGTTCTTCGCGTCGACCTGCGCGGCCGTCACGTACCCGGCCTGCGGGGAATACACGACGCCTTTCGACGTGTCGCCGTCTCCGGAGAACGCGTAGAACAGCGTCGCCGGCGCGAGCGCGCTCTCGTCGAACGTCTGGATCTGCGCGTGCCGGGTCTTCACCTCGTCGCGCAAACGGACGATCACGCCGCGCGCGGCCGATTCCGTGTCGGCGCGCGTCGTCGGTACTTTGAGGATGCTGATCGTCACGAGCTTCGTGAACTTCTGCGCGCTCTGACCGTCGGGCGTGAACTTCAATTGCAGGTACGAGTGATCCGCGGGACCCGTCGAATCGGCGAGATGCGGCGCCCCGAGCGCTTGCGCGAGCTTGAGATACGGCGGATCGCCGTCCGCGCTCGCGGGCGCGGCGGTCGCGATCAACGCGACGATCATGGAGAAGCGACGGAACATCGGCCGACCTATTCGCGCTCGAGCGCGTTCCACATCCCGCGCACGATGTCGTCCCAGCCCGCGTCGCGCGCGCGAGCGACGCCGCGTTCGAGTCGTGCGTCATCCGGACGCGTCGCGACGGACATGCATGCGTCCGCAAAGGCGCGCGCGCCCGACGCGAACGTCACGACGTCTCCGTACGCGCGCACGACGTCGGCGATCGGCGTCGAGACGACGGGCTTGCGCGCCGCGAGATACTCGGGCGTCTTCGTCGGCGAGATCGAACGCGTCGCCGCATTCGCGGCGAACGGCATGATCGCGACGTCGAGCCCCGCGAGGAACGCGGGCAACTCGTCGTAGCCGCGCCGGCCGGTGAAGTGCACGTTCGCGCGGCGCGGCAGCTTTGCCGGATCGATCTTCGCGAGCGGTCCGATCATCGCGACGTTGCACGACTCCGCGGCGAGCGCGTCGATCGCTTCGAAATCGATGCGCTCGTCGATGACGCCCGTGTAGCCGAACACGGGCTTCGGGAGATGAGCGTAGAGCGGATGTGGCTCCGCGGCACGGGCGAAATGGTCGAACTCGACGCCGCTCGGCGCGAGCTTCACGCGCGAGCCGAGTTCCCGGCGTGCGTCGTACAGCGACGCGCCGCCGCAGAAGACGAGGCGCGCGCGATCGAGCACGTCCGCCTCGCGCGCCCCCATCGCCGGCGGCGCGTTTTCGAACGCGGTGAGGTCGTCCATGCAATCGTAGACGAGCGGTGCGTCCGGCAACGCGCCGGCGAGCGGCAGCATCATCGGCGTGTAGAGCCAGACGGCCGCTCCGCGCGCACCGACCCACTGCAGGACGCGCGCGATCGTCGCTTCGTCCGGTGCGTACGCGTGCGCGGGGCGGAGCGGCCGCAGGACCTCGACGTCGCCTTCCCGTGTCAGCCGGTCGGCCGACACGGCCGACGGAAACGGCTCCTCGACGAAAAGGACCGGGACGCGACGCGCGAGCCTCGTGACGATTTGTTGGGGACGCTGCCACACGCCGTCGAAGCGAAGGTGCGAACCGACGACGAGACAGTCGACCATTCCACCCGCGTTTCGCAGGCATCCGGCGTTTGTCATCGCGGCCGCGGGGTAACTCGGAAACGTTGGATCGCACCTGAGGAGCCACCGATGACGGAAGTGAGATCGACAGCGGAAGCGCTGCGCGCCATCTCGGAAGAACTCCGCGCGATCGAACGCGCCCGCTTTCGCGACGGCGAGCCGCTTCCGCCGACGTTCCTCGGGTCTCGCCCGTGGACGATCGCCGCGTCGAGCTTCGCGCTCGGATTCGCCGTCACGCGGTTCGTCCGTGCCGCGATCGCCAAGCGAAACGAACGTCGCGCGTTACCCGACGCGTACGTGCCCCCGCCGCTCGAGGCGTCGGCCGACGATCGCACCTTCGCGTTCGCGAACGAGGCGTTCGCTCCGAGCCCGACGCCGCCGGAGGCCGCGCACGCGAGCCTCGAACGTCAACTCGGATCCATCCCGGAGGCCCAGCTTGGATCGTAAACCGCAGTACGCGGACCTGCCGCTGCCGGAGCTCCTGCGTCAGCTCTCGACGGACACGGCGACGCTCGTGCGTCAGGAGATCCGGCTCGCTCGCGTCGAGCTGACGGGCAAAGCGAAGGTCGCGGGCCGGTCCGCCACGTTCTTCGGAGCGGCCGCGGTGCTCGGCTTCGGAGCGTTTCTCGCCGTGACGGCGTGCGCGATCGCCGCGCTCGCGCTCGTGCTGCAGGTGTGGGCGGCCGCGCTCGTCGTGACGGCCGTCTATGCCGCCGGTGCGGTGGCCGCCGCGCTCGCCGGGAAGCGTTCTCTCGCCGCGGTCGCGCCGCCGGTGCCGGAACGAACGGTGGAAAGCGTCAAAGCCGACGTCGATGCCGTGCGGGCGGGCGTTTCGCGCGGTCGATGAACCTCGTCCAGCTCACGCGCGAGACGTTCGTCGCGTTCAACGAGGACAAGGCGCAGCGCCTTGCCGCGGCGCTCGCGTTCTCGACGATCTTCGCCGTCGCACCGCTCTTCGTGATCCTGATCGCCGTCGTCGGCGGCGTACTCAGCCTCGACGGCAGCGGCGGCCACACGGACGCGGAAAATAGCCTGATTTCCGAGATCGCGAAGAACGCCGGTCCCGCGGCCGCCGACACCGTCAGGAAGCTGATCGACGCGAGCTTCGACAAGCCGCGCCAGGGCGCGCTCGCGCAGACGATCGGCTGGGTCGCGTTCGCGTTCACTGCTAGCAACCTCTTCGCGTCGTTGCAAGACGCGCTCAACGCGGTGTGGCACGTGGAAGCCGCCCGCGGCGGATGGAGACAGATGGTGCGAGACCGCGTCGCGTCGTTCGCCATGATCGTCGTCGTGGGTTTTCTCTTACTCGTCACGTTCGTCGCGAACGCGGCGATCACGTTCGTCGGGGCACACTTCCTCGCGCGCATTCCGTTCGCGGCGAACCCGACGACGCTCACGATCATCGAGCAAGTCGTCAGCATCGCGCTCTCCGCCGTCGTCTTCGCGCTTCTCTTCAAAGTGCTGCCGGACGTCAAGGTCGCATGGCGCGACGTGTGGATCGGCGCGGGCGTGACCGCGGTGCTGTTCGTGCTCGGGGAAGCGCTGATCTCGCTCTACATCGCTTACGGCGGCGTCGCATCGGCCTACGGAGCGGCGGGATCGATCCTCGTCGCGCTCGTGTGGATCTATTATTCCGCGATGATTCTCTTACTCGGCGCCGAGTTCACCAAGGTGTTTGCCGAGCGAGCCGAACTCACCGTTCCCGCAAACGTCCGTCATCTGACGCAACGCCCAGCCGGTGCCGACCCGCGTCTCGGCACCCGGCCGTAACGAGGAGACTCCATGCACGACGAGCCGAACGACACGGCCGCCATCCGCCGCGAGATCGAAGCGACGCGCGAGCGAATCGCCGACACGGCGGAGGCCATCGCGTATCAAACGGACGTGCCGGCGCGACTGAAAGACGAAGTGGCCGAACGCGTCGAGACGGCGAAATCGATGGCGCAAGACTTCATCGACACGACGAAGCCGTATGCCGACGAAGCGCGCGTGACGGCGGCCGAGATCGCCGAGATCGCGCGGCAAGCGGTCGAGGACGCGACGCGCACCGCATCGGCGAACGTCGCCGCGGCGATCGAAGCCGTGCAACCCGTCATCGCCGAAGCGAACGTCACACGCGGTTCGGCGGAACTCGCGGCGCGCAATCCGCTCGCGCTCGCGATCGGATCGTTTCTCGTCGGCGTCGTCGTCGGCGCGTTGCTCCCGCAACGCAGGCGTCACGACGAGGACGGAACGGCGAGCGAGGCGTAACGCGCGACCGCAGCGGACACGGCCGTCGGCTGCGGCGTCGCGCCGGGACCCGCGAACGTGAAGATGCCGTCCTCGACGAAGTTCTCGCGGCGCACGAGCAGCGAATCCCAATCGACGAGGCCGAACGCGGCCCACGCGCCGAGCATGCGGACGGGCAGCTCCTCGGCCGCGAGCGTTTCCAGGTCGCGCACGCGAGCGTCGAGCCACGCGACGCGCCCGCGCTCGTCGGCGTTGACGTGCACCTCGCTCAGCCCGAACGGAAGACCGAGCCGCGCGTGCGCGCGGCGTAAGAGCGGGAGCGGCGAGATCGCACGCCGTTCGCGAGCGGGAACGTTGTACGTCGCGCCGCTCGCGTCGAGGCCGAGGGCGCGCTCGGAATTCGGATAGTAATTCCAGCCGACGAGATCGGGCGGCCGCGCGTGACGCGCGACCCGCGCGAGCACGGCCGGCGCGATGCCGCAGCGCTCGACGAGATACGCGTAGAGCGCGTGACCCGGAACGAGCCGGCCCATGACGAGCTCGATCGAGAGAAACGAACGCTCGCGTTTGTGCGCGACGTACGTTTCGACGGCGGAATCGTGCGCGTCGAACGCTTGGAGATCTTCCGTGATGACGAACTGCGAGCCGGGAGCCTCGCGTTCGATCGCCTCCATCGCGAGCAGCGTCGCGAGTGCCTCGTTCACGATCGCCGTTCCGAACGCACGATCGTCCGCTGCGTTCGGATACCACAGGCCGTACAGCGTCGCGAACCGCGCGGTCGTCAGCGGTTCGTTGATCGGCGTCCAGCGCCGGACCCACGGAAACGCCGCGGCGACGGCGCCCGCGTATGCGGCGAAGCGTTCCGGAAATTCCGGATCGACCAGGCTCGTCGAGAACGGGCCGCTGCCGTGGTGCAACAGCGTGACGACCGGCGCGATGCCGAGCGCGCGCAGGCGCTCCAAGCGCCGCGCGGCCCACGCGAGCCGCAGTTCGCCGGCCGGCGCCGTCTTCTCCCACAACACGGGATAGCGCGTGGCGTGCACGCCGAGACCCGCGAGGAGGTCGAGGTCCGCGTCACGCGCTTCGTGCCCCGTCTCCGCCAATTGATCGCGCACCGACGTCGCGTCGATGCGCGCGACCGTCGGCTCCGGCGACGCCCAGATCTCGAAGTTCACACGCGCGCCGGTTCAGGCGACGACGGGCGAGCTCTGCGTTCCGAGCCACGTCGCGAGATCGGTTTTGGCGCCGTCGTAGCGCTGCGTGCGCAGTTCGCGACGCAGCTCTCCGAACGTGCCGAACGCTTCCGCGAACGCATCGTGTTTGTGAATCGACTCGTAATTCGTTTGCGACGTGCCGACGAACGTGTCGTCCGGGAAATCGGCATAGACGTCGAGGACGCTCGCCATGATGCCGCGCACGACGTCTTCAACGAACTTCGGGTTGTGATGCGCCTTGTTCACGATGAAGAATTCGTCGGGCCGCTTGAGGAGATCGTACGTTTCGCTCGACATCGCGTTCTCGACGATGTCCACGAGATCTTCGGCACGAACGTCGGTGTCGCGGCCGTCCGGAACGCCGATGAGGATCCCGCCGCGACCGCGCTGGTTGTGCGTCGCGACCGGCAATGCGTCGAGCGCGCGATTCGCATCCGCTTCGGAGAAGCCCGCTTCGACGAGTTCGCGCAGGCTGTGTTCGCGGACCATGAGCTGCGCGCACGGGCACGCCGTCATGCCTTCGGCTTCGACGCCGATCACGCGGCGCAGCCGATCGCGTTCCGCATGTGCGATCGCGACGAGCGTATACGTCTCCTCGCCGCGCTTTCCGCTCACGGGCGTCCAACGCTCGAGCCCGAAATCGGCTTCGAGCCGGACGTCGGCGCGTAGCGCCTTCTGCGAATCGACGATCTCGCGCGCGATCGCCGTGGCGACGTCTTCCATGCGCCCGTGCCGGTCGCCGCGCGAGAGCGCGTCGAGCATCGCCTCCTCGAGCAACTCGGAGAAGCGCGACATGTGCACGCCCGCCTTGTCCGGTGCGAGATCGGCGACCATCGAGAACACCGCGTTGAAGGCGGTCTCGCGGCCGCCGACCTGCAGGCGCACGAGCCGCTTGACGTTCGAGACGCCGACGCGATTGATCGACAACCGCACGTCGGGCTCGTCCTCTTGCCGGTTCGCGAGAAAATTCAACGACCGTACTTTTCGCGCGTAGGCGCGCGGGTCGACGAGCGCCGCGAGTTCCCCGTACGTCTTACCGCTCTTCGCGTCGACGAGCGAAGGCGCGATCTCGGCGAGCGGCACGAGGTTGAACGAACGCTCCGCGAGATACGGATGCGGCACCGCGAAGCGGCCGAAGTCGCGTTCGAGGCCCTCGACGATCAAGATGTCGATGTCGATCGGCCGCGCCGCCAGATGCTGCGTCCGTTGCCGCCCCACGGCGACCTCGATACGCCGCACGGCCGCTTCGAACGGCTCGGGCTCGAGCGCCGTCGACAGCTTCGCCGCCACGTTGAGGAACGCGGGGCCTGCCACGCCGGCGGCCGGCGGCGTCTCGTAATACGCCGAGACCTCTTCGACCCGCGCGATGCCGCGGAGCTTCTGAAGTGCTTGCAGGATGTTCCCCTGCCGGTCGCCGAGGTTCGAGCCGATTCCGAGGTACACGTTCACCCCGGCGTAAACCCAAGATGCGCTCACGAGGGTTGCTTAGGCGCGCGGCATCGCCGCCACGACCGCGAGGCCGCGCCGGTTGTCGCGGCGCACCGCGCCCATCATCCGCGCGAGTTGCGCCGTTTCCGCGATGTCGTGCACGCGCACGAGACACGCTCCGGCGGAAATGCCGATGGCGGCCGTCGCGAGCGACGGGACGAGCAACTCCTTCGCCGGCAGATCGAAGACGCGGCCGATGAAGCTCTTCCGGCTCGCGGCGAAGAGAATGGGATAGCCGAGCGAACGGAGGTCGCCGAACCGTTCCAAGATCTCGAGATCCGTCTGCGGCTCTTTGCCGAATTCGAGTCCGGGATCGACCATCAGCGCGTCGCGCGCGACGCCGTCCGCGAGCGCGCGATCGAGCCGCTCGCGCAGAAACGCGCTGATCTCGCCGAGCGCATCGTCGTACGGGTACGCATCGTCGCGCACGTTGAGCTGCCCCTTGATGTGCATCACGACGAGCGCCGCATCGTAGCGCGCGACGACGCTCGCGAGGTCGGGATCGGAGAGACCGCTGCAATCGTTGATGAGGTGTGCGCCCGCAGCGAGAGCCGCTTCGGCGACCGGACTCTTGAACGTGTCGATCGAAAGCGGGACGCCGAGTCCGTCGCGCACGAGCGCTTCGACGACGGGTACGACGCGCGCGCGTTCTTCGTCCGCCGCGATCCGCGCGTTCCAATGCGCGTACGACTGGCCGCCGATGTCGATCGTACTCGCGCCGAGTTCCACCATTTCCGCGGCGCGCGCGCGCGCGGCGTCGACGCCGCTGTAGCGGCCTCGGTCGTAGAACGAATCGGGCGTCACGTTGAGGATGCCCATCACGCCGGCGCGCGCGGAAAAGTCCAGCGTCAGATCGCGCGTGCGGAGGTGCATTGCCCGCTCACGATCCGCATCGAAGGCGCGTAGGAGTTCGTCCACGACGGCCGCCGCCTGCGCGGTGCCGTGCGCGCGCGCGTTCTCGAGCGACGCGCGCGCGCCGGCGAAGATCAGGCGCTCGCCCACGACGCGCGCGAACGCGCCCGCTGCGACGAGCGCTTCGGCCGCAGCCGCGAGCGACGCACCCGCGCCCGGAGCGGCATCGAACACGAGCGGCGACGTCGCGGCGAAATCCGCGGCCGCTCGCGCGTCCGCCGGTTCGAGATAGTCCGCGAGCCGCTCCACGTCGGTCGCACCGCCCTCGCTCGCGAGGCGCCGTGCGTTGCCGGCGAAGGTCACGCGCCGCGCGTCGCGCTCGGGTCGAGCGCATGCCGCACGCGACTCTGCACGTCTTCGAGATGCGCGCGCGTCGGCACGTCGAGCTTCGGCTCGCGCAGGCCGGCGTCGACGCGCGCCGCGAGCCGGCGCAACTCGAAGCGCGCGAGCGGCGCCGTGTCGGCCGGATAGCCGAGCGCTTCGATCACGAAACTCGGTGCGAGCGCATACGCGACGAGCAGACCCGTGTAGCGACGTTGTAGCGCGCGGTGGGTCGCGTCGATCGAGACCGTTCCGGGCCGGAGGTCGTCCCAGACGGACGCCTGCATCCACCCGTAGAGATCGGCGAGCGACATCGTGCTGCCGGGTGCCGTCGTCTTGTACTGATCGTCGGCGAGGCGGCTCGTAACGGACGGCGAGAACAGCCGGAACATCACGTCGTCCTGGATCACGCCGACGACTTCCGCGATCGGAAAGTCCGGCCGCTGGACCTCGTCGATTCCGCGGTGCAGGTAATGGTTCGGCGCGAGGTTGTCGAGCAGACGCGGCGAGAAGTGGAGCGCGCGGCTCGAGAACACGTTCTCCGAAAGAAGCGCGAACGCGCGCCGCGACTCCGACCGCGGTACCGTCGAGAACGGCGGAGCTCCGCCGGGTTGACCGCGGTGATCGCGCGAGGTGTAGATGCCGCCGATGTACTTCGCGGCGAGTTGCGCGGCGCGATCCTCGTCGAGCAGCATCGTCACGAATGCCTGACGTTCCGCGTCGTACGGTTCGTCGTCACGCGGGAACGCCGAATCGAGTTTCGCGAGCAGCGCGGTATCGACGGCGAACTGATTGCCGTCGAACGCGAGCGGATCGCCGGAGAGCGAGAAGACCGAAACGCGCGGATCGACCGCGAGCGGACCGCGCACGTCCTCGTCCGACTCGTAGCCGTAGCCCGGCCGCGTGCTCTCGTCGGCGATGCCGTGCAGCGCCTTGAGCTCGTCCTCGGGACGCCGCACGTTCGGGAAGCGCGCGTAGCCGTAGCGGATCGCCCATTCGTCGTAGGGTCCGAGCCGCAATTGGAAATAATCGCCTTGCGGCTTGCCGGGCGGCGAGAGATTGACGGGCGCGTATCCCATCACGGATGCGGACAAGCCGTGCGCGTCCGTGAAGCGCTTGTCGTGCAGCTGGTCGAGCGTGTAGAGCGTCGACCCGATGAAATTGTGGCGCAGTCCGAAGTTGTGACCCGACTCGTGCAGCACCGTCGCCTGCAACCAGTCTTCGGCGTATTGCTCGGTCTGCTTCGGCGCGGCGCCGGAGAATCGCAGCGCGTCCATGCCGACGGCGGCATACGCGGCCGACCGGCGATCGAACTCGTCGCATTCGCCCGAGTCGCACGCGACGTGCAGCGACGTGTCCGGAACCGGCAGACCGTATTCGCCCGCGACCGCGCCGCGCGTCGGCACGACCTGTTCCACGTAGCCGCGTTTGATCGCACGCAACGTCTCGCCGGAGATGACGATCTCGACGCGCAGCAGTTCGCCCGTGCGCGGATCTTCGGTCGCCGGACCGTACGCGGCGAACGCATTGTCGTCGCTCGTCAGCCAGCGGACCGTCGAGTAACGGACGTCGTCCGGATCCCAGGCGGGATCGGACGGCTGATCGCGCACCTCGACGGCGTTCGGAATGCCGACCTTCGCGAACGCGCCGTTCCATTGCAGCAACGCCGCGCGGATCGCCGGTTTGTACTGCGCCGGGATTTCGTTCGTGAGATAGTACACGAGCGGGCCGCGATTGAAGTTCCAGCGCTCGATGTAGCGGACGAACGGCGTCGGCGCGGAGTCGTCGTCGAAGCGCCGGTGCGCCGTGATGAAGTAGCCGACGCGATCGTCGGCGATGCGCGGCACGTAGTCGCTCGATGCCGGCGGTTCGACGATCGAGTAGTGCATCGCGAGCCGGATCCCGCGGCCGTCGGGCGCGCCCTCGACGTCGCCGGGCGGCCCGGAGAACGCGAGGCTCGCGAGGATCTCGTCGTTCTCCGGAAGCGCCTTCGTGCGCTCGATGTACGACTTGGTCGCGTCGACCGCGTACGACGCGCGCGCGCCGAGACCGAAGAGCACGAGCGGACCCGCCTCGTTTCCGGCGAGCGACTTTCCGACGCTCTCGAAATCGGTCAGGAAGAATCCGGCGGAGATCACGACGTGACCGGTGTCGCCGTCTTCGGCGACGATCGGCGTGCTGTTGATCGTCGAATCGGTCACCGAGATCGCGAGGGCGTTCGCCGCGGGCGTATCGGGCGGCGCCGAATAGTCCGTGTTCCGCTCGACCCAGAGAATGCGATGGCCGACGCGCTCGAACGAGACGACGAACGGCGTGAAGATGCGGCCGGCAAACGCGTCCGCCCCCGCACCCGACGCGAGAACGGGTGCGACGATGTACGGATGGTCGAGCTGCGCCGGGCCGAGGTCGAGATAATACTCGTCGTCCTTGCGGAGGATGTCGACGAGGCCGTTCTGACGATCGGCGTCCTTCACGAACGCGCCGTACGATTCTCCGGCGGCCGGCGAAGCGGCCGGCGCCGCGCTGGCGACGGCGGAGGGCGCGGGAAGCGGTCCGCGCGAGCGCGCCGTCGCCGGGGCGCCGGACACGCACGCCGCTACGGCGAGAGCGGCAACGAGAAATCGTACATTCACAGGGACGATTCCGCTACGCCGCCCGCGCGTGCATCTCCGCTTGCGCGGCTACATCGCGGCCGCGGCGTCCTTCGTGGGCGCGTTCTTCTTCCCGCGCCACCGGCGCGTCGCACGACGCTTCGTCGTTCCGGCCGTCCGATTGCGCGGCTGCACGTCGCCCGCCTCGAGGCGAGCGCTCGCGGCGGCGATCGCATCGGGCAAGCTCGGTGCGCTGACGAGCACGCGCGCGGGGCCGCGACCCTTCTTCGAGGTGGCGACCCACGCGTCGCCGCTCCGCGTCACGTCGACGACGTGCGGCTCGGCCGAGAGCGACCGGACGTCGACGTTGAGCATCCGCATCGCGAAGCTGTCCGCGTTCTGATGCGGCGCGACGCGCTTCGCTGTCGCCTTGAGCTCTTCGAATTTCTGCGCGAACTGCGGGATCGGCTTTCCCTTGCGATCGCGTGGGACGCGTTCCGCGGCGCGCTCGAGGCGCCAGTGTTCCGGGGTGATCATCTGCCACGCGGCGGCCTGGCGGCTCTTCGGTTTCGCGTCGTCGAACTCGGTGAGCGCGCTCTCGATCGCCTCGGCCGTCCGCGCACGCGCCGCCTCGCGCGGACCCTTGCGGAAGAGTTCCTCGTAGTCGTCGGCGAGCTTCGAGATCATGCGGCCCTGCGCGTCGATCTGAGCGGGCATGCCCCAGAGCGTCGGCAGCGTCACGAGCTGGTGCCGGCGGGCGTGATCGACGATGTCGACGATCGTCACGAACGGCTTGCGACTGAGCTCGACCGCGCCGCGACGCGCGTCCGGCGTCGGCAGTTGCGAGAGGAAGTACGCGTCTTCGTCGAGCGGCCGCAAGCCGCGACCCGTCACCTGCGTGTAGAGCGTCGTCGACTTCGTCGGGCGTGCGTTGATGATGACCTCGATCGACGGCACGTCGAAGCCTTCGAGATACAACCCGCAATTGACGAGCACGTCGATCTTCGTGCCGCGGAATCCGGCGACGATCGTTTCGCGCTCCGCCGTCGGCGTCTCGCCGCTCGCGAAGGCCGCGGCGATCCCGGCTTCCTTGAAGAGCGTCGCGACGTGGCGCGCGTGTTCGACGGATGCCGTGAAGACGAGTGCCTTCTTTCCCGGCGTCAACGTCCGGTACGCATCGAGCACGGCGGCGTTGCGTTCGTCGTTGTCGACGGCGTCGGCGAGTTGCCCCAAAACGAAATCGCCGGCGCGAGAAGCGACGGCGTCGAGATCGGTTTCGGTGGCGACGGCGAACGAACAGACCGGCACGAGATAGCCGGCTTCGATTCCGGCGCGGGCGTCCATCGAATACACGATGTCGGGAAAGATCTCCGCGAGCTGTACGCCGTCGCCGCGATACGGCGTGGCGGTGAACCCGATGACGAGCGCGTCGGGACGCTTCTGCAAGATCTTGTCGACGAGCGCGCGATAGGTCGGCGCCGCGGCATGATGCGCTTCGTCGATCACGAGGACCGCGACGCGGCGCCCGAATTTCGTCGCGAAGCGCGTGAGCCGCGCGCCCGTCAACGTCTGAACGGTCGCGACGACGATGTTGCAATCTTCCGACGCGACGTCGTCCGCCTTTTCGACGCCGACCACGGCGCCCGGGTTCTGCGCCTTCATCTTCTCGACGAGCTGTTGGATCAGCTCGTCGCGGTGCGCGACGACGAGCGTCACGTCGGCCGGCCGGAGCTCGAGCAGCTCCGGGAGGGTCGCGATGACGACGGATTTGCCGAGGCCGGTCGCGAGCGAAACGAGTTGTGCCCGAAGCCCACGCTTGCGCGCCTCGACAATTGCCCGCTGCGCCTCGATCTGATACGGGCGCAGCTGGAGGGTACTGAAATTCAAGTTTGACCCTGTTGATCACGCGGTGGTGATGATATGCGATCGCGGAGCGGACGGCTCGACACGACCTGCGGGGTTAGCTATTTGCGCTAACCCGCGTGAATCCCCGCTCGGTTGCGGCCGGTCAGTCCCGGGTCAGAGGTCGGTCTCGGCGAGCCGATCGGATGCGACTTGCTTGCGGTAGGTGTTCTCCGTAGCGAGCCACTCGCCGAAGCGCTGCTCGAAGATTTCCGGCTTCAAGAGCATCAGGTCGCGGAACGCCTCGAAGCTTCGTTCGTGATATTCGTGATAGCGCCCGAGAAGCTCCGGCCCGGTCACGAGCCCCTTCTCCATCACGACGTCCGCGAGCGCTCGCAAGCGAACGCGGAGGAAGGCGATCGTGTCCAGCATGTTGCCGAAGAGCTCGATGCCGACGGTCTCGCCGTCCGTCACCTCGGGCAGGGCCGGCTCCCGCGGAACGGCCGGGTGCTCGCGCGCCATCGTGCGGAGCTCGCCGAGCGTTTGGAACGTCCCGCCGAAACCGCGCCAGGTCAGACGGCCGTCGGCCGCGACGCTGAAACTGCAATGCTGGCCGCCGAGCAGAAAGGCGACGAGATCCGCGTCGTCGGGAACGAGGACGTGGTCGTCCGGAAGAACGGCGCTCCGCCGGGCCAGATCGTCGGCCGCATCGAGGGTGATCAGGTCGCTCATATTCAACGTATCGGCATTCTGAGAGGACGGCGACATAGGACTTTCGACTGATCGCGCCGTGACGCTCGGCACGTCACCCTTCGGCGCCACCCTCTCCCCTCGCGAGCGGCGCCTCGCCGGGCGGCTCGAATCGTTCGGCGATATCGTCTTCGGCTTCGCCGTCTCGCAGTGCGCCCTGCAACTCCCGACGGCGCACGGCCACGTCGATCTCGCGCACCCGTTCGCGCTCATCCTGTACTTCGGGACGTTCGCGCTCATCGCGTCGCTCTGGTTGATCTACCATCGGATGCTGTCGGGCACGTATCGGCCGAGCGGCATCGATCTGATCGTCGCGTTCTCGTACCTGGCGCTCGTGAGCTTGGTGCCGTACGCGATGTACGCGCTCTCGCACGAGACGCAGAACTTCGTGTCGGCGCGAGCGGCCGTCGCAGAGTATACCGCGCTCTACGGCACGATGACGGTGCTCTCGAGCGTGCTGACGTACCGCAATCTTCGGCGCGGCTACTTCTATCTCGACGGCGACGAGCGCACGCACGCGTGGGGTTCGCTCTTGCGGCACATCGTGCTCTGCGTGATGATGTTCGGCGGCTGCGCGGTCGACGTGAAATACGGCCCCGCGATCGGCGGATGCTTTCTCTTCCTCATCGCGCCGGCGATCCGTCTCACTCGCATCGCGTTCGGACGATTGCCGTCGCCCGCCCGGCTCGGAATACGCGAGGTCTAGAGCATCGCGCGACGGAGATCGCCGAGGACGGCGACGAGGTACGCGTTGAACCGCGCCGCGAGCGCGCCGTCGATCACGCGATGATCGTACGAGAGCGAGAGCGGCAACATCAAACGGGGCGCGAACGCCGTGCCGTCCCACACGGGTTTGACCGCGGCGCGGCTGAGGCCGAGGATCGCGACTTCGGGCGCGTTGACGATCGGCGTGAACGACGTGCCGCCGATGCCGCCGAGACTCGAGATCGTGAACGTCGCGCCCGACATGTCGCCCATGCCGAGTTTTCCGTCGCGCGCCTTCGCGGCGAGCGCTGCGGTCTCGGCCGCGATCTCGCGGATGCCTTTGCGATCGGCGTGCCGCACGACCGGGACGACGAGCCCGAGCGGCGTGTCGGCCGCGAACCCGATGTTGTAGAACTTTTTGTGGATCAACTCGTCGCCGTCGAGCGACGAATTGACGTCCGGGAACGCCGTGAGTGCCGCGACGCACGCTTTGATCGCGAACGCGAGCATCGTGATTTTCGCGCCGTCCTCGGCATTGAGGCGTTTGCGAAACGCCTCGAGCTCGGTGACGTCGGCTTCGTCGTTGTTCGTGACGTGCGGGATCATCACCCAATTGCGATGCAGGTTCGGTCCCGAGAACTTGCGGATGCGCGAGAGCGGCACGCGTTCGGTCTCGCCGTATTGCGTGAAGTCGAGTTTCGGCCACGCCGGCAGATCGAACGGCAACGCGCCGCCGCCGCCCGGGCGCGGTTCGCCGAGCGCGCGTTTGACGTGTGCCGCGACGTCGTCGCGCGTGACGCGACCGCTCGGGCCGGAGCCGTCGACGCCGTGGAGATCGACGCCGAGTTCGCGAGCGAAGCGCCGGATCGAGGGGCTCGCGTGCACGACGCCGTTCGAACTCGGAGCGGCGTCGTCGCCCGGTGCACCATACGAAGACGGGGTGACGGCCGGCGGCGAGGTGACGGCCGGCGGCGGGGCGACGGTCTCCGCCGACGTTGCCGGAGGCGGCTGCTGCGCGGCCACGGGTGCGGCCGCGGCGTCGGCCGGGGCGAGCGTCAGGATCGTCACGCCTTCCGAGACCTTGTCGCCGAGTTTGACCGCGACGCTCTGCACGATGCCCTTCGCGGGCGACGGCACTTCCATCGTCGCCTTTTCGGATTCGAGTTCGACGAGCGGACTCTCGAGCTCGACGGCATCGCCCGCTTTCACGAGGACCGCGACGATCGGCAGATCGTGAAAGTCGCCGATGTTCGGGATGCGGATCTCGATCGTATCGCTCATCGTGCTCATCGTGTTCCTTAGACCCGGGTGGGATCCGGCTTGTTCGGGTCGATCTCGAACGCCGCGAGCGCTTCCGCGACCGTCGCGCGCGGGATCGCACCTTCGGCGGCGAGCTCCGTGAGCGCGGCGAGCGCGATCCAACGCCGGTCGACCTCGAAGAAATCGCGCAACGTCCGGCGGTAGTCGCTGCGTCCGAATCCGTCCGTGCCGAGCGCGTGGAAACGGCGTCCGCCGGCGAACGGCCGGATGCCGTCGGCGAACGACTTCATGTAATCCGTCACCGCGACGACCGGCCCCGCCGGCCGCGTCGCGAGCGCCGCGGTCACGTACGGGACGCGCGGCTCGTCCGCGGCATGCAAGAGATCGTGCCGTTCGGCGGCGAGGCCGTCGCGACGCAATTCGTTGAAGCTCGTGGCGCTCCACACGTCGGCGCTCACGCCGTAGGGCTCGAGCAGTTCCACGGCGGCGAGCGCCTCGCGCAAGATCGCGCCCGAACCCATCAGTTGAACGCGCGGACCCGGCGCGTCGCCCGCGTCGCGCAACAGATACGCGCCGCGCAAGATGCCCGCTTCGCTGCCCTCCGGCAGCGCGGGATGCGCGTAATTCTCGTTCATGACCGTGATGTAATAGTACACGTCTTCTTGATCGGCAACCATCCGCCGCAGACCATCGCGAACGATCACGGCGAGCTCGTACGCGAACGTCGGATCGTACGAGACGCAGTTCGGCACGAACGACGCGTGGAGCTGGCTCTGGCCGTCCTCGTGTTGCAGACCCTCGCCGTTGAGCGTGGTGCGGCCCGACGTGCCGCCGATCAGGAAGCCGCGGCTGCGCATGTCGCCCGCGGCCCACATCAGGTCGCCGATGCGCTGGAAGCCGAACATGGAGTAGAACACGTACATCGGGATCATCGGCTCGTCGCTCGTCGAGTAGCTCGTGGCCGCCGCGATCCACGAGCACATCGCGCCCGCTTCGTTGATGCCCTCCTGCAAGATCTGGCCGCTCTTGTCTTCGCGGTAGTACATCAATTGCGCCGCGTCTTGCGGCTTGTAGAGCTGCCCGTGCGGCGAATAGATGCCGAGCTGTCGGAACATGCCTTCCATGCCGAACGTGCGCGATTCGTCGGCGACGATCGGCACGACGCGCTTGCCGAGATGCTCGTCCTTGAAGAGCGCGGAGAGGATGCGCGTGAACGCCATCGTCGTCGAGAGTTCGCGCTCGCCCGACGCGCGCAAGAGCGCGTCGAACGCCGAAAGTTCGGGAACCGCGATCGCTCGCGACGTGCGGCGCCGCTGCGGCACCTGACCGAGCGACGTCGACCGTTCCGCGAGATAACGCGCTTCCCGGCTGTCGCTAGCCGGCCGGTAGAACGGCACCTTCGTGAGGTCCGCGTCCGACACCGGGATCGCGAAGCGGTCGCGGAACTGGCGCATCGCCTTGACGTCGAGATGCTTCTGCTGGTGCGCGATGTTCTGCGCCTCGCCCGACGAGCCCATGCCGTAGCCCTTGATCGTCTTCGCGAGCACGACCGTCGGCGCGCCCGTGTGCTTCGTCGCGGCATCGTACGCGGCGTAGACCTTCGCGGCGTCGTGTCCGCCGCGTTGCAGCGCCCAGATCTGCGCGTCCGTCCAATCCGCGACGAGCGCGGCCGTTTCCGGATAGCGCCCGAAGAAATGTTCGCGCACGTACGCGCCGTCGTTGGCCTTGAACGTCTGGTAGTCGCCGTCGACGCATTCGTTCATCAGTTGGACGAGGCGGCCCGAGGCGTCGCGCTCAAGCAGACGATCCCAATTCCCGCCCCAGATGACCTTGAGCACGTTCCAGCCAGCGCCTCGAAACTCGCGCTCGAGCTCCTGGATGATCTTGCCGTTGCCGCGCACGGGACCGTCGAGCCGTTGCAGATTGCAATTCACGACGAAGATCAGGTTGTCGAGTTCCTCGCGCGCGGCGACGGAGATCGCGCCGAGCGATTCCGGTTCGTCCGTCTCGCCGTCGCCGAGGAAGCACCAGACCTTACGGCCTGCGGTATCCGCGAGACCGCGATTGTGCAGATATTTGAGGAACCGCGCCTGATAGATCGCCTGGATCGGACCGAGACCCATCGAGACCGTCGCGAACTGCCAGAAGTCCGGCATCAGCCACGAGTGCGGATACGACGAGAGTCCTTCGCCGCCGACTTCTTGGCGAAACTTCAGGAGTTGACGTTCGTCGATGCGGCCTTCGAGGAACGCCCGCGCGTACACGCCGGGCGCGGAGTGGCCTTGGAAGAAGACGAGATCCCCGCCGAAGCCCGGACGCGGCGCGCGAAAGAAGTGATTGAAGCCGACGTCGTACAGCGTCGCGGACGACGCGAAGCTCGCGACGTGGCCGCCGAGTTCCGAACTCGTCTCGTTCGCACGCACGACCATCGCCATCGCGTTCCAACGGATGTAGTGACGCAGGCGCGTCTCGAGTTCTTCGTCCCCCGGCATCTTCGGCTGCTGCGAGACCGGGATCGAGTTGACGTACGGCGTCTGCACGCCGAGTTCCACGTGGGCGCCGCCGGTCTGCGCTCGCTCGACGATCCGCTCGACCAACTGGCGCGCCCTCGCCGGCCCCTCGTTCGCGAGCACGCCATCCAAGGCATCGAGCCATTCGCGCGTCTCGAGCGGGTCCGCGTCGGCGGGTTTCTCGTGGATCATGGAACGCGCTTATGCGGCGGCGCGCCCGTCCCCCGCGCGTGGACCGCTCCTCTGGTAGCATTGGTGGGGTCCATTGCCGAAGGCGCTTCGGATATGACCGTCATGCGGGCCAACCGGCTGCTGTTTTTCATCGGGATGCTGAGCGGCGACGTCGCCTACCAGGTGCAGAACGTCGCCGTCGCGTGGCACGTGTTCACGCTGCATCATCGGCCGTTCGACCTCGGGCTCATCGGCTTCGCGCTCTTCTTGCCGACGTTCGTCTTCGCGCTGCCGGCCGGCGTGTTCGCGGATCGCCACGACCGCCGCGCGATCGTCGTCGGCTCGGCCGTGCTCGAGGCGATCTGCGTCGCGGCCTTCGTCGCGGCCGTGGTGGCGCACGTGACGGCGTTGCCCGTATATCTCGCGGTGTTGCTCGTCATCGGCGTGGCGCGCGCGTTCGGGACGCCCGCCGAACGCTCGCTGCTGCCGAACATCGTGCCGCCGCATGACTTCATGCGCGCGCAATCGACGTACGCGGCGTTGCGCGAGATCGCGGTGATCG
>CAJCIN010000108.1 GCA_903970385.1 Rhodospirillales bacterium | reverse complement strand
GAATTGGGAGCTCAAGGAAGTCAAGCTCCGTCCGAAGATCGAGACCCACGACTACGAGACGAAGGCCCGCATGGCCGAGCGTCTGCTGCTCGACGGCGGTAAAGTCAAGGTCACGATCATGTTCCGCGGACGCGAGATCACGTACACGAGCTTCGGCAAGCGTCTCCTTGATCGCATGGCGGTCGACATGACGCCGATCGCGACGGTCGAGCGCGACGCAAAACTCGAAGGCAAGAACATGTTCATGATTTTGGCGCCGCGCCTCGTTCCGACGGGCCCGCCGAAATTCACCCAACCGCACCAATTGCACGAGCCGCCGCCGGTCGATACCGACGACGACGACGACGATCACGACGACCACGAACACGACGACGAAGCGCTACACGACGTCGTCGAAGCACCGATGGCCGCCGAAGAGAACCAACCCGCAAACGGTGCACAGCAAGGAGTCCCGTCCAGTGCCTAAGATCAGAACGCATCGCGGAACCGCCAAACGCGTGAAAGTCAGTGCGAACGGCAAAGTCACGCACCGGCATCAGTTCAGCGGCTGCGGTCACATCCTCAGCAAGAAGACGCGCAAGCGCAAACGGAATTTCCGCAAGGATCAGCCCGTATTCGCCGGAGATCTCAAGCGCTTCGCGCCGCAGATCCCGTATCTGCTGTAGGAGCGTAACGACACATGGCACGTATCAAACGCGGCGTTCAGAAGATCAAGCATCGCCGCAAGGTGATGAAGCTCGTCAAGGGCTTCCGCGCGGCGAGAAGCCGCAACTACCGGGTCGCGAACGAAGCGCTGCTCCACTCGCTGAGCTATGCCTTCCGCGACCGCCGCGTGCGCAAGCGCGACTTCCGCTCGCTGTGGATCAGCCGCATCAACGCGGCAGCACGCCGTGAAGGCCTTTCGTATTCGCGGTTGATCGACGGTCTCAAGAAGAGCGGCGTCACCCTGAATCGCAAAGCGCTGGCCGATCTCGCCGTGAGCGATGCCGCAGCGTTCGATTCGTTGCTCGCCGTCGCGAAGGCACAGCTCGAAGCCCAGGCTTCACGCCCGATCGCTTCTTAGCACGACCTTTGCGCAGCGAGACGTTCGCAAAAGGCTTTGCAATGCAAACCTTTGTATCCGTGCGTACGTCTCATAAACGCACACACGATTCCGTCCGAGAGGACTAGTATGGCGACGACGACCCCGGCCCCCAGCATTCCGAAGAAACGCGATTATCCCGTGGGCATCGCGTTGCTCCTGATCCACATCGGGGCCTTGGGTGTCTTTCTGCCGATGTTCTTCTCGTGGTCGGCGGTCGGGGTGGCGGTCGTCTTCTACATCCTCACCGGCGGCGGCATCACGCTCGCGTATCACCGCTTGCTTACCCACCGAAGCCTCGTCGTTCCGAAACCGGTCGAGTACGCGCTGACGATCGTCGGCGTCCTCGCCCTGCAGGGCGGTCCGATCGAATGGGTCGCGCAGCATCGCGCGCATCACGCACATACCGACAAAGACGGCGACCCGCACAACTCGCACAGAGGCATGCCGTGGGCGCACATCGAGTGGCTGTTCCGCACGAACCAAGATCGCGTCGCGCCGGAAGATCGCGCTCGCTGGGCTCCGGATCTCGTCAAAGATCCCGGCATGCGCTTCATCGAGAAGTACAACGTGCTCATGACCGTCGCGCTCGCCGTCGTGTTCTTGCTCGTCGGCGGCTGGTCGTGGGTCATCTGGGGAATCTTCGCTCGCCTCGTGTTCACGTACCACTGCACGTGGCTCGTCAACAGCGCGTCACACGCGGTCGGATACCAAACGTACCGTACGGGCGATCGCTCGACGAACAGCTGGTGGGTCGCGCTCCTCACGTTCGGCGAGGGCTGGCACAACAACCATCACGCGTTCCCGTTCTCGGCGCGCCACGGACTGCGCTGGTTCGAGTTCGACCTCACGTGGCTCACGATCAAGACGATGGCGTGGCTCAAGCTCGCGAGCAACGTCAAGCTGCCGTCGCACGACATGATGGAGCGCCTCAAAGTCAACTCGAACTCGACGCGTAACGCCGCTTAGGTCAGCGGCGACGGCGCCGACGGCGCCGCTCGATCAGATCGTTCGCGATCGTGAGCATGCGAAACGCGAGATCGTCGCCCGAGGCGACGCCGCGGTCGCGGAGCTCCTTGATCACCTCGAAGGGTCCGCCCGCTCGCACGTGACGCTCGACGAACGCGTCGAAGACGTCGTCGGGCGAGCGTAGGACGATCTCGACGAAGTCGAGCGCGACGTTGGCCGCCCGCGTCATCGTGTCGCGAACCGACATGCCGACGGCCGAGTCGTCGTCGATCGGTTCGTCGGCATGCTGCGACGACAGCAGCAGCGCGTAATCCAGCGCGGCGGCGTTCGTGAGGAGCTCTCCCGACGCGGAGGCGTCGGCGCCGGCCGATGCCGCGAACTGCTTCGCGGCGTCCATGAGAAAGAATTGCAGGTCGACGACGTTTTCGGCCGCGAGGATCATGACGGCTGCGAGCGGGCCCACGCGAGCGCGACCTGCGTTTTCGCGTCGCGCAATTCGTCGCGCTCGACGAGCGCCCACGCATCGTCGAGCGACCAGGTGCGCAGCTCGAACTGCTCGTCGTCCTCCGGCTGCGCCTCGCCCGGCGTGAGGCCCTCGGCGGCAAAGAAATAGATCCGTTCGGTGCAGAATCCGGGCGTCGTGTAGATGCTCCAGAGGAAGCGCAGGCTCTCCGCCCGATAGCCGGTCTCCTCGATGAGCTCGCGCCGCGCGGTCTCGATCGGCGGCTCGCCGCGCTCGATCATTCCGGCCGGCACCTCCCACAGATCGGTGTCGACCGCGTGACGGTGCTGCTTCACGAGCACGATCTCGGCGGGCGTGGGCCGCGCGATCACGCAAACGCCGCCGACGTGCTCCACGACCTCGACCTTCCGGCGGCCGCCGCCGCGAAGCTGATCGATCTCGTCGACGCGCAGGTCGATCACGCGACCGGCGTAGATCTTTTCCGATCCGTAAACCTTCACCGGCCGGAGCCGTCTCCGGGTGCGATGGGCGGGGGCGGGACGAAACGCGTCATCAACTCCACGACGAGGGCGAATTCGACGGCGGCGACCGTCGCACCAAGCGACCAGCGTGCCGGCGCCGCGACGAACGCGATCGCGCTCGCGACGGCGGCGAGGAACGCGGCGTCGCGCGTCGCGTGCAAGCGCGCCGTGGGGCCGCCGCGTAGATAGTTGGAGCGGAACGCGTAGACGACGACGAGCGCGATCGCTCCGAGCACCGCGATCGCGATGCCGTGGAACTGCGAAACGTCGACGAGCCACGACCGGCCGCCGAACAAGACCGCGACCATGATGACGCCGATGAACGCTCCTTCGAGCACGCGCGAACCCACGAAGCATAGCTCGACCGTCGCGGCGGGGTAATCCTACGCGCGTCGCGTCGAACGAACCGGCCATGAGCACGATTCTCGGCGCCCACTCGCCGAAGCTGGACGCCGTGCGCGCGCTGCGCACGAAAGCCGGACGCGCGGACCAGCGTCGCTTCGCCGTCGAGGGCCCGACGATGCTCGGCGAGGCGGAGGCGGCCGGGCTCGCGCCCGAGAGCATCTACGTGACCGAACGAGGCGAGGCGGCGCTCGAAGCGCGGCAGCGCGCCGCCTGGGCCGACCGGACGTTCGTGATCCCCGACAAGGCGATGGCCCGCATCTCCGATCTCGAGACGCCGCCCGGCATCCTCGCGGTCCTCCCGCTCCGGCTCGCGTCCGCGGCGGTGCTGCTCGACGGCGGGGCGGTCGTCGCACTCGCCGGCGTCTCCGATCCGGGCAACGCGGGAACGCTGCTGCGAGCCGCCGAGATCTTCGGCATCACCGCGGCCGTCTTCGTCGGGGACGCCGTCGAGCCGCACAACCCGAAGGTCGTCCGCGCCACGATGGGCGCCCTGTTCCGGATGCGGATCGCGATCGCCGACGGGCCGGCGCTGTCAGCCGCGGCACGCGACGCCGGCTACGAGCTCGTGGCCGCGGGTCGCGAGGGCGAGCCGCTCCCCGGATTCACGTTTTCGGCCCGGACGGTCATCGCCGTCGGCAACGAGCGCCACGGAGTCCGCGACGCGTTGCCCGCATGGGACCGCACGGTCACGATCCCGCAGCCCGGCGGCGGCGAAAGCCTCAATGCGGCGGTCGCCGGCGGTATCATATTTTACGCTTTTTCGCAACGATTCGGGCGTACGATTTCGGAGCCCTGAGCGCCGCAAATCCTTGCTCTGTCAAGACTTGGCGGTCCCCTGACCCTATGCTATACTCGCCGAAGTCTGGGCGGCTTGGCCGCGACAACAATCTTGAGAAGGGTACACGCCGACTGATGCGCACACACGACCGCTTCTGGAAACTGTTCGCGAACACCGGATCGATCTACGCCTACCTGATGTATCGTCAAGTCAACCAGTCCCCGGCTAGTAGTTAATCGCGCATCCTAGAACCCACGACAAAGATGTTACGAACGCCCGGCCGAATCGGCCGGGCGTTCATATTTTCACCCGGACCGGACGGAGCTTACGGAGATCGGAAGACTAGACGACGAACTCGCCGCACTCGGCGCGCGCTTACGCGCTGCCGTGGCGGACGCGCGCGACGATGCATCGCTCGAGAACGTGCGCGTGCGATTTCTCGGTCGCAGCGGCGAGATCACGAACGTCCGGCGCTCCATCGGCACGTTGCCGCCGCCCGAGCGGCCCGAAGCCGGCAAGACGATCAACGCGGCGGTCGCGGATCTCGAAGCGTCGCTCGCCGATGCCGCGCGCGCGCTCGCATCGCGCGAACTCGAACGCGCGTTGCAGACGACGATCGACGTCACGTTTCCGGGCGGCACGCCGAACACGGGCTCGCTGCATCCGATCCGTCGCGCGATGGAAGACGCGTGCGGGTACTTCGAGCGTCGCGGATTCGCGGTCGTGCTCGGCAACGAGATCGAAACGGAATACTATAATTTCGACGCGCTGAACATTCCGGCAGATCATCCGGCGCGCGAGGGACTCGATTCGTTCTACCTCGCGCCGGGCTCCCTCTTGCGCACGCACACGTCGCCGATGCAGGTCCGCACGATGCGCGAGCATCCGGCGCCCGTCGCGATCGTCGTGCCGGGGAAAGCGTATCGCCGCGACGCGATCGACGCGCGGCACTCGCCGATGTTCCATCAGATCGAAGGCTTGCTCGTCGCACCCGGCATCCATCTCGGCCACCTCAAGGGCGTGCTCGAGGGTTTGTTCCGCGAACTCTTCGGGCCGCGGCAGGCGGTGCGTTTCCGCCCGTCGTTCTTTCCGTTCACGGAACCGAGCGCCGAGGTCGATACGACGTGTCCGGGTTGCGGCGGCGGCGGGTGCAGAACGTGCGGCGGTTCCGGCTGGATCGAGATCGGCGGCTCGGGCATGGTGCATCCGAACGTGTTGCGCGAGTCGGGGTACGATCCGGCGCAGGTGACGGGCTGGGCGTTCGGCGTCGGCATCGAGCGCATCGCGATGGTCCGTCAGGACGTCGACGACATCCGCGTGCTCTTCGAAAACGATCCGCGCGTCCTCGCGCGGTTGGCATAAGGTAAGGTCATGAAACTTCCGATCGCGTGGCTGCGCGACTACCTCGATCTGACCCTCTCGACGGACGACGTCGCGGCGCGCCTCGCGACGCTCGGGTTTCCCGTGGACCACATCGAACGCCGGCCGCGCCTGTCGGGCGTCGTCGTCGGGCGGCTCGCGCGCGTCGAGAAGCATCCCGACGCCGATCGTCTGCAGGTGTGCACCGTCGACGTCGGCGGCGAACGCACGCTGACGATCGCGACCGCGGCGACGAACGTTGCGACCGGCGACGTCGTGCCCGTCGCGACGATCGGTGCCGAGCTCGTCGGCTTGACGATCGGGCCGCGGAAGATGCGCGGCATCGCGTCGGAAGGCATGCTGTGTTCGGCCGAAGAGATCGGGCTCGAAGCCGCCTGGTTCGACGACGGCATCTTGCACATCGAACACGACGTTCCGATCGGCGCGGATTTCGTCGAGCTTTACCGGCTCAATGACGACGTGCTCGACGTCGAAGTGACGGCGAATCGCGTCGACGCGATGTCGATCGTCGGCCTCGCGCGCGAGCTCTCCGCCTCGCTCGGCACGGCGATCCGCGAGCCGGCGACCGATGCGACCGTCGAGACGCGCGCGCCCGACGCGCGGGTGACGATCGAAAGCGCGGATTGCAAACGGTTCGTCGCGCAGCGCTTCTCGAACCTCACCGTCCGTCCCGCACCCTTTTGGATGCGGGTTCGGCTCGCGCTCGCGGGTCAACGCCCGATCGACAATCTCGTCGACGTCTCGAACTTCGTGATGCTCGAGACGGCGCAGCCGCTGCATTTCTACGATTACGATCGGCTCGCGGGTCGCGCGCTCGTCGTGCGCGACGCGCGCGCGGGCGAGCCGATGCGCACGCTCGACGACGCGGAACGCACGCTCGACGAGCGCTTCCTCGTGATCGCCGACGACGCCGAACCCCAGTGCATCGCCGGGCTAAAAGGCGCCGCGGCGAGCGAAGTGAGCGCGTCGACGCGCGAGATCTTGCTCGAAGCGGCGACGTTCTCGGGTCCGCGTATCCGCCGCATGAGCGTCGCGCTCGGCCTGCGTACCGAAGCGTCGAGCCGCCACGAGAAAGGTCTTCCGCTCGGGCTCTCCACGTGGGGCGCCGCGCGCGCGGCGCACCTGCTGCAGGCCGAAGGCGCGAGCGTGCACGCGCCGTTCGCCGTCGGCGCGGCCGACGACGCGCACGCGCCGATCGCGGTCACGCCCGCGCGCGTCGCGGCGCTCCTCGGCGTCGCGATATCGAGCGCGGAAGCCGCCGCCGCGTTGCGCAGCCTCGGTTTCGCCGTGACGACGGACGGCGACGCGATCGAGGCCGTGCCGCCGTTCTGGCGCAACGACGTGCGCATCGCCGAAGATCTCGTCGAAGAGATCGCGCGCGTCGTCGGCTACGATCGCATCGTCGCGGCCGTGCCAGCGGTGCTCGAGCACGCGGTCTCGAGCGCGGCGTATCGCGCGCAAAGCCGCACCGCGCACGCGCTCGCGGCGCTCGGTTATCGCGAAGCGTTCACGATGTCGTTGCAATCCGCCGCCGTTCGCGAGCGCTACGAACGCGCGGGCGTCGCGCTCGCGGAACCGGTCGTCGAGATTCGCAATCCGCTCAGCGAAGAGCAGCGTTACCTGCGCTTCTCGCTCGCGCCGGCGCTGCTCGAGCTCGCCGCGCGGCACGCGGGCGATGCGCCGTATCGCATTTTCGAGATCGGCGACGTTTTCGCCGGCGGCGACCCGGCGACGGAATCGTCGCAGGCGGCGTGGCTCTGCGCGTTGCCGCGCGCGGACGAACCCGCATGGCGCGACTCCGGCTTCACGACGTTCAAGGGCGAATCGCTCGCGCTGCTGCGCGCGCTCACGGGCCGCGATGCCGCGGCGACGGCGACGAGCGAAGCCGGCTGGCATCCCGGCAAGACGGCGACGCTCGACGTCGACGGCTCGTGTGTCGCCGTCGTCGGCGCCGTCGACCCGCGCGTGCTCGCCGCATTCGGCGTCGAGGCCCGCGTCTACGTCGGACGCATGCGCTTCGCCGAGTTGCCCGCGTATCGCGTGCCGCGCTACGCCGCGCCGTCGAAGTATCCGGCGCTCTCGCGCGACATCGCGATCGTCGTGGCGCCGGCCGTTCCCGCGGCGGACATCGAACGCGCCGCGCGCGCGGGCGGAAACGGCGCGCTCGTCGACGTGCGCGTGTTCGACGAATATCGCGGTCCGCAGGTCGGCGACGACAAGAAGAGCGTCGCCGTGCGCATCACGTTGCAACGGCCGGATGCGACGTTGACCGACGCGGAGGCCGACGCGCACGTCGATGCGATCCTGACGTCGCTGCGCGACCGGTGCGGCGCGGCGATCCGCGCGTGACGATCGCGTGGCCCGACATCGTGATCGCGATCGTCGTGCTCGTCACCACGCTCAAGGGCATCAAGCGCGGCATGGTCGGCGAGTTGACGGGCGCGCTCGCGCTCCTCGTCGGCATCACGGCGGCGTTCTCGTACGCCGGCACGTTCGACGGCTTCGTGCGCGACCATGGCCGGCTCGCTCCGCCGGCCGCGCACGTCGTCGGCATGCTGCTGTACGGCGCGCTCGCGTACGCGATCGTCTACGTGCTCGGCGCGGCGCTCTCGACGATCGCGAAGCTTCCGCTCCTCAACATCGCGAACACGCTGCTCGGCGGCGTCGTCGGATTTGCAAAAGGCTGCGTCTATTCGTGGGCGCTGCTGTACGTCGCGCTCTTCTTCCCGCTTCCCCGCGACGTCCGCGGCGATCTCCACCGCTCGCAACTGGTGGCGATGCTCCAGATGCCGGATGCCTGGCTCGACGAACAGGTCCGCGGCAAGTTGCCGGTCTTCATGCGTCCGTACGGCGAGCCGATCCTCAACCAGCACCGCGTCTAGCACGCCCGTGCATCGGATCGCCGTCGAAGCGCCGTATCGACTCGATTTCACCGTCGCGATCTTGCGGCGCTTCTCCACGAACGTCGTCGACGTAACCTCGCCGAGCGGCGCCTACGTGCGCGCGTTTCCCGGCGGCGCGGCGCCGTCGGCAGTCGCCGTGCGGCAGCTCGATGCGACGACGCTCGGCGTCTCGTTCGACGGGCTCGACGTCGACGTTCCACGCGACATCGCGCTCGTCCGGCGCATGCTCGGCACGGACGCACGGGCGCCGCGCTTCGAACGCGCGGCGCGCGCGATTCCGTGGCTCGACACGATCGTCGGTGCGACGCGCGGCGTGCGCGCGCCGCGCTATGCGACGCTGTGGGAAGCGTGCGTGAATGCGATCGTGTTCCAAGCGGTCAGCCTGTTCGCGGCGACCGCGGTGCTCCGACGCATCATCATCGCGCTGGTCGAGCCGATCGCTTACGACGGCGCGACCGTGTATGCGTTCCCGCCGCCGGACGTCGTGCTCGCGGCGAACGACGCGACGTTGCGTACGGCGGGTCTGAGTTTCGCGAAGATCGCGGCGTTGCGCGCGGTCGCGACGGCGCTCGCCGAGGGCCGGCTCGACGAGCCGATGCTCGAAGAGCGCTCGACGGCGGATGCATCGGCGCTTCTCTGCACGATTCGGGGCATCGGGCCGTGGACGGCGGCCGTCATCCTCTTGCGCGGTCTCGCGCGCATCGATCAGTTCCCGATGAACGACAGCGGCGTCGCGCGCCTGATCGCATCGCTCGGCGGCCCCGAGACGGATCTCGACGCGTTACTCGAGGCACTCGGCGACGAGCGCGGGATGCTCTACTACTATCTGCTGCTCGGCCGCCTCATGGCGTCCGGTGAAGTCGACACGACGACGACGCCGCCATGGTCGAGCACGACGTGACGCCAACGGTATCGGCTGACGGCCGACCGGAAGCCGCCCTGATGGGCATCGCGGTGACGCGGACGGTCGCGAGCGAGAGCCGTGGCCCGAGGTCGCCTACGCGTTAGTCGCCTTCACCCGCGCCGTCGCCGTCGTCGTCGTCCGCTGCGGCCGTTCCCGTAACGTCGACGCGTTTCGCGCCCGACGTCTGCAGCGGCGCGTCGCCCGCCCGGACCAGCGCCGCGTTCGCCGTCGCAACGTCGGTGCGCTCGAAGGTCGCCACGTCGGCGAGTACGCGCGCGGCGGTCGCGTCGACCTCTCGTTCGTACGTCAGCGCCGCCGCGTTGACGGGTGCCGAACCGAAATTGAGCGTGCCCTCGACGTCTTCGCGCACGGCACCGGGCCGGCCGATGCTATCCTCGTCGTTCGTGAAATCGGCCGTAAGCTTCGACCGCAGCGCGAGCGCGTGCGTGCGTAACGCTTCGAGCATCGGCGCGAGCGCCGGAGCCGCAGTCGCGCGCGCGCGCGCCGACACGACGTACGCGTCGAGCCGGTTGAGCGCGGCGTCGATCGACGAGAACGTGCGGAATTGCGCGGCCGCGATCCGGTGCATCGCAACGAATGCGTCCTGCGAGATGTGGACGCGCGGATCTTCGGCGACGACGAGCGGCTCGGAATACGTATGACCGGCGAGCGTCACGCGCACGGTGTAGCGCCCCGGCACGACGGTCGCGCCCGAACGCGGCCCCTTGAAGTCGTCTTTCGCCGCGCCGTCCCAGCGAACCGGACCGTCCTCGTGGAGATCCCACGCGACCCGGTTGATCCCGGCGAAATTCGTGACGAGCGGAACGTCCTTGCCGTCGACACGATGCGTGCCTCGAATCGTCCGCACGGTACGGCCCGCCGCGTCGAGGATCGTGATCTCGGGCGGCTGCGGCGCGGGTCGTGACTGATAGAACGAGACGAGCGCACCCGGCGGCGGATTCTTGCCCGCGAAGCGCGTGTAGAGGCCTTCGTCGTTCGCGTGCAACGCGTACAGATACGCGGTGCGTGGAGCGAACAGCATCGTACCCGCGGCCTCGGCGCGCGGCAATTGCTGGATCGGCGTGAGATCGTCGAGGACGTACGCGCCGCGCCCGTGCGTGGCCACGATCAAGTCGTTCCAATGCGGTTGGATCCGAATGTCGTACGACGCCGTCGTCGGCAACCCGAGGGTGGCCTTACGCCAGTGTGCGCCGTCGTCGTAGGAGAGCCAGAACGAATTCTCGAGCCCGAGATAGACGAGGTGCGCGTTCCGCGTGTCGGGCCGAATCGCGCGCGCTTCTTGCATCGGCAGACCCGAAGCGATCGACGTCCACGATCGTCCGTCGTCGTGCGTGACGAACACGTACGGCGTGTGATCGCCGAAATAATGACGGTCGATCACGACGTACGCCGTGCCGCGCGCGACGGCCGACGGCGCGACGACTTCGGCGCGTCCGTCGCGCGGGACGCCGGGAGGGGTGACGTTCGTCCAATGCGTCCCGCCGTCGCGCGTCAGCTCGACGAGCCCGTCGTCGCTGCCCGTCCAGATCTCGCCGCGCGTGAGGGTCGACGGCTCGATATCGAGGAGCGTATCCGTGGCTTCGGCACCCGTGTTGTCGAGCGCGAGCGGACCGCCGGACGGGATCTGATGCGCCTTGTCGTTGCGCGTGAGGTCGGGCGAGATCGGCTTCCACGTGGTTCCGCGATCGCGTGTCGCGAAGACGACGTTGCCGCCGAAATACCCGACGGTGCGATCGAACGGATCGAACGCGATCGGCGAACCCCAATTGAAACGATATGCGAGCGTCGCGGGCGAGAAGTTCTGCGCCGCGGTCGCGATATGCGCGAGGATCGGGCGCGATCGCTGCGCGGCGCGATCGTACAGCAACAGCCGGCCGTCTTGCAGATCCGTCCACACGAGGTTCGGATCGCGCGGATCGGGCCACGCCCACTGACCGTCGCCGCCCACGACGCGATCCCACGCTTCGTCGGGAATACCGTCGGAACGCAAACTGTTCGACGGGCCGCAGAAGCCGTTGTTGTCTTGCAGCCCGACGCAGAGGCTGTACGGATTGCGATCGTCGTAGCCGATGTGATAGATCTGCGCGATCGGGACGTTGCGCGAGAACGCCCACGCCGAGCCGTCGAGCGAGATCGCGTAGCCGCCGTCCTCGCCGACGATCATGCGTTTCGAGTCATTCGGCGCGATCCACATGTCGTGGTAGTCGACGTGAACGCCCTCGGCGATCGACTTGAACGTCTTCCCGGCGTCTTTCGATTCGGAGAGTTCTTCGGAGACGCCGTAGACGTGATCGGCATTCGCCGGATCGACGCGCAGATGCGAGAAATAGAAGAACCGCTGATCGACGAGCGTATTTTTCGTCGCGAGCGTCCAGTTCGCGCCGTCGTCGTCCGAACGCCATAGGATGCCGGCCGTTTGGGATTCGATCAGGGCGTAGACGCGATGATGGTTCGACGGTGCGACGGCGAGACCGATACGCCCGAGCATGCCTTCCGGGAGCCCGTGCCCGCGTAGCTGCGTCCACGTGGCGCCCGCATCGGTCGATTTGTAGATGCCGTCGTCGACGCCGCCCGACTCGAAGGTCCACGGGCGGCGTTGAAAGTGCCAGATGCCCGCGTACATGACGTTCGGGTCGACCGGATCCGCGACGAGTTCGGAGACGCCGCTACGCGGGCCGACGTAGAGCGTTTTCGTCCATGTCTTGCCGCCGTCCGTCGTTCGGAACACGCCGCGATCGGGCGAATCGGCGAAGACGTCGCCGAGCGCGCCGACGACGACCTTGTTCGAGTCGTGCGGATCGATCGCGATCGACGCGATGTACTTCGTATCTGCCAGGCCGAGGTTCGTCCAGGTCTTCCCGCCGTTCGCCGAGCGATAGATGCCGTCGCCCCAGGTCACGTCGTTCCGCGGATTCGTCTCGCCCGTTCCGACCCACACGATGTCGTGATCGCGCGGATCGACCGCGACGGCGCCGATCGACGCGACGTCTTGCGCGTCGAATACGGGCTTCCACGTCGCGCCGCCGTTCTGCGTCTTCCAGACGCCGCCGCCGGCCGAACCGAGATAGTACAGTTTCGGATCGTCCGCAACGCCGACGACCGAGGTGACGCGGCCGCCGGCGACCGCGGGCCCGATGCCGCGGAAGCCGATGCGGTTGTACGGCGGCGTCGGCGACGGCTCGGGCGATGACGATGGCGCGGCGGACGGGGCGAGGGCCGGCGGTACCGGCGCCGTCGCGTTCTGTGCGCGGACGCCGTTCGGCACGACGCACGCAAACGCGACGAAGAGCGAGAAGACGAACCGCTGCATGGGCTTCAGCCCGCGGCGACGAGCGTCGTGTCGAGGATCGCGCGCGCCGCGTCGACGGCCGCCGCATTCGCGGCCGCGTGGCCGTGTTCGCGCAAGACCGACGCGAACGAATCGATGCCGAAGCCGACGTCGTCCGCGCCGAGATCGCCCATCGTACCCATGCGGACGATCTTGCCTTTGAGTTCGGCTTGGCCGCCGCCGAGGATGACGCCGTAGCGGTCGCGCAGCGCGCCGCGAATCGCGGACACGTCGATGCCCGCGGGCACCTTCATCGCGACGACCGTCACCGAGTGCGCGCCCGGCTGTGAGAAGAGTTCGATGCCGGCCGCTTCCGCGAACGCGCGCATCGCGCGCGCGTACCGGTCGTGCCGCGCGTACACGTTCGACGCGCCGTCCGTGTGGTAGCGATCGATCGCGACGTCGAGCGCGTAGGCGATCGAAACGGGCGGCGTCCACGGCGTCTGGCCGAGCACGGCGAACTCGCGCGCGCGCCGCAAGTCGAGATAGAAGCTCGGACACGTCGCCTTTTCGATCCGCTTCCAGCCGCGCGTTCCGATCGCGACCATCGCCGCGCCGGGCGGTACGGCGAGCGCCTTCTGCGAGGCCGTGACGACGATGTCGAACTTCCACGCGTCCATCTCGAACGCCGACGCGCCGAGGCCGCTGACGGAGTCGACGATCGTCGTCGCGGGATGCGTGCCGATCGCGGCGGCCAGCGCGGCCATGTCGTTCTGCACGCCCGTCGAGGTCTCGTTGTGCGTGAGCAAGATGCCGGCGATCTCGTGCGACGTATCGGCACGCAGACGCGTCGCGAGGGCGCGCGGATCGACGGCGCTACCGAACGGCGTCTCGAGCACCTCGACGTCGAGCCCGAACGTCGACGCGATCTTCGCGAGCCGCTTGCCGAACACGCCGACGGGGCACGCGAGCACTTTCTGCCCGGGCGAGAACGCGCTCGAAACGGCGGCTTCGAGGCCGCCCGTCCCGGACGACCCGAGCACGACGACGTCGCCCTGCGTGCCGAAGATCGGCTTCATGCCGGTCTCGATGCGGGCGATCAGGCGCGCGAATTCGGGGCCGCGATGATCGATCATCGGCGTCGCCATCGCTTCGAGGATCGCGGGGGCGCACGTCACCGGGCCCGGGATGAACAGCAGTTGCTTGCGCATGTCTTCCGTATCGTAACACGCGCGCTTTCGGCGCGCGACGGCAGGGGTCTCCGCCCGAAAATCCGCAGGCAACCGGATGAGTTCGCACGAGCGGGTTCGCCTCACGGCGATGACGACGGGCGGCGGTTGAGCGAGCAAAGTCGGTAGCGCCGACCTCGCGCAGGTCTTGCGCGGCTTGACCGTCCCCTTCGACCCGAACGTTTTGATCGGCTTCGCCACGAGCGACGACGCCGGGGTCTACAAGCTCCGTGACGATCTCGCGCTCGTCCAGACGGTCGACTTCTTCACGCCCGTCGTCGACGACCCGTTCGACTTCGGCCGCATCGCGGCGGCGAACGCGCTCTCGGACGTCTACGCGATGGGCGGCACGCCGCTCACGGCACTCAACGTCGCGGCGTATCCGATGGAGAAGCTCGGCCCGGACGTGCTCGGCCGCATCCTCGCCGGCGGCGCCGCGACGGCGGCCGAGGCGGGCGTGGCGATCCTCGGCGGGCACACCGTCGAGGACGACGAGCCGAAATACGGCATGGCCGTGACGGGCACGGTGCATCCGGATCGCATCGTCTCGAACGCCGGCGCGCGGCCCGGCGACGCGCTCGTGCTCACGAAGCCCATCGGGACGGGGATCCTCGCGAGCGCACTCAAGAAGGGCGCGATCGACGAGGCGCAGATCGCGGAGGCGGTGCGCTGGATGGCGCGCCTCAACGCGGCCGCGTCCGCGGCGATGCTCGCGGCGGGCGCGCATGCGGCGACCGACGTGACCGGCTTCGGCTTGCTCGGCCACGCGGGCGAGATCGCGCGAGCGAGCGACGTGCGCTTGCGCCTATCCGCGAAGCTCGTGCCCGTCTACGAGCTCGCGCGCGAGATGCTGACGCGCGGCATCGCGCCGGGCGGCAGCCGCGCGAACGCGGCCGAGCATGCGACGTTCACGGAGTTCGCGAGCGGCGTATCGGACGCGGACCGGCTCATCTTCAGCGACGCGCAGACGAGCGGCGGACTGCTGATCGCCGTGCCGCCCGACGGCCTGCCGCGCCTGCTGGAAGCGCTTCGAGCGTCGGGCGATCTCGACGCGGTGATCGGCGGCGTCGAGCCGGGCACCGGGATCGTCGTCGAGGCCTAGCCGGCCGCCGCCTCCGCGTAGATTTCGATGCCGTAGCCGTCCGGATCGCACACGCGGCCGACGTAGACCGTGCCCGCACTGGCGGGCTCGTTCACGATCGGCACGCCGGCATCGCGCAGCCGCGCGAACCACGCGTCGACGTCGGGTTTCGTCGCGACGCGAAAGCCGAAATGGAACGAGCCGCCCATCTTCGGCTCGCCGCGCGCGAGCACGAGAAAGAAGCCGGGCTGACGGATCGCGAGCGACGCCTCGCGACGTTCGATCGGCATCCCGAGCACGTCGCGATAGAAGCGCTCCGACACGTCGAGATCGCGCACGTCGAGGTTGAGGTGCATGAGCGCGAACGCTGCCGTCGTCTGCATCAGAAGCACAACGTTACGCGCGCGCGATACGTGAGCGTCGCATTCGAATCGGCGGGCACGGTCAGGTGCCACGTCGCGGTCGCGCTCGATGTCTTGCGATGCGGGACGTTCTCGGAGAGGATCGTCCATTCGCCCGGGATCGGCTCGACGACGTCGACCGATTGATCGACGTCCTTCGCATTGGCGAGGCGTACGTCGTACGAGCTGCGGAACTCACAACCGCCGAGCGCCGTGAAGTTCGTCTGCTTCTTATTCGCGGTCACGTCGAACGAATCTCCGACGTGCAGGCGCACGTCCTCGTTCTTCGGTGTGTGATCGATCCGATCGGATCCGAGGAACTGGGACGTGCCGCGGCTATCGTTTTTGTACAGCCGTACGAGGCCACCGGGCAGCGGGATGCCGAGGTCGCCGCCTTTGTTCGCGAACGTGATATACACGCCGACCGGTAGTTTCGCCCCGAGGTCGGCGTTGGCGTTCGAATAATAGACATCGGAACCACGCACCTCGAGCGTCTTGCGAATCGGCACGTCGTGCGCGGAGAGGAGGGCGACTTGCTTCGTCTGAGCATCCGCGATCGTCGTCGGCAGTG
>CAJCIN010000107.1 GCA_903970385.1 Rhodospirillales bacterium | reverse complement strand
GCGGCGCTCGAGCGATTTCTCGCCGTAGTATTTGATCAGGTAGAGAATCGACGTGACGGCCGCGACCATGAAGGCGGCGTACGACGAGACGACGAGCGGCACGTGGATCTTGATCCAGTACGATTGCAGCGCGGGCACCGCGGGCAGATAGCCCTCGTTCCAGGTGAGCGCATACGCGAGGAAGCTCGCCGACAGCGCCTGCACGAAGCCGCCGATGAACCACAGATCGTAGCGGATCGCGAAGACGATGAAGATCAGCACGCTCATCGCCGCGAACAGCGAGAGCGATCCGTACAGGTTCGTGAGCGGCCAGATGTGGCTCGTTTGATAGCGGTACACGAGTTCGACGAATTGCATGCCGCAGCCGATGAAGGCGAACGGAATGCCGATCAGCTTCGGAAGCCGCTCGCGCGACAGAAAGTACGTGAAGAGCGCGAGCGTGCTCATGATGTACGCGGAGATCGCGATGACGATGAGTAGCTGATCCGTGTTCATGTCGAAGTCCTCGGGGGCGTCGTGCCCGCTATCCTATCGTGGTGGCCGCCCCGGCCGCAGCAGCAGAGGTCATATCCGCACTTCGGCGTCCCCGCTTCACCGGGCCTTGCCAGCCGAAGAACGCGAAGGCGGCGGCGAGCGCCTGGAAGCCCACCACGATTCCGACGGTGGGCGGCCAGCCCGCATGGACCCAGGTCCAGGCCGGAACGATCGCTCCGAGGCCGCCGCCGGCGTAGTAGATCGTGAGGTAGAGCGCCGCCGCGGTGCTGCGGCTGCCGCCCGCGATGCGGCCGATGTAGCTCTGCGAGGCCGCCTGCGCGATGAAGACGCCCGTCGACATGAGCGCGAGGCCGATCACCACGGCCGCGAGCGCGGGCAACAGCGTCGCGAGGATACCGGTCGCGGACAAAGCGAGGGCGAGCAAGACCGTGGTCCGGTTTCCGAAACGATCGATGAGGCGCCCCGAGAGCGGCGTCGCGATCGCGCCGAAGAGATACACGCAGAAGACGTTGCCGATCTCGGCCGTGCCGAGCCCGAACGGCGGCCCGGCGAGGTAGAACGTGCCGAACGTGAACGCGGCGACGAGCGTGAAGAGGATGCAGCCCCCGACCGCGTACGTGGCGAGCATCCGCGGGTCGGTCAAGAAGCCGCGCATCGCGACGAGCGCGCCGCGGAACGACGCGCGGCGAACGAAGCGCGCCGACGACGGCAGAAGTGCGAGGACGACGGCGCCGCCGAGCACGTTGAGCGCGCCGAGCGCGACGAACGCGACCTGCCACGATGCGTGCGCGGCGACGATCGCGCTCAGGTAGCGTCCCGCCCAGCCGCCGAGCACGTTGCCGCCGATGTAGGCGGCGACGCCGCTCCCCGCCGACTCCGTCGGATATTCTTCGGCGATGTACGCGAGCGTCGTGGCGAAGATGCCCGGCATGACCAGACCCTGCGCGAATCGCCACGCGATCAGCTCGCCGATCGAGCGCGCGTGCGATGCGCCGAACGTGACGAGTGCGAGCGCGAAGATCGCCGTGACGATCACGCGCTTGCGGCCGATCGCGTCCGCGAGCGGCCCGACGAACGGCGCCGCGATCGCCACGGCGAAGGTCAGCGACGAGATCGTGGCCGCGACGTGCGCCTCGCTCGCGCCGAACGCGACGCGGAGATCCGGCAGCAACGGCTGGGTCGCGTACATGTCGACGAACGCCGTCGCGCCCGCCGCGGCGACCGCGAACGAGCGGCCCCGCGCGTTCATTTCCCCACGGTACCGCCGTAGCGACGCCCGCGCACCGGCAGACGTCGTAGCGGACGGCGACGCCGTCCTCAGCCGTCGACGATGGCTTCCGTGTCGTGTTGCAGGCCGAGGAGCACCTCGCGCATCGCGGCGACGACGTCCGGATCGAATTGCGTGCCCGCACAGCGTTCGAGTTCGGCGAGCGCCGCGGCCGGCGGCATCGGCGGGCGATAGGGCCGGCGGCCGATCATCGCGTTGAACGAGTCCGCGACCGTCGCGATCCGGATCTCGATGGAGATGTCGTCCGCCGGCAGCCGGTCGGGATAGCCGCGCCCGTCGAGCCGCTCGTGATGCGAACGCGCCATGACGGCGAGGCCGCGAAGGCTCGGATACTCGAGGATCATCCGTTCGCCCGCGGTCGTGTGCGAACGCATCACGTCGAACTCGTCGTCCGTGAGTTTGCGCGGCGCGTGCAAGATCTCGTAGGGCGTCGTGATCTTTCCGACGTCGTGGATCAGGCCGCCGCGGCCGACGTACGTCGTGACGCTTTCGGAGAGCGAGAGGCGGCGCGCGAGCCGCGTACACCACGCGCCGACGGCGCGACAGTGATCGGCGGAAAAGGGATCGGAGCGCTCGAGGCGCTGGATGAGCACGTTGATCGCGGCATCGATCTCGTCGACCCGGGTCACGGGCGGCAGAACCTTGGCGCGATGCTTCGCGACGATCGCTCCGATCGCGTCGTCGAGCGTGCGCAGCGGGACGCTCGAATCGAACGGCGTGTAGCGCGATCCGGCGTACCGCTCGATCGTCGTCAGCGCCTTCGAGAACATCTTCGTGACGCCCGGATCCTCGGCGTGCACGTCGCACATCCGATCGACCCACTCGACGAGCGCGAGCGGCCTGCGCGCGTTACGCGGATCGTCGAACGCGTCGACGAAGCTCTCCGCGAGCAGCTCGACGTTCAACGTGCGCAGACGCGCCGGGATCGTCGCGACGAGCGCCGCGCAGAGTTCGCCGCGCACGGTGACGGGGAGCCGGCGTTTGGATGCGATCACGAGACGAGCGACTCGCCGTGTTCGTGATAGCGGACCGCCGCGACGGCCCGGCTCGGTAACGCGCCGACGACGCGCGCGATGCCGCCCCACTCGAGACGTCGCAGTTCTTCGAGCGTGCGCGAGATCGTGCGCGAGACGGGAAAACCGTCGCGCCGGTCGGCGAGCGCGGCGATCGTTTTCGCGAGAGTCGCGCTGCGCGACGCGACGGGTGCGGCGACGTCGAGTTCGCGCGTCTGCTCGCGAGCGTCGGCGGTCGAACCGAGCACGACGAGCGCGAGCGCCGCGAACGCCCGCGCGCGCAGCGTGCGCAGGTCGGCATCGCCCGCCTTGAGATACGCGAGTGCTTTCGCGACGGCCGCGTGCGCTTCGCGATCGTGTCCCGCCGCCGCCGCGTACAGGCCGATCTCGGCGAGACGTAGCGCGCGACGATCGTCCGTGAATTGCTGTTCGTCGCTGCCCTCGAGGATGCGATAGGCGCGTTCGAATCCGCCGCGCCACGCGTGTTGCATCGCTTCGGCCGGCACGATCGTTTCCGATTCCACGGCGGCGCCGTATTGGAGATCGAACACGTCGAGCTCGCGTTCGATCGCGGCGATCGCTCGCACGTTGCCGCGGTCGGTCTCCACCTCGAAGAGCGCCGCGAGCGCGTAGAGCTGACCCGAGACGTTGCCCGCGCGCGCCGCGTACGTCGCGAGGCGTTGCAACTGGCGCACGGCGTCCTCGAGATCGTCTTCGAGATCGATGGCCACCGCGTACAGCACGCTCGACGCGGCCGTCGCGATCTGCGCGGCGCCGGCCGAGTCCGCGTAGAGCAACGCGCACTCCGCGAGGCGTCGCGCGTCGTGCGCGTGCTCGGCGCAGAGCGCGATGTACGAGGCCTGATGATGGACGTGTGCGCGCAACGCGTCGTCGGGTACGCGCGCCGCGCCGCGGAGCGCGCGATCGACCCAACGCTGCCCGCGGTCGAGTTGGCCGTCTTTCGCGTACGCGACGCCGAGCGTCGACATCATCGCGACGCGCAGCCGCGGACGCGCGCGGAAGAAGTCGGCGTCGGGGCGCAGTAATGCGATCGCGTCGTTGCGATCGCGCCGGACGAGTTCGCACGCGTACCAATATCGGATGCTGTGCGCTTGCGACGCCGCACCGCTCCTCTTCGCGGACTCGAGCGCGTTTTGGAAGAGCGATTCGGCGATGTCGGCTTGCGCTTCGAGCGACGCTTCGATCGCGAGGATCGACAGCACGATCGGATGCGAGCGCCGCGCTTCGTCGCTCAGACTCGCCACCGCGTCGTGCAGGAAGTGCAACTGTTCGCGTTCGAGGGCGCGCGTGGCATGCCGCTCGATACACCGTAGCGTCGCGGTCTCGTCGGAGACGCGGACGAGCAGCGCGAGTGCGCCGCGCACGTCGCCGACGCGCTCGAGTTCGGCGGCCGCCGAGACGCAGAGTTCCTCTCGATCGCCCGCGTCGAGCCGTTCGAATCGCGCGCGCAACCAACGCGCGAACGACGCCTGGATCGTTCGGCCGTCGGTCTCGAACAGAAACGGGGGATCCGCGGGCAGCGCGGCCGGAACGAGCGTGGCGAGTAACATGGCGCGCTGCCGCTCGCGCGAGAGCCCGCCGAACACGTCTTCGCAGATGCGTTCGAACGGGACCGCCGCATCCGCGACCTCGCGCACGCCGCATGCGTAGGCGTTCAGCAAGAAGTGCGCGTCCGAGATACTACCCGCCGCTTTCTCGCCGATCGTGCGGAGGTCTGCGCGTGCGATCGCGGGCAGCGTCGCCGCGGCGAGCGACTTGAGTTCGTGCGCGCGGAGCCGGAGGTCGTGCTCGTCGATCGGGAGCGTCGCGAGTCCGAACGCGAGCAATGAGTTCGCGGCGATCGTTTCGAGGTGTTGCGTCGCGACGAGCCAGGTGAGCGTGGTCGGCGATGCCTCGATCGCGCGTTGCAAGAACGTGCCGACGACCGAACCGCGCGCGCGCTCGAGGCCGTCCACGACGATGCGGCACGGCGTGTCCGCGACCTGGCGGACGAACCAGAGCGCGAACGTGCGCGGCACGTCGCCGGACTGCGACGCGCGCGAAAACGCCCCGGCGAACGACCGGTCGATGCCCGGGACGAGCTCGGCCGCCGCCGCGACGAGGTCGTTCGCGAAACGCGAGAACGTCGCGCCCTCGCGGACGTCGACGACGATCGACGAGCCGCCGGCCGCGAGCTCCCGGATCAGCGTCGACTTTCCGTACCCGGCCGGTGCGTGCAAGATCACGGCGCGCAGATACATGCGCTCGCGCAAACGGCGCGATGCGTAGGGACGCTCGATCCGCGTTCGCGGAATCGACCGCATGTCAGAAGGCCGCGAGTCCGTCCGGAGTACCGAGGCCCGCGGGCCCGTTGTAGCCGCGAATCGCGGTGCAGAGATACGACGGGAAGCACGATGCGGAGCTGCCGCCGATCTCCCGGAACGAACTCGCGTGCGCGTAGAGCGACGCGCCGCCCGCCGTCGTACCGTTGCCGGCCAGCGCGTACATCGACGCCACGACCGGTGCGCCGACGCTCGTTCCGCCGAACACGTTCCAACCGCCGAGCAGGGTGACGAACGCGGCCACGCCGGTATTCGGATCGCCGACGACCGCGAGATCGTTGATCGTGCGCATCGGGCAGCCCGCGTCCGTCTGCCATTTCGGTTTCGCGAACACGCGGCTGCAGCCGCTTCCCGTATCGCCCCACACGGCCTCACCGCGATAGGTGCCGCCGGTCATGTCGAGCGTCGTTCCGCCGACCGCGGTCACATAGCGCGAGGCCGCGGGAAAGCTGATGGCCGAGCCCGAGCCGTAGCCGTTGTCGCCGGCCCCGGCGGTCATCGGGATGCCGGGCACGTCGTACGCCGCTTCGTACGCACGGTCCGACGCGTTCTCGGGAATCGAATAACTGTTGCTGACGACCGTCGCGCCGGCGGCCACCGCGTCGCCGACCGCTGCCGAGAGAGAGGCGATCGTGGCGTTCGGCGCCTCGGCGACGACGATCTTACACCGCGGGCAGATCGCGGAGACCATTTGCACGTCGAGATCCGCTTCCGCGGCCCACGCGGGATTGAGCTGCGGCTTGAAGAGCCCGTGATACACGAATCGCAGGCAACCGTTCAGGACCGTGCACGGCGGCAGGCCGAAGGCGGCCCGATAGACGCCGAGATCGAGTTCCAGGGTCGGATTGTCGCCGTCCACGACGACCGCAACCGTTTGATTCCCCCCGCGCGAGATCGAACCCGAGAGGCCGTACGCCGTGAGAAGATCGCTCGGATGGAAACCCGCGATGCCGGCCGCCGTGAGCATCGTGCTCGGATTCGGCGTGATGTCCATCCGCTGCAAGATGTGGCACGACGCGACGTTCGGTCCCGCGGTCGCGGGCGGACACAGCGGCTGGGAAACGCCGATCGCCATCGCGCGGGCGGAATAGATCTTGGCCGAGGTCGCTTCGCGCATCGACGTGGACGTCTGGTCGACGACGGGCACCGCGCTCGGCGAAGGCGACGACGAACACCCCGACGCGATAAGGACGGTGAACAATACGGTGCCGAGCGATGCGGACGGTCTCACGAAGCGACTCCCTCGAATCCCGGATCGAGCGACCCGGAGACCTCAAGGATAGGTCAATCTGCCCGGCACTACGAGAGAAGAGTCGCACCTTGCGCATGAGGTACTGACAAGCACGTAGTGACTGTCGACCGTTAAAGTCGCGCCCGGCAACGCCGAAGCACGGCTCAAGCGAGCGCGGGCACCGCCGTTTGGGCGCGCGGAGCGGCGTCGACGCGCTCGAGGTCGCGCACGAGCGCCTCGAATTGTTCCTCGTAGATATCGTAGCCCTTGACCGTCGTCGCGGCGACGCCGACGTTCCACGCGTCGCCCGCCTGGTCGACGCGCACGTACAGACGCGCGGGCAAGAAATAGAACGAGATGCAGAGCCCCGCGAGCAACACGAACGCGCCGATGCCGACGAGCGGAATGCCCGGATCGTGACGGTATTGGATGCCGCTGTAGAGCACGTAGCGGCCCGCGTCGACGCGATAGCCGTTGCCGAGATCGATGCCGCGTTCGAGCGGCACGAGCACGCTGCCGATGTTCTGATTGCCGTCGAACACGTTCAGGAGAACGCCGGGATTGTTCGGCCGCGGGTCGGCCCCGATCGTGTTGCCGGCGCCGATCGTGCCGACGAATTTCGCGTACTGCACCGCGCGCTCGCTGCGCCCGAGTTGGAAGCCTTCGCCCTCCTTGAGCGCGCCTTGCGGCGCGTTCGGAAGCGGCCGGCCGTCCTTCGTCACGACGAACGGGATCGCAAAGCCGTACGACGCTTGATAGTAGTCGGTCCCGTCGACGTCGAGCGGATGGTTGACGCGAATCTGCCGCGCCGTCGTGCGGCCGCTCTTGTCCGTCACCTTGACGTCTGAGACGTAGTCGATCGGCTGGTAGACGATGCCGCTGCGCGTCCGGATCGGATCGATGCGATACCGGAAGCGATCGAGCGTGAACGTCGTCCCGTTCTCCGGAATCTTGACGCTCGAGCCCGCGAGCACCGACGTGATGCCGCTATAGCCGAACGCCCAATAGAGCGTCGTGCCGGCGGCGATGATCACGAAGCCGACGTGCGCGACGAGCACGCCGCGACGCGCCCAATTGTGCTTGTCGGCGAACGTCCACTCGACGCCGCCGAATTCGCGCTTGCGAATTTCCCAACCGCGCGCGGCGAAGAACGCCTCGACACGCTCGCGTACCGTGCGCTCGTCGCCGCGCACGTTCACGGTCGCGCTGAGCGGAACGTGCTCGAGCTTGATCGCGCGGAGCGGCGGCAGCCGCGTCGGGATGACGCGCCAGAACGTCGCGAGCGTCATGCACGCGAGGATCAGGCCGACGATGCCGAGGTAGGCGGGCGAATGGTAGATGTTGTCGAGGTGCAATCGCAACACGACGCGCGCGAGCGCGGGCGTGTAGTTTTGCTCGTAGAACGACGCGTCTTTGCCTTGATCGACCACGACGCCGATGAGCGTGAGCAGCCCCCACACGCCGAGGAGCGACATCCCGAACCAGAAGTTGGAAAGTTGGCCGAGCAGGTCGTTGATCGCACCCGTCGCGCGCTCGCGAAGATTCAGGCCGTGCGGTGCGGCCGCGGACGTCGACATGCGATCAGCCCGCGTTCGTCTCGCGTCGCCACGATCGTTCGAGGACGGCGATGATCAAGATTCCGGCCTCGAAGAGCGCGTACATCGGAACGGCGATGAGCATCATGGTGACGGGCGACGCATCGGGAGCTGCAAAACCGCCGACGAGCAAGATGCCCATCAGCGCGTAGCGACGGTTCTTCCGTAACATCGGGACGTTGATGATCCCGATGCGTGCGAGCGTGAGCATCACCATCGGCGTCTGAAAGACGAGCGCGAACACGAGGAACGTGAGGAGAATGAGATTCATCGTCGACTCGATGCCGAACGTCTCGTCGGCGATCGCCGTGGTGATGCCGAGCAGCGCGGTCAGCACGCGATGGATGATGAAGAAATGACAGAACGCGATGCCGGCCGCGGCGAGCAAGAGCGACGGCGCCGTGTACGCGTACACGATCCGGCGCGTGCGCGGATGGAACGCGGGCACGATGAACATCCAGATCTGATAGAGCAGCACGGGCAGACCGATGACGATCGCGCCGTAGATCGAGAACTTGAATTCCGTGAAGATGACGTCGGTCGGCGAGAAGGCGTGGAGTTGGATCGCCTTCCCGAGGTATTCGTTCTTGAGCCACGTGATGACGAATTGCGACGGCCAGAACAGGCCGACCGCGAGCACGGCGACCGTGGCGAGCGAAACGATGAGACGCTGACGGAGCTCCCGCAGGTGCTCCGTGAACGGCATCTCTTTCTGATCCCAGGCGGCGGCATCGCCGTCGACCGCGGGCGGACGTTCCGCTAACAAGCGCGCGACTTAGTTGTGCGGGGCGGGCGGCTCGAACGGCGTGGTGGTCGACCCGACGACGATCCCGTTCGCCGCTTGCGGCTCCGTGACGGTGGGCGTTTTGACCGCTTGCGCTTCCGCGCTGGCGCGGGCTTCGGCCCGGGCGCGCTCCGCGGCGACGTCCGCTTCCGCCTGACCGACCATGAATTCTTTCTTCGCCTGACCGATGCCGCGTGCGAGCTTCGGCACGCGGTCCGCTCCGAAGAGCAAGACGGCGGCGCCGACCAAGATCGCGATCTCCATTGGGTTGCCGAACATGAGCGTCTACCTTTCCCGTGCCGCGTTACCGCGTCCGTGGATATTACCGCGCGCGGTCCGCGCTATCCCGGGCGAGGCCGTCCGCGAGGGCGACGAGTTCGGCTCTGGCCGGCTCGTTCCCGAGGGGGGCGAGCGACATCTTCGCGCGTTCCACGTACCCGCCGATGGCCTCGCGCGTTTTCGTGAGGCCGCCGGCGCTCGCGACGCCGGCGACGAGTTCGTCGATCGCGCCCCGATCGGCGCGCCCGTCCTCCTCATAGAATCGGCCGAGCGCCGTCCGAAACGCACCGCCCGCCTCTTCGAGGGCGAGGATGAGCGGGATCGTCATCTTGTGCTCGACGAGGTCGTTGCCGACGGGCTTTCCGAGCTCCGACTCGCTCGCCGTGAAGTCGAGGAGATCGTCGAGCATCTGGAACGCGATCCCGTAGTAGAGCCCGAAGTCGCGGAGCGCCTTCACGCGCAGCGGCGACGCGCCGGCCATGATCGCGCCGCATTCGGCGGACGCCGAGAACAGCGACGCGGTTTTCTTGATCGCGATCTCGGTGTACGCGGCGACGCCGACGTCGAGGTCGCCGACGGCCCGGTGCTGCAGCACTTCACCGTCCGTGATGTCCGCGAGGGTGGTCGCGAGGATGTGCGGCACCGGGTGCGGATAGGTCGCCGTGACGTTCTTGAAGATCCACGCGAAGAGATAGTCGCCCGCGAGCACGCTCACGCGATTCCCGAAGTCGACGGCGGTCGCGTTGACGCCGCGCCGCGTCTCCGCGCGGTCGACGACGTCGTCGTGGATCAGCGTGCCGACGTGGATGAATTCCATGTACGCCGCGAGGGGAAGGTGATCGCGCGCGTCGGCGCCGTTCGCTTCGGCGGCGAGCAGCGTGAGCCGCGGCCGAAGCCGTTTGCCGCCGGCGGCGAGCATGCGCCGGACGGCTTCCGTGATCAGCGCGTTGTCCGTCGAGAAGGCGCCTTCGAAGAAGTCTTCGACGAGCCGGTACAGGTCGCGATCGGTTTCCGCCGCCGCCCGTCCGCGCTTGTTGCGGTCGATCATGCCGTGCCCACGTGCGCGGCGATCGCGCCGCCGCCGAGCCGGACGTAACGGACGCCGGTGAAGCCGGCCTGTGCGAAGCGCCGCGCGAGTTCGTCTGCGTTCGGGTAGTTCGTCAGCGAGTTCGGCAGATAGCGATACGCGCTCTTCGAGCCCCCGACGAGACCGCCGATCAAGGGCACGAGGCCGTAGAAATAGACGTCGAACGCGCGCTTGAAGAGCGGGTTCGGCGCCTTCGAGACGTCCAGGTTCACGAAACGCGTACCGGGTTTGAGCACGCGTCGAGCTTCTCGCAACGTGCCGACGATGTCGACGACGTTTCGCATCGAAAACCCCATGATCGCGCCGTCGAAGCTCGCATCGTCGAACGGGAGCGCCATGACGTCCGCCGTCACGAACGCAACGTCGCCTTTCGCTTCCTTACCGGACCGTTTGCGCGCGCCGTCGAGCATCGGCTCGCAGAAATCGGCGCCGACGACGTGCAACGTCGGATCGGTGCGCGAGAGGTGGAACGACAGGTCCCCCGTGCCGCAGCACATGTCGAGGATCCGGCCGCCCTGCGGCGGCGCGAGCTCTCGCACGGCTCGCTTACGCCAACGCTCGTCGACGCCGCCCGTCAGGAGACGATTGGTCGCATCGTAGCGAGGCGCGATCGATGCAAACATCTCGCGGACGTAGACGGATTTTTCCATAATGCTAGCGGCGGGTGATTCCTGACACGTGGGCTCCGTTCATGCTCACCGCCTTGGACGACGCGGCGCGACCCCTAGTTGCGGCGCACCGTCGTCGCGATGGTGGTTTCAAGGGGGTTCTCATGAGTTTGAGTGCTATCGGCGCTTCCCGGGCCGGGATGCCGGGCGTCACGCCCGGCTATCGGGACGCGATCGCCGGCTTACAGTCTTTCGGCGAGCTCTCGCGCACGCTCGGCCAGCATCGCGATGCCGTCCTTCGGAACGTTACGAGCGCGGCGGCATATCCGCAGCCGGCGTACGGGTCGCCGACGGCCGCCGGGACGGCTCTCGGAGCGGCCGTTGCGGCGTTCGTGGGGAGCGAGAGCGGGAGGGCAGCCATCGAGCGCGCCGTCTCCGCGGCCGGGACCTTCGTGAAAGGGCTGCTCGCGAACGGTGGCCCGGCGCAATTGCCGCTGCCGTTCGAGTGATCGCGCCGAGCGCGTCCGTTCGATTCGCCGCGCCGAGCGAGGTGTTCTGGCGGATCGCCGGGGCTTCGCGGATCGCGCTCTCGGC
>CAJCIN010000106.1 GCA_903970385.1 Rhodospirillales bacterium | reverse complement strand
CGCGCGCGCCGCGGCGAGCCGGACGGCGCCGTATCTCGCGCGGTTTCTCGGCGCTAGCAGCGACCACGAATCTTAGGCGGAGGTCGGCTCCGCTCGCGGATCCGAGCCTGCGGGGCGATCCGATGCCTTGCGTACCGATGACGTCGCGGTCAGCGATGCCTTGTCGGCCGTGACCTTCGTGACTTCCGCGCCGAAGAGCATGATGATGACCGAATAGTAGATCCACAACAGCGCGACGAGCAGCGAACCCGCGGCGCCGTACGCGGACGTGACGCCGCCGTGCGTGAAATAGAAGCCGATCGCCGTTTGGCCGACGGTGAAGAGCACCGCCGTGACGAGACCGCCGAAGGCCGCATGACGCCAGGGAATGTCTACGTCCGGCAAGATCTTGAAGATCAGCGCGAACACGAACGTGACGACGACGAAGGTCGAGACCGTCGCGATCGCCGTCAGCGCGAGCGGACTCGCGAGCAGCGGAATTCCGGCGCCGACGTGCGAGGTCGCGTACGTGACGGCGCTGTTGGCGACGAACGTCACGATGAGCACGAAGGCGACGACGACGATCATGCCGCTCGAGGCCACGCGGTCTCGCACGATCTCACGCCAGCCGCCTTTCGTTTTCTCGACGCCCCAGATGGAATTGAGCGCGTCCTGCAGCGCGACGAACAAATTGCTCGCACCGACGACGAACGTCACCCAACCCACGATTTGGGCGATGATGCCTTGGCGCGGTTTCGAGAAGCTCGATGCGACGATCTGCCGGATCGTGTCGGCGGCCGATGCACCCGCGCTCGAGCGCACCGCATCGATCAATCGGTCCTGCGCCGCGGCGTGGCCGCCGACGACCGCGCCGAGCACGGCGATGAGAACGATGAAGAGCGGCGCGATCGAGAAGATCGCCGAGAACGCGATCGACGACGCGAGACGCTGCGCCTTGTCTTCGCCGAACGCGGCAAAGCTGCGCTTCGTGACGTCGAGAGCGTTCAACCGCCGAGCGTTTCGGCGATGTGTTTGCCGTGTGTTTGTGCCGACTCTTTGGCCGCCGCGACCGTGTCGCTGACGACCGCGAGGCTTTGCGACGTCACTTCATCCCGCGTCCGCGATGCGCGGCGCGCGATCTCGTCGCCCACCGGCTGCAAACGCTCGCGTTCGAGTGCGACGAGCGGTACGATGAGCCCGATCGCGAAGCCGCCGATCGCGGCGCCGACCAGGAGCGGAATCGGATTTTTCAGATCCGGATTCGGAAGCGCGTCGACGGCGCTGCCGACGGCATCACCGACCTTCGCCCGAACGCTCGCGGCGCCGTCGGACAAGCGGTCTTGCACGTCGGCGGTCGAGTCGCCGACCTTCGTCTTGAGGTCGTCGATGGTACCCGCGATCTTGTCTCGCGTGGTGTTCATCGTCTGTTCGATGTCGCTTGGAGTTTTGCCCATTCGATGTTCTCCTTGAATTGCCGGATGGCTTCACGCGGGATCGGGGGGAAGACACGCACCACGTTCGCGCGTGCGACGAGCAGTGCGATCGCCGCGACGACGGCGTACAGCGCGGTGACGATCAACGCCGCGAGCCACGGCGGTACGATGAGCGCGAACGCGAGAACGAGACACGCCGTCAGCGTCGCGAGGATCGCGACGGACATCGAGAGCGCGAGGACGAGGCACGCCGCCGCGACGACGGCGTACCGGATCTTGCCCGCCATCTCGACCTTCGCGAGCGCGACGTTCTCGGCGGCGAGCTCGAGAACTTGCGCGGCGAGACGGCGAAGAAGAGCCGTGAGCGTCACGACGCGGCCGAACGGCCTCCGGCGATCGTCGTGACTTTCAGGACGCGCGCCGCGGCGAATCCCGCGAGCGCCGCGAACGCCGCCGCGATCGCGGGTTGCGCGCGACCGTACGTCTGGATGTCGTGGAAGAGCATGTCGCCGTCGGTGTTGCGGAGATAGTTCGCGACGTCGTCCGTCGCTTTCGCGAGGGAATCGACGAGGCTCTGCGTCGCCGGGCTCTCCCGGCGCTTCTGTAACTCGGCACCGATGTCGCGAATGGTGTCGGCGCCGTCGCCGACCACGTCGCCGAGCTTCGCCGCGCGGAGTTTGACCTGCTGGCTCGCGAGCCGCTGCACGATGGAGCGCGTCTTCGCGATGGCATCGGGGACGTCGGGAATCGATTCGTCGTTCAACTTACGCTCCTGTCGGAAAATCCGGACGTTCACATCCGCGTCAGGGTGGTACCCCTATTCACGTGAGGCGAAGCGCCGGCGGAGCATCGGCACCAAGAGCGCGAGCGACCCGGCAAACGCGATCGCCTCCGCCGACGAGATCGCGAGCGCCGCGATCTGTACGACGATCACGGTCGCGGTCGACGATCGAGCCGGCATCAGCCAACCGTTGACCGTCGCATCGACGCGCACGTGGCCGCACCCCGCCGCGCCGGCGAAGGCCGTCCAGCGATCGTCGTACGCGACGTTGTACCGCAATAGCCCTTCGGGACCGGGCGGCAGCGTCACGACCGCGAGCCACGGCGCCAGCAACCGGAACGGGATGACGCGATACGGATGTTCCGGAGGTTCGAGCGGAGCGTCGGGCGGCGCGCCGGCGGCCGCGACGAGGCACGTTCCCGTGCAACGAAGTTCGGTTGCCGCCGGAGGCCGCGCGACCCAGCGGTATGCGGTCGTCGTCGCGACGGTCGTGCCGTGTTCGTCGCGCAACGTGCCGTCGACCCAGACGAGAAGCGCGCGTGCGGGCGGGATGTCGAGCGTCGACGTCGCGTTCGTCGTCAGCGCGCCGCCGAAGGCTTGCGCCCAATCGGGACGTTGCGTAAAGGCGAAACGCGCGTCGACCCAGCCGTCCGCCGCGGCGACGTCCCGCGCCGGCGCGACGATCGGCTCGATTCGCTCGAGACGTCGCCACCCAGCCGGCACGTCTCCGGTCGCACGCGCGGCATCCCCGAAGAACACGTCGCCCGCACCGAGCCGTGCGTCGAGCGTTCCGACGTTCGGCAGCGGGAGAAGCGTCATCTCGGGAATGGCGCGCTCGATCGCCGCCGACGAAGCGTCGCTACGGCGTTGCTCGCGCAACGGAAAGGCGAATTGCGAACGGACGATGTCGTCCGTGTGCAACCACGGGCGTGCGTACACGTGCGTCACGCCGAGCGCGGCGAGGGAACGCACGTCGCGATTCAGCGCATACCGTGCGATCGCGGCATCGATCGGGTACCGTGGAAACTGTTCGTTCAGTGGTTGAACGTCGTGCGGGCGTGAGGCGACCTCCGGATCGACTCCGGAGCCGACGTCGCCGAATTGCAGCGGTTGCGTCGATGGAAGAAGCGCGAATCGCGTGTGCGGCGCCTGTACGATCGGAGACGTCGGAATGCGTTCGCGATAGACCCACCAGCGCGCGGGCGGCGCGACGAACCAACCGGCGATGCCGGCGACGGCGATTGCGCACGTGACGATCGTCGTCGCCCGCAGCCGCGCCGCCAGAACGGCCGTACACGCGACGTAACCGATCGCGGTAAAGCCGATGAGGTCGTAGAGTTCGCGGAACAGTGCCGCTTCCGGAACGTGCTGGACCGTCCACGCGAACAGAGCGCCGAACGGACCTTTCGTGCCGAACGACCACGCGAGCGGAACGGTCGTCACGATCGCGAGAAACGCCGCATAGCGTTCGCGGCGTGCGATCGCGACGGCGAGTCCCGTGAGGGCCGCGAGCGCGAACGCCGGCATCGACCACGCCGCGACGGGAGCGAGCAGTGCGTCGTAATGCGTGAAGTATCCGCGCAATTGCACGGCGTCGATCGGCGCGATCGAGAGTCCCTTCTCCCATGCGAGCGTCACGGGCGTGCCGATCAACGTCGAACGCGTCAACGGGACGCCGACGAGGATCGGTAAGAGCGTGAGACCCATCACGCCGAGCGCCCGCGCGATACGATGCCGGAGGCCGAGCCACCCGTACACGAGCGCGTCGATCACGAGAAATTGAATCTGCGGCGCCGCGAGCGGTGCGAGGAGCGCGAGCCGGAGCGACGATGGGCGTAGCGCGACGGCTTCGGCGACGATCCAGAACGTCGCACCGTACGAGAAAAGCATGAACGTGTGACCGGCGATCAGCTCCGTGTACGTCCACGGGTTGAACAGCGCGATCGTTCCGAGCGAGATCTGCGCGAGCCGCCCCGCACCGAGCGTTCGCGCGAGGCGAGCCGCGCCGAACGCGATCGAAAGATACGTCGCGCTGAAGACGGCGATGTGTTCGGCGTACGGGCCGAACAGCGCTCCGAACGCGGCTTCCAGCGGCACGATTTCGAACGTCGACGGGTATCCGTTCGGCGAGCCGATTCCGATCGGATTCCAGCCCGACTCGCTCGCAAGCGCGACCAGCACGTTCGTGGAGACCGGCGGCCAGTCGTGTCGCAGCGCCGGAACGCCTCCGTCGACGAACCCGACGCCGACGATGACGATGACGACGAGCGAGATCGTCACGATCGCACGGCGGAACACGGTTCGCGCTTTCTGTGGCCGAGAGGTTCGTCCTACGAGCGCGCGCGAAGACGTGCGTCATGCTGAGCGTCATCGCGATCATCACCGCTCTCCCCGGAAAACGCGAGGCGTTGCTTGCGGCATTTGCCGATAACGTCCCGGCCGTACGCGCCGAAGACGGATGCATCGAATACAACGCCGTCATCGATGCCACGGGCTTCGGAAGCTTCCAGACGCCGATCGGCGACGACACGTTCGTCGTGATCGAGAAGTGGGCGAGCGCGGACGCTCTCAAAGCGCACGCGCGCGCGCCGCACATGGCCGCCTACGCCGCGAAGGCGAAAGACTTGACCGCCTCGCGCGCGGTGCACATCCTCGCTGCCGTCTGACGGGGGCGCGCGACCGGCCGTCGTTTGGCGGCGCCCGGCGAAGGCCGGCCCGCGGACGCCGCTCGTCGTGTTCTTGCACGGTCGCGGCGCCGACGAATACGACCTGATCGACATCGCGGACCGCCTGCCACGCGCGTTCTCGTACGCGAGCGTGCGCGCTCCCGTGCCGGTCGACGGCGGCGGGTACACGTGGTTCGAAAATCGCGGCGTCGCGCGACCGATCGCGAGCAGCATCGGTGCGTCGGTCCGGGCGCTGCGGACCTGGCTCGACGATCCGTCGCTCGGCTGCGCCGCGACCCCGTGCTATCTCTTCGGCTTCAGCGCCGGGATGATGATGGCGGGCGCGCTGGTGCTCGACGATCCGGCGCGTTTCGCCGGCGCGGTGCTGCTCAGCGGCGCGCTCGCCCTCGATGCGACGCCGCCGCCCGACGCGCGCCTCGCCGGCCTGCCCGTATTCTACGGTCGCGGCTCGCTCGACGACGTGATACCGGCCGACCTCGTCACCCGCACGGAACGCTACCTGCTGGAGCGGAGCGGCGCGTCGCTCACCGCGCGAGAATACGCGCACGCGCACGCGATCTCCGAACGGGAACTCGGCGACGTCGCGCGCTGGTTCGACGAGATCGGCGCAGGGTGAACGACGTCTTCGACGTCTACTACGCGACGGGCCGCCTCGCACGCATCGAAGCGAACGACGTCGAATCGGCGAAGCGCCGTTTCGCGGCATTCGTCTTGTACGACGACGTCGCGCACGTCCGCTCCGACGTCCGGTTGACGGAAGCCGCCGACGCGGAGGTGACGCCGAGTTTCGGCGCGATGCCGACGCGCGGGACGCGCGACGAGATGCGTGCGTGGCTCGCGCGGAGCGAGGCCGCGGCGGAGCCGTTCGAAGTCGGGTTGTTCGAAGACCCCGAGCGGCGGCTCGAGACGTATCTGCGTTTGCTCGCGACGAACGATCCGTGGCGCCTCGAGGGTCACGGCAGCCTCGGCCGCACGCTGAGCGCCGTCGCATTGCACGCCGACCTCACGACGTTCGACGAACGTATTCGCTACCGGTTCGATGCGACGCAGTTCCTCGACTATCTCGCATACGAAGCGATCGCATCGCTCGACCCGGCTCGCCCGCACGAGAGCTTTCGCATTTCGAATCTCGTCGACGTTTCCGCCTTGAACGACGAGGGTCTGCGGCAGATCGCGTCCTCGTACGACACGATCGCGACCGAACGCCGCTTGACGGCGCGTTTCGCCGGCACGGCTCGCGAGACGCACGCACCGTATTCGGTGACGATCGATCGCGACGAGTGGCGGGCATACGTGGACCATCGCAGAGCGGAGCCGTCGCGTTTTCTACCTCCCTCCGATTGGCGATCCTCGCATTCCACGGAGATGTGAGCTCGAATGACGTTCAGTCGATGAAAGATTTCGAACGAAGGGCGACGCTCGCTTCGATCGCCGTCGTTGTACTCGTCGTTGCTTGTGGCGGCGAGGCACTCACGGCGGAAACGATCGGCGGCACGACGGTCGAGACGCGCGCTTACTCCGGGACGCGTGAAATCCGGCACACCGTCGACGCCGGCTCGACGGCATCGAGCGAGAAAGACTACCACGGCGTCTTCGACGTCGAAGCGTCGCGAACGGACGAACGTTCGGGGAACGGCATCTTCGAAACCGAGACGCGATTCTTCACCGTCCGTTCGGGCGGCTACCGGATCGACGCGGCGATGCGAGAAGTCATCGTGCGCGACGAGCACGTAGCGAGCGGAAGCAGCGACGTGATGCTCGACGAGTCCGCACTGGATCGTGCGACGTTCGGGTACCTCGCGCCGGAGCCCGTCGACGGGGTACGCGGTTACGCGCCGTTCGATGGAATCGATCGCGAATGGATCGTGGAGAAGTACGACGAGCCGCGCCTCGTCGATACGTTGCGGCCCGGCGTGTATGCTCACTCCGCGGCGCGTTCGACGGAGACGTCGATCTCACACGTTCGCGGGGAGACGGACTCGGGAAGTATCTCGGAAGTGATATCGCCCGACGGGACGGTGCGAGGCGGCGGGACCGATACTCCAGTCGAACAGAGTTTCGAGCAGCACGCCGACGGATCGGGACGATCGACGTCCTCGGCTCCGGGGTTCTACAACGTGGAGCTGCAAATCGCGCCGCCGGCGCCCGTGTCCGACGGCCGGGCATATGCGATCGTCATCTCGAGAAAAGCGACGGGTCGGGAGGTCGGGCCGCCGCCTTATCCGGTCGACACGGGCACCGTCACCATTCCGGATTGGTATCCCGGCGGCAAAGCGCTTCCCGTCGACACGGACGTTCTTACCGCGTCGGGCACGGCCGATACACCCGTGCCCGCGACGTGTGGTGCGGCGAGCCGAGGACTTCTCGCGCATCGAGTCATCGACCGCCGGACGTGGACGCGCATCACGGGCATCGCGGAAGTAGATTCCGACGAAAGATACTGGGCGGGTCCCACGCTGCTGTGCGAGATCGAGCGGCGGCACACGGAGACGTACGACCTCACGTCCGGTAAGCGCCGAGCAGTCGACGATACGACGACGTCGCTCGGCATCGTGCGCCTCTAGCCCGGCAGACTTTCCGAACGCTTCACGCGAACGGGAGGCCCGCATGATGCTCGGCCCGGTTCTCCTCGCCGCGACGCTGTCGACGACTACGCCCGTCCCGGCGAAGATTCCGCTCGATTACAAAGCGTACGACGGCTGGAATTCGATTCGCGGGACGGTCGTTTCCGATGACGGACGTTATGCCGCATACACGTTGATGCCGGAGGACGGCGATCCCGTGCTCGTCGTGCGCGACTTCACGACGGGTCGCGACGTCCGCGAGCCGCGCGGCATGATGCCCGCGTTCACGGCCGATGCGCGCTTCGTGGTCTACGTCGTCCGCGCGCCGAACGCCGCGATCCACAAGGCGATGCGCGAGCACGCGAAGCCCGCGGATCAGCCGAAGAACGGGCTCGGCATCCTCGATCTCGCGACGGGAGCGGCCGTGACGGTCGACCGCGTCAAAGATTTCAAGCTTCCGCGCGATAACGGAAACGATACGCTCGCCTACGCGCTCGAGTCGCCCGCGCCGGCATCCTCGCCGTCACCCGCGCCGAACGCGTCACCCGTCGCGAGCGCATCGCCGGCTCCGAGTGCGTCGCCCAAGCCCGACGACCTGCACGCGACCGAGCCGGGAACGACGCTCGTCGTGCGCGATCTCGCGGCCGCTTCCGATACGCGAATCGCGGGCGTCACCGCGTATGCCGTCTCGCATACGGGCGGCTTCGTCGCGTATGCGCTCGCGACGAAAGATACGACGCCGGGCGGCGTGCGCGTGCTCTCCGCCGCCGGCGGCGCGACCGTCGACGCGTTGCGCGCGAAAGGACACTTCGAGCAGCTGACCTTCGCGCCGCGACGCGACCTCCTTGCGTTCGTGAGCGACGCCGCCACGTTCGCATCCGCCGCTCCGAGCTACGCGCTCTATCAGAGCGACCTCGGCGGCGACGCGAACGCCGCGACGGCACGCGTGCTGGTCGACCGAACCACGCCGCAGTTCGCGGACGCCCCGCCGAATTCGAACGGAGCGCTGCGGTATACGAAGGACGGCTCCCGCGTGTTCTTCGGTACGGCGGCGGTGCCGACGCCGGTTCCGTCGGGAACGCCGGACCCGGTCAAGGTCGACATCTGGAACTGGCACGACCTCGACCTGCAATCGACGCAGCGCCATCAAGCCGACGACGAACGGAAGCGCACGTACGAAGCGACCGTCACCTCGACCGGTGCGAACGCGACGCGGCTCGCGACGGCGACGGTCCGCACGATCGTCGCGAACGACAACGGCACCACGGCGCTCGGCATGGACGACGTGCGCTATCGGCAGCAGCGTTCGTGGGACACGGCGTACGTCGACGTGTACGCGGTCTCGTTGCGCGACGGCTCGCGCAAGCTGCTCGTCTCGAAGCTGCGCGACGATCCGTCGCTCTCGCCGACCGGCGCGTACGCCGTCGCGTACGACGAGCACCGGCGCGCGTGGTACGCGATCGCGACGCGCGACGGTTCGCGCGTCGATCTCACGTCGCGCCTGCACGTCGCGTTCTACGACGAACTCGACGACCATCCGGCGCCGCCGCCGCCGTACGGTCTCGCCGGCTGGGTCGACGGCGATCGCTACGTGCTGCTGCGCGATCGTTACGACGTCTGGGCCGTTGATCCGCGCAACGGTGCGGCGCGTTCGCTCACGGGCGGCCTCGGGCGTCGCCGTCACATCGTGTTCGAGCCGCAGCAGCTCGACCCGGATGCGGATTCGTTCGACGGTGCGAAGCCGATCGTGCTCCACGCGACGAACGACGATACGAAAGATCAGGGCTTTTGGCGCGTGAACGTCGCCGGTGCGAACGCGTACGCGCCGCAACCGATCGTCATGATTCCCAAGGCGGTGTCGTTCGCGACCGCGGCGCGCGCCGCGGGCCGGATCGTCGCGTACGAGCAGACGTTCTCCGAGCCGCGCGATCTCTGGTCGGCGGCGACGCTCGACGCTCCGTTCGCGCGTTTCAGCGACGCGGATCCGCAGCGCGCCGCATACCGCTGGGGAACGGAGCGGCTCGTTTCCTATCGTTCGACGTGGGGCGTACCCTTGCGCGGCATCCTGTACACGCCCGACGGTTTCGACCCGCACAAAAAATATCCGATGCTCGTCTACTTCTACGAGCGCTTCACCGATCTGTACCACGCGATGGCGTTTACCGTGCCGGCGCCGAACACGAGCCCGACCCTCGTACGCTACGTCAGCAACGACTACGTGGTGTTCGTGCCCGACGTCGCGTATCGCGTGGGCCATCCGGGGGAGAGTGCTCTCGATTGCATCGTGCCGGCGGTCGAATCCGTCGTGCGCCGCGGCTTCGTCGATCGGAATCGCATCGGCATCGCGGGCCACAGCTGGGCGGCATATCAAATCGCCTATATGCTCACGCGCACGAACATCTTTCGCGCGGCCGAAGCGGGAGCCGCCGTCGCGAACATGACGAGCGCGTACGGCGGCATCCGGCTCGAGAGCGGCAACGTCCGCGAGTCGCAGTACGAGACGGGCCAGAGCCGCATCGGCGCGACGCCGTGGGATCGCACGGATCTCTACATCGAGAACTCGGCGCTCTTCCACATCCGCAACGTGAACACGCCGTATCTCACGATCGCGAACGAGCTGGACGGCGCGGTGCCGCAGCTTCAGGGGATCGAGTTCTTCACCGCCCTACGCCGCCTCGGCAAGGAGGCCTATCTCTTCTCGTTCGACGGAGAGGACCACAATCTCAAAGGTCGGGAGCAGCAGAAGTACTGGACCGTGCACCTCGACGAGTTCTTCGACCACTACTTGCTCGGCAAGCCCGCACCCGACTGGATGACCCGCGGCGTCGACTATCTCCACCGAGGCGAACGCGACGTCGACAAGTCGCTCTACGGCGAAAATTTTTGAGCTGAGTAGAGCGACGTTTTTAATTGAGCGCGGTGGGCTTTTCCAGGATGGCGCGTTCGCGGATCATCACGCGCTGGCCGTTCGCCGCGCGTTCGTGGCGGTCGACGGCTCGCTCCCACAGCGTCTCGTCGTAGCCGCCTTCGGCCGCGGGCGTGGAACGCGTGAAACCGAGGGCGATCAAGGCGTCGCGGTTGTCGGTTTTCGGCGTCGCTCCGCGGCGGAGGATGGCTTCGATCGCTTCGATCGAGTGAACGATGGTGGACACGTCGGACTCCCTTTGGCTCTCTCTCGTCTCTCTACGTTCCCACATCGCGAGAAGTTGCGCGGGTCAACGCCAATCCCGATTGGGCGGCGCCGCGACGCGGGTCGCGCCAAGCCAAGCGGCGAGCTCCGCGAGATCGCGCCGGAGCCGTTCGGCGATCGCGGATGCCCGGATGCCCGTCTCGAGGTGGACCGCGTGTGCGCGCAACGTCTCGGCGGCGCGGTCGTGCTTGAGATCCGCGCGCGCAACGAGCCGGCCGTCGACGAGATACGGGAGAACGTAATAGCCGTGCACGCGCTTTGTGAGCGGCGTGTAGATCTCGAGCCGGTAGTCGAAACCGAACAGGCGCTCCGCGCGAGGCCGATTCCAGATCGCGTTGTCGAACGGCGAGAGAAACGCGCTGCCGGCGGCGCGGCGCGGGATGCGCAGCGGCGGGCACGC
>CAJCIN010000105.1 GCA_903970385.1 Rhodospirillales bacterium | reverse complement strand
TCGTCTACCTCGACGAACCGACGATCGGGCTCGACGTCCTCGCGAAGGAAGCGATCCGCACGTTCGTCGCGCGCATCAACGCGGAACGCGGCACGACGTTCATCCTGACGACGCACGACCTCGCGGACGTCGAGCGGCTTTGCCGCCGGATCGTCCTCATCGACGAGGGGCGCATCATCTACGACGGAACGGTCGAAGCGATCAAGGACCGGTACGGCACGCATCGCACGCTCGTCGTCGAGCTCGCGAACGACGAACCCGCCTTCGCGATCGACGGCGCCGAGGTCGAATCGCGGCTCGGCTCGGTCGTCCGGCTTCGCTTCGATCGCACGACGGTCTCGGCCGACCGCCTGATCCGGCGCGTGACCGAGAGCTATTCCGTGCACGACGTGTCGATCGAGGAACCCGAGCTCGAGTCGATCATTCGCCGCATCTACGTCGAAGGGTATGCCGCTTCGTGACGTTCGCCGAGACCGTCGAACCGTACGTCGAGTTCGCGCGCAAAGCGTTCGCGCGCGAGGCGACGTATCGCGTCGAGGTGTTCACGAACATCGGTTCGGTCGTGCTGCGCGTCTATGTCTTGCGCCAGCTCTGGGTCGCGCTATACGGGCAAAATGCAGCCCCCGCCGGCATTCCGCTGCACGCGATGCTCACGTACGCAACGGTCGCGCTCCTCATGTCGCTCGTCCTCGAAATCGACGGGACGCGCGCGATCCGCGAGAAAGTCCGCGAGGGCACGATCGCGACCGACATGCTCAAGCCGATCGTCGTGCCCTTCTACTTCTTCAGCGACGGGATCGGCCAGACGATCTTCGGCGCGCTCCTGATCGTGCCGGCGCTCGTGCTCGCGCTTCTGCTCGTGCACGTCGACGTCCCCGGGCCGGCCGCGCTCGCCGCGTTCGCACTCTCGTTCCTCGCGGGGTACGCGGTCAATTTCTGCCTGAACTTCCTCATGAACGTCGTCGCGTTCTGGACGCTCGAGACGTTCGCGATCCAACTCATGATCCGCTGGGCATCCGATCTGCTCGGCGGTCAGCTCTTACCGCTCGCGTTCTTCCCGGGCGTGCTCGGTGCGATCGTCCAGCGCTTGCCGTTCGCGTCGATCTACTCCACGCCGCTCGAGATCTACATCGGCACGTTGCCGCCGAGCGCGTGGCCCGCGGCGATCGCCGTGCAAGTCGGCTGGTTCGCGGTCTTCGCGATCTTCGGTGCGATCGTGTGGCGCGCAGCGCAACGCCGCGTCGTCGCGCAAGGCGGATAGCCGGCTACCGCGCGAAGAGACCGGCACTCGCGGCCGCGAGCAGCAGCGCCGGCGGCATGACGAGCGCGCCCGTCCGTAAGAACGTCCACGCCGACACCTCGATCTTCTCCCGGCGCAACGCCGCGAGCCACAAGACCGTGGCGAGCGAACCCGTCACGGAGAGATTCGGCCCGAGGTCGATGCCGATCGCGACGGCGGAGCGTAGACCCGCGTGACCGTGGAGCGATGCGACGCTCGCTCCGGCGACGAGACCCGCCGGAAGATTGTTCGCGAGATTGGAAACGATCGCCGCCGCGACGGCCGCCGCGACGCTTCCGAGCGGACCCGGCCACGTCGCGAGCACGTTCAACCCGTGGCGCGTGAACGCGAGAAGCCCCGTCGATTCGACCGCGCTCGCCATCACGAAGAGGCTCGCGACGAGCAGCACGATCGTCCAGGAGACGCCGCGCGCGACCTCGCGGAGTGCCGTGCGATCGCGCAGACAGGCGACTCCGACGAACGCGACGCCGCAGCAAAACGTCGTCGCACCGAGCGGCGCGCCGGCGCTCGAAGCGACGAGCAGCGCGACGGCCGTCGCCCCGATCGCCGCGAGTGCGATCTTGCCGCCCGCGTGCAGCGCCTCGCGCGCGACGTCGTTCGCGACGTCGCCGCGTAACGCATCGCGCGAGACGGCCGCGAGGACGGCGAAGGTCGCGACGATCGCGAGCACCGAGGGCAACGCGAACGTCGCGAGCCAGGTCGGCAGTGCGGGCATCGCCCCCGCGAATACGACGAGATTCGCCGGGTTCGAGATCGGCAAGACGAAGCTTGCCGCGTTCGCGACGAACGCGCACGCGAACAGATGGGGCAACGGCGCCGCCTTCGCGTCGCGCACCGCGGCGGCGACCGCGGGCGTCAACACCACCGCAGTGGCGTCGTTCGAGAGGACGACCGTCACGACGACGCACGCGCCGTACACGAGCGCGAACAACCGGAAGCGAGATCCGCCCGAGGCAGCGACGGCGCTCGCCGCCACCCAGTCGAAGAGGCCTTCGCGGCGTGCGAGTTCCGCGAGCAGCATCATGCCGGCGAGAAAGAGATAGACGTCGGTACCCGCCCCGATCGCGCTCGCGACGGCGCGTAGCGGAAGTAATCCGAACACGGTGAGAAGCACCGCGCTCGCGCCGGCCCACACCCACTCGGCGATGTCGCGCGGCCGGAACAGCATGCCGGCGAGACCGGCGAGACAGATCCCCCAGATGACGACGTCGTGCGCGTCAGTGGTCCTCGGCATGCGGCATACGTGCGATATTGTCGCCGTCTCGCCGGAACTCCGGTTCGACCGGGGACGAACGGCACGCCGGGGGTAAGCCCTCGCCGATGACTACGAACGTTGAAGACGTCGATCTGATCGTGATCGGCAGCGGGCAAGGCGGCGTTCCGCTCGCGGTCGATGCGGCGAAAGCGAAGAAGCGCGTCGTCTTGTTCGAACGCGGCAAGGTCGGCGGCAGCTGCGTGAACGTCGGCTGCACGCCGTCGAAGGCGTTCCTCGCCGCCGCGCATAACGCCGGCCGCGCGCGCAACGCGGCACCGCTCGGCATCCACGCGGACGTGACGGTCGACATCGCAGCCGTGATGCGGCGCGTGCGCTCGGTGCGCGACGAGTGGCACGACGGCAGCGAAAAGAAGATCGCGGCATCCGGCATCGATCTCGTACGCGCGAGCGCCGCATTCTCGGACGAGCGCACCGTCTCGGGCGGCGGCCGCACCGTTCGCGCGCCGCACGTCGTCATCGATACCGGCACGAGCCCGCTGATTCCGCCGATCGACGGCATCGCGAGCGTTCCGTACTTCACGAACCTCGATTGGTTCGAGCAAGCGGTGTTACCGCGGCGCGTCGTCGTGATCGGCGGCGGCTACATCGGGCTCGAGCTCGGCCAAGGCGCGCGACGGCTCGGCTGCGAGGTCACGATCGTGCACGGCGCACCCCGCCTCATGGAGCGCGAAGAACCCGAAGC
>CAJCIN010000104.1 GCA_903970385.1 Rhodospirillales bacterium | reverse complement strand
GATGCGCTTCGTCGAGCCCGTCTGACGCACGAGGCTGTTCTGCACGTCGCCGAAGATGAGGTTCGGCGTCGGGCCCGGGCTGATGCGCCCGGCGACTTGCAAACCGCCGTCGTTCTCCGGACCGTGCGGCACGTTCATCGTCGTGAGGCGCTTCGTGCCCGTGCCGTCGAGGCGCATCGCGTACCAGTCGGTGCCGAGCAGCAGATGTCCCGGCGTGCGCGTCACGCCTTGCGTGCTCATGTAGACGATCCAGTCACCCGTCGGCGTCGGGTCGACGACGGGATGTTCGTCGTAGTACGTGCCGGTCGTGAGGCGCGTGTCGCGACCGGTCGCGAGGTCGAGCAGATAGATCTGGCTCTGCCAGAACGAGTGCGTGTCTTGATCGCTCGTGTACGTGAGGTGCGCGCCGTCGCTCGTGAACGAGCCCGTCTCGTAGTAGGCCGCGCCGCCGGGACGATACGTGCGCACGTTCGCGAGATGCGGGACGGGAAGCGAGTCGAAGTCGGCGACCTTCAGTTCGTACATGCCGCCGGGTTGACGGTCCGACCACGCGACATGCTTACCGTCGGGTGAGAAGACCGGGATCAAGATGCCTTGGTCTTTCGTGTTCGGCTCGTCGATCAGCATGCGCGCGTTGCGGCCATCGGGCGTCGCGATCCAGAGGTCGTCGTGACGGCCGTAGCCCGGGATCGCTTCGTAGTCGGGAATGCCGAAGAGGCGACGACCGCTCCACGCCTGCTTCTCGACGGTGAAGATGAGATAACGGCCCGAAGGGTGCCACGCGGGCGAGCCCTGATGCTTGCGCGGGATCGTGAGCGAGCCGGCGTCGACCGCGCGCACGTCCGTGCCGTCGACGCGCATCGTCATCGCGCGATAGTAGCCGAGCGTATCGGGCTGCATGAACGCGACGCGGCCGGTCGGCGCGTTGTAATGCGCCGCGTAGCCGTTCGCGATCTCGGGTCGTGAGTCGAACGTGGTGCCCGTCGCGCGATCGAGCGTGCAGACGGTCGTGGGCGACGTCGCGGCGCTCGCGGTGGTCGCGAGCAGGCCCGGCGCGAGGAGCCCGACGGTTAATGCGAGGGCGGCGGTGGACGGTTTCGTCACAAGCGTAGCCTGCCACAGAATTGCCAGATTAGGCGTGCCGAAAGGTCCCGTAAGCGAGCGTTCTAATGGTGAGTTAACAAACCCGACCGGTCGCCGTCTTCTCTGTGGCGTCGTTTGCGTAGAGCGCGCTCACATCGCTGTAGAAAGCGCTCGGCCATGATCGAATCGTTACGAGATGGCGGCCGGCCGCTGCTCGAGAACGTGCGCGGGGGCGGTCCAGGCGCATCGCGCTTAAGACTCGCCCGAAGCTTGACGGCGCGACCCGCGCCGACGAGCTACGGGTGACCTCCGTAGTTCTACGGATGTGCGTCCCCGCGGCCGGGGTTATCGTGGACGCATGTTTGAGCGTATCGGGCCCGTCGCTGGGTGGCTTGGCCCCATCCACCTCGCGGACATCCCTGTTCATGAAACGCACGTTTTCGAGTTTGCGCGACGATCGTTCGCGATCGCAGCGCAAGTTGCGGCGCTGTGGCTCGTCAATCGCGGTGCTTCCGCTGCAGTGGCGTGGTTGCACGTACCGATCCCGGGTAACGTCGTCGGCCTCGTCGCATTATTTGCGCTCCTGTGCGCCGGGATCGTGAAGTTGTCATGGCTCGAGCCTGCCGCGAAGTTGCTCGTGAAACATCTCGCCTTTTTCTTCATTCCGATCACGATCGGCCTCATCTCAATGGGACCACTCTTCGCACGTCACGGCGCCGGCATACTTCTCGCACTCGCAGCCAGTGCCGCCGTCGGTATGGCGCTGTCCGGCCTCACCTCGCAATATCTCATCAACGCGCAGAACGCATCGAGAACTCGACGTGGGCCGAGGACCGGAGCGTGAACGCGTACGCGGGCGTGTTCTGGCTCGGCGTGACCGTTTTCGCGTACTGGCTCAGCCTCAACGTTCGCAAGCGGTGGGTTTCACCGATCACGACGCCGATCGTGCTGAGTACGTTCGGCGTTATCGCGGCATTGCTCGCCACGCGGCAAGACGTCGGCCAGTATGCGCCCGCGAAGGAGATCATCACGACGTTCCTCGGACCGGCCGTCGTCGCGTTTGCGATACCGCTGTTCAAGAACCGCGCGGCGCTCGCGAAGAATGCGCTCCCGGTCCTTGCCGGACTCGTCGCGGGTTCGCTCTCGACGATGCTCGTCGCGGCGCTCATCGCGCGGGCTTGCGGGTTCGGAGACGTGCTTTCGCGATCGATCGCGGTGAAGTCGGCAACGACGCCGATCGCGACGAGATCGCCAAGATCGTTCACGGCGATCCCGCGCTAGCGGCGGTCTTCGCCGTGAGCACAGGAATGCTCGGCGCCGCGATCGGGCCGTGGTTCCTCGACCGACTGCGGGTCACCGACCCGGTGGCGAGCGGCGTCGCCTTCGGCACGATCTCGCATGGCATCGGAACGGCGCAAGCTGCGACGGAATCCGAACTCTCTGGAGCGATCGCGGGAACGGCGATCGGTGTGGGAGGCGTCATCACCGCACTTGTCGCTCCGCAGATTCTGCCGTTGCTGATCCGCTGATGCCGGAGAGGTCGCGCGCGCTCGAGCCAGGCTGCCTACTCGGTACGCTTCCATCGCGCGCCTGCTGTGTGGGCGGAGCGTGTTAAAGGCGGACGAGGCGTACGGATGTCCCAGAAGCCGGTCTCGGAGCGAGGGCGGACGCGGCACGACGTGGTAGAGTCCGCAGCGGGGCCTGTAGCTCAGCGGTAGAGCGGCCGGCTCATAACTGGTTGCGCGCTGGTTCGAATCCAGCCGGGCCCAAGACATCATGGCGCTATAGTCTATCGGTTAGGACGCGGCCCTTTCAAGGCTGAGAGACGGGTTCGACTCCCGTTAGCGCTACCACGTCAACCCTGTGACGACCGGTTTTTTGCTTCCTTCCGCCATCGAGTCGTACTCGAACTGTACCTCACCGCGTTCGTCATTTTTGCGATCGGATAACTTCGAACACACTAAACTCTGGAACGTGAAGAGGTCTTGCGCATCCGAAATGCCGCGATCGTTCGCGCTGCTGGCAAGCAAGACGCGAGCGGACTTTGATCCGAAGCGATGTCGGCCTTGCTCGATACTCGGCATTTCCGAGAGGTCACCGTGAAGGCGCGCTTGATACGATCAAGAGTCCGTTTGCCCTGTCGGCTCTAACGTTTGCGATCACGCGGCAGACGTCGGGTCGCTATTGGGACGCAGTCAACTCAGACCGTGGTAATGCTGACCCACACGGTCGCGTGTGGTGCTTCGAGGCGCCCCGGGTAGCTCTCGGGAGCTGACCAGGCGACGGCCGTCGTAATCGAGCATCAATCGGAAGCCGATGTAGCTTATATTCGGCCGAACTACCGATGCGTTTTTTCCACCGAGAGGTCTTTAGGGGATGCCTCCACTTCGTATCACCGCGAAAGAGAAACGAGTTGGCGCGAATCAGACAACTCGGAATGCAAAAAGCAACGGCGACCTCGGTTTTGAGGCAACGCTCTGGTCGACGGCGGATCAGCTTCGTGGCTCGATGGACGCCTCGGAGTATAAACACCCCGTCCTCGGCCTAATCTTCCTGAAATACATTTCCGATGCGTTCGAGGAAAAGCACGCGCAGCTCGTGCAAGAGTCGGACTCCGATCCCGAGGATCGGGACGAATACATCGCTGAGAATATCTTTTGGGTTCCCCCCGACGCGCGCTGGTCGCAGATCGCCGCGAAGGCGAAGTCGCCGCAGATCGGCGAGATCGTCGACAAGGCGATGATCGCGATCGAGCACGACAACCCGCGCCTACGCGGCGTGCTACCGAAGGAATACGCGAAGCCGTCCCTCGGCTCGACGCGTCTCGGCGCGATCGTTGACCTCGTGAACGGGATCGGCCTCGGCGACGCCGAGGCGCGAAAACATGACGTCATCGGCCGCGTCTACGAATACTTCCTCGGCCGGTTCGCCAACGCCGAAGGTAAGGCTGGCGGCGAGTTCTACACGCCGCGTTCTGTCGTCCGGCTCCTCGTCGAGATGATCGAGCCGTACAAGGGGCGGGTGTTCGACCCGTGCTGCGGCTCCGGCGGGATGTTCGTGCAGTCAGAAGCGTTCGTGCTCGCCCACGGCGGAAA
>CAJCIN010000103.1 GCA_903970385.1 Rhodospirillales bacterium | reverse complement strand
CCCGAGCTGCGACCCAAACGGCGACGCGATCTGACGCCCGCGGAATCCGCACGGTTGCCGCGCCTCGTGTTGCTCGCCGAGGATGCACGCGGCTACGCGAACCTCGCGAGCGCGATCTCCGCGGCGCAACTGCGCGGCAAGAAACGCGACGCGCGGCTGCGTCTCGAGGATCTCGCCGGCAAGACGCAGGGGCTCGTCGCGCTCTCGTGTTCGCGTCAGGGCTGGGCCGAAGAAGCGCTCGAGCGCGGCGACGTCGCGACCGCGCGCGAACGGGCGGCGACGCTGCGCGATCTCTTCCCGGGCAGCTTTTTCGTCGAGCTGCAACACCATCTGCGGCCCGAGGACGCGCGCACGATCGGCGCGCAGGTCGCGCTCGCCGAAGAGCTCGGGCTACCGTACGTGGCGACGAACGGCGCGGCGTACGCGACGCGCGACGACGCCTTGCTCTGCGACGTGCTGACGTGCGTGAAGTACGGCACGAGCCTTCAGAACGCGGGCACGCTGCTGCTTCCCAATCACGAATTCTATCTCAAGAGCCCCGCGCAGATGGCGCGCATCTTCGCGCCGTATCCCGCGGCCATCGAGAACACGCTCGCGATCGCGGCGCGATGCGCGTTCCGGCTCGACAAACTCGCCGGTCAATTTCCGCTGTTTCCGATTCCGCCCGAGGAGAGCAGCATGCACGGCTACCTGCGCACGCTCGTCGCGGCGGGCGCGCGCAGACGCTACGGCCATCCGCTGCCGATCGACGTCGAGCGGCAGCTCGAATACGAACTCGGCATCATCGCGCGCATGGATCTCGCGGGCTATTTCGTCGTCGTGTGGGACATCGCGCGCGAGGCCGAACGCATCGGCGTGCTCTGCCAGGGGCGCGGATCCGCAGCGAATTCCGCCGTGTGTTACGCGCTCGGCATCACGGCCGTCGATCCGATCAAGATGAATCTGCTCTTCGAGCGGTTCCTCTCCGAAGAACGCAACGAGATCCCCGACATCGACATCGATTTCGCGCATCAGGATCGCGAGAAGGTCATCCAGTACGTCTACGAACGCTACGATCGCGAGCACGCCGCGATGACGGCGGAAGTGATCACGTATCGCACGCGCTCGGCGATCCGCGACATCGGCAAAGCGCTCGGGCTCTCGCTCGCACAAGTCGACGCGGTCGCGAAAGAATACGACGCGCGCGAATCGCTCGCGGGCGCGACGGGCGCGGAGTACGACGGGCAGAGCAATCTTCCGGAATCCGTGCAACGCCGGCGCGATCTCGACGCGGGTTCGAACCAACGCCGTTCGCGTGCCGACGCGGACGATCAGCCGGCGCAGGCGCCGGGCCGCGCGTACGCACCGGGCTTCGAAAGTCCGGACGAGAGCATCCGTTCGCGCGAAGCGAACAAACCGCAAGCGTTCTACGGCTTCAAGAGCAAGGACTTCGGCGCGGACCCCGATCCGCACGTGCGCGGCCCGCTCGGCGGCAAGACGGGTGCGCTGCTGCTCGCGCTGTGTCGCCGCGTCGACGGCTTTCCGCGCCACATGGGCATCCATTCCGGCGGCATGGTGATCACGCGCGATCCGCTCGTGTGCGTCGCGCCGGTCGAGTGGGCGTCGATGCGCGATCGCACGATCGTGCAGTGGGACAAGGACGATCTCGCGGACCTCGGCCTCATCAAGATCGATCTGCTCGGGCTCGGCATGCTCTCGCTCTTGCGCGACGCGTTCGCGCTGCACCGCAGACGCTACGGCGAAACGAAGGCGCCGCTCGCGCTCGCGACGCTGCCGCAAGACGATCCGAAAACGTACGAGATGTTGCAGCGCGGCGATTCGATCGGAACGTTCCAGGTGGAGTCGCGCGCGCAGCAGTCGATGCTGCCGCGCCTCAAACCGAAATGCTTCTACGATCTCGTGATGCAGGTCGCGATCATCCGGCCCGGACCGATCCAAGGCGACATGATCCATCCGTTCTTGCGGCGCCGCAACGGTCTCGAAGCCGTCACGTATCCGCATCCGAAACTCAAGCCCGTGCTCGAACGCACGCTCGGCGTGCCGCTGTTCCAAGAACAGGGCATGCGCATGGCGATCGAAGCCGCGGGTTTCTCGCCCGGGCAAGCCGATCAGTTGCGACGCGCGATGGGCCACAAGCGGTCGCGCGAACGGATGGCGGAGATCTATCCGAAGCTCGTCGAGGGCATGGTGCAGAACGGCATCGATCGCGAGGCCGCGCACCAGCTCTTCCACATGCTCGAAGGGTTCGCGGACTACGGTTTTCCCGAGTCGCACGCCGCGAGCTTCGCGCTGCTCACGTACGCGTCGTCGTACGTGAAGTGCCACGAGCCGGCGGTCTTTCTCGCGGCGATCCTCAACGTGCAGCCGATGGGATTCTATTCGACGGAGGTGCTCGTGAACGACGCGCGCCGGCACGGCGTCGCCGTGAAACCGGTCGAGGTGAACGCGAGCGAGTTCTGGAGCTTCGTCGACGATGACGGCGCGACGCGACTCGGCTTCCACGTGGTGCGCGGTCTCGGCGAAGCGCAACGCGAGCGCCTCGAAGCGGCCGTCGCGCGCGGACCGTTCGCCGATCTCGATGCGTTCGCGGCGCGCACGGGACTGCTCAAGGACGCGTTCGAGAACCTCGCGATCGCGGGCGCGTTCGCGCCGTGGTTCGCAACGCGGCGCGATGCGATGTGGGCGTTACGCGGCCTCGACGAACGCGCCGCGCGCGGCGAACTCGGCCGCGGCATGGACGTCGAGGAGCCGCCGCCGGCGTTCGCCGCGCTCTCCGCGCGTGAGGAAACGGCGTTCGACATCTGGGGCACGGGCGTCACGACGGGTCCGCAACCGATCGCGCACTACCGCGCGGTGCTCGACGAGCATCGTGCGATCGCGGCCGAACGTCTCGAGGGGATGCCGAACCATCTCGTCTGCAAGGTGGGCGGCATGGTGATCACGCGCCAACGGCCCGGCACGGCGAAAGGCTTCGTGTTCCTGACGCTCGAGGACGAGACCGGCCTCGTCAACGTGATCGTCAACCCGAACGTCTACGAACGCAACCGCCGCGTGATCCGCTCCGCGCTCGCGCTCGTGATCGAAGGAACGCTGCAAAAAGATCAGGGCACGATCGACATCCTCGCCAAACGCTTCTGGCCGCTCGACACGGAGGACACGATCGTCGGCGTGCACGCGCGCAATTTCCATTGAGCGGCTTCCGCAGCTGCTGCCGGTCACACGCGCGCGCGCACCCGCGTTCTCTCGATGACCGGCTTCCCGTGCGACCGGCGGAGGAGAATTCGTGAACAGACGCTTCATTGCCGTCGCCGGCCTCGCACTCGTCGTCGGCGGCGCGAGCGTCTTCTCGACGTTCACGACGAGAACCGAAGCGTGGTCGGATCCGAACACGTGGAACGGGCATCCGCCCATCGCGGGCTCCGTCGCGTACGTGCCGGCCGGACACACCGTCGTGCTCGACGTCGATCCGCCGAAGCTCTCCCGGCTCGTCATCGACGGACGTCTCGTCATTCCCGATCGCGACGCGCGGCTGCGAGCCGGCGCGATCGTCGTGCGCGGCAAGCTCGATGCGGGCACGGCGATCGCACCCATCCGGCACCGCGTGACGATCAACCTCGACGCACGCGCGCCCGGACGCGGCATCCTCGACGTCGTCGGCGGCGGTCGCGTCGAGCTCGCGGGCGAGACGCGCACGGCATGGCTACGGCTCGCGCGAACGGCCTCTGCGGGCGACGTCGCCGTGACGTTCGAGCACGATCCCGGGTGGCGTGCCGGCGACGTCATCGCGATCGCCCCGAGCGGTTTCGACGCGCACGAAGCCGAGGAGCGGACGATCGTCGCGGCTGACGGCCCGCGCGTGACGCTCGACCGTCCGCTCGCGTATCACCACTGGGGCGCGACGGCGAGCGGCGTCGACGAACGCGCGGAGAGCGGTCTGCTGACGCACACCATCGCGATCGAATCGCCTACGAGCGACGACGGAAACGGCGGCCAAGTCAGGATCCTACGCGGCGGTACGTTGCGTGCCTCGGACGTCGCATTCGAGCGGCTGGGCCGGCGCGGCGAACTCGGTGCGTATCCGATCCACTTCCACCTCGTCGGCGACGCGCGCACGTCGTTCGTCGAGAACTCGAGCATCGCGCACAGCAACAATCGCTGCATCGCCGTCCACGGATCGAGCGGCGTGACGATCCGTGGAAACGTCGCGTTCGACACGATCGGCCACTGCTATTTCCTGGAAGACGGAATCGAGACGGCGAACGTCTTCGAAGACAACCTCGGCATGCTCACGCGGGCCGCCGAACCCGGGCGTGCGATCTTGAACTCCGACGCAAAGCCCGCAACGTATTGGCTGACCAATCCGGCGAATCGCGTCGCAGGTAACGTCGCCGCAGGGTCCGACGGCATGGGGTTCTGGTACGCGCTCTCGCCCCACCCGACCGGTCCGTCCACCGACGCGACGATCTGGCCACGACGCACGGCGCTGGCCGCGTTCGATCGCAACGTCGCGCACGCGAACGCGTACAACGGTCTCTTTGTCGACATCGAGCGCAACCCGCCGGGCGTGATCGAAGCGCCGAACTACGCGCCGCCGGTCGTCGCAGACTTCACGCATTTCACGTCGTACAAGAATCGCCGGCGCGGCGCGTGGCTGCGCGGCACGCACCTGCGTCTCACGAATGCGGCGATCGCCGACAACGCGATCGGCGTCACGTTCGCGGGCGACGACGCGGTGCTGCGCGATTCGCTCGTCGTCGGCGAGAGCGACAACCACACGGGTCCGCCGAAACCGTTCGAACCGGACTTTCCGATTCGCGGCTTCGAGTTCTACGACGGCCGGGTCGGCGTCGAGCGCACGCACTTCTCCGGCTTCCGTTCCAATGCGCTGCGCGCGGCGGGCGCGCTCGGCACGTTACAATATTCGCCGTTCTTCACGGACCCGACGAACTACGCGAGCGAGCTCACGTTCACCGATGCCGATCGCGTGTACTTCGGCAGGCACGCGGGCGCGACCGACCGTCTCGGCGCCGACGGCTATCGCGGAACCGTCTTTCGCGACATCGACGGTTCGGTATCGGGCGTAGCCGATGCCGCGGTCGTGCTCGATACGCCGCTCTTCGCCGATGCGGATTGCCGCCGCGAGACCACGTGGAACGCGCGCGTGTGCCGTGCATCGTACGCGAGCGTCTTCATCACCGGGATCGATGCCGGCGCGGATCCGCCGGGACCCGTCCGCGTCGCGAGCACCGTGCGACCCGCATACCTCACGCTGTACGGCAATGCGGAGACGAGCCGCGACGCGCGGTACCAAGCGAACGTGCGCGCCGGGAACGCGTACGTCGTCAGTTTCGCGCGCGCATTTCCCAAGCGTCTCGAGATCGGCATCCACCACTTACGTGAGGGCGAGTTGACGCTGATCTTGCCGCAGGCGCCGCCGGATGCGACGGTCCGCGACGAGCGGCCGGCGGCCACACCCGTTCGCTACGAACGGCCCCGCGCCGGCCTCGTGCTGCACTTCGCCCACGGAGTACCGTCCGACGCATCGGCTCCGCTCGTTACCGTGCGTTCGTAATACGGTCGTTTTCCCTGACTGCCGGAGAGCGCGTGAACTGCCGCTACACCGCGGCGAACGAAGCCTCGTGAGACAATCTTCAACATCAGAATGTCTAGTATACTTGACATTCAATCGCGAGACACATAACATCCGTCCATGCTGATTCACTCGGTCTTCGAATCCGAATCGACCTGTACGGCCGCCGAACGCAAGAGTGCGCGCCGCTACCAGATCGAGTTGCTCGCTTCGATGGCGCTCTACGTCGTCACGTTGTTCGTTTCGATCCGGAACGTCGATCACGTCGCCGCCGGGCCGGGCAAGGTCGCGCTCGCGCTGCTGCCGGTGTTCGGCATCGTCGCAACGTCGCTCGCGCTCGTCCGCTACGTCCTGCGACAGGACGAGATGCAGCGCCGGACGTTCGTCGACGCTGCGGCGATCGCAGCCATCGTCACGGCCGTCGCCACGATGATGCTCGGCTTTCTCGAGAACGCCGGCGTGCCGCGCATCAGCATGACGTGGGTTTGGGCGATGACCATGAGTTCGTTCGCCGTCAGCCTCCCGTTCGTGCGGCGCCGCTTCCGGTGAAGAATCGTCTGCGCGTCTTGCGTGCGGAATTCCATCTCTCGCAGGGCGATCTCGCCGAGCGGGTCGGCGTCGCTCGACAAACGATTCATGCCGTCGAGAACGGCAAATTCGCGCCGAGCCTCACGCTCGGTTTCAAGATCGCATCGCTGTTCGGTGCCGACATCAACGACGTGTTCGCACCCGATCCGGACGATACGGTACCCTCACTTTTGGAGACACACGATGATTCGACGTCCACTCGCGATGCCGCAAACGATAGCGCTGTGCGCGCTCGTCCTCTCGTCTTTTTCGGGAAGCCCCGCACGGGCGGCTGACCCCGCCGCCGCGGCCGTCCCGGCGCCGACGAGCGTCACGACCGTCGGTACGCTGCGCGTCGAGAAATACGGCTCCGGCTCGCCCGCGATGATCTTCATTCCCGGCCTCTCGAGCGGGTCGTGGGTCTGGCGCGACGCGGTCACGCACTATGCCGGCACGCATGCCGTGTATCTGGTCACGCTCGCGGGGTTCGACGGATTGCCGTCGACCGGCGCCGGCATCGACGGCGCGGACGCGTCGCTCTTGCAGCTGATCACGACGGAAAAACTCAAACGCCCGATCGTCGTCGGCCACAGTCTCGGCGGCTATCTCGCGCTTCGCTTCGGAACGGAGCATGCATCGCTCGTGCGCGGCATCGTCGCGGTCGACGGACTACCGATCTTGCCGCAATACTTGCAGACGCCCGCCGCCGATCGCATCGCGGCCGGCGACAAGCTCGCGGCACAGATCGGCGCGTCGACGCCCGAACAATATGCGGCCGGACAGAAAATGATTCTCGCGTCGATGATCACGAGCCCGGCCGACGTCGATCGCATCGCGGCGCTCTCCGCCAAGAGCGATCCCAAAGCCGTCGCGATCTACTACGACCAAATCATCCGCGACGATCTGCGCCCCGCATTGCCGAAGCTCACGGTGCCGACGCTCGAGATCGCACCGGTGCCCACGGAGCCGGCCCCATACGAAGGCCCGCAAGCGCAGAACGCGTCGCTAGCCGACCGCGCCGCAGGATACAAGGCGTTCTACGGCACGCTCTTTCCGGGCGCGCCGAACGTCATCGTCGAGACCGTCCTGAATTCGAAGCACTTCGCGATGATCGATCAACCGAAGGCTCTCTACGACGACATCACGGCTTTCGTCGCAACGCTTCCCGCGTAAACATCAGCTAGGCTTTCGACCCTGCGGGGCCAACGTATGGGCACCGTGCCCATTCATAAACGCGACGCTCCAAC
>CAJCIN010000102.1 GCA_903970385.1 Rhodospirillales bacterium | reverse complement strand
TGCAGCGGTTCGACGTTGCCGCTCGATCGTGCGACGGCCGCGCGCATGCTCGGATTCGCCGCGCCTTCCGGCAACGCACTCGACGCGATCGGCAATCGCGACGTCGCGCTCGATCTCGTCCACGCCGTCGCGCGCGCGCTCGGCGCCGCGTCGCGCGCGAGCGCGGAGCTCGTGATCTGGTGCACGCCGGCGTTCGGCTACGCGCGGCTCGACGATGCGGCGTCGACCGGCTCGAGCCTCATGCCGCAAAAACGCAACCCCGATCCGTTCGAACTCGTGCGCGCCCACGCGGCCGCGGCGAACGGCGCGCTCGCGGGTGCGCTCGGCACGACGACCGGCATCGCGCTCTCGTATCACCGCGATCTCCAGGAGACGAAGGCGATCGTGATCCGCGCCGTCGAGCGCGGGCTCGGCGCGCTCGACGCCTTCGCACTCGCGCTCGGGTACGTGCGCTACGACGAGACGGCGATGTCCGCGCACGCCGGCGACGGCTACACGATCGCGACGGACCTCGCGGACGCCCTCGTCGCGCGCGGCGTCTCCGCGCGCCGGGCGCACGAACTCGTGGGCAACGCCGTCTCCGCGGCCGAACGCGCCGGGCGCGTGCTCGGCACGGACGACCTGGTCGCGCTCGCGGACGCCGCACATCTCGAGGGCGAGCTCGACGCTCCGCTCGACGCCCTCGCATCCGTCCGCGCGAAGCGCACGACGGGCTCGACCGCGCCGAGCGAGATCGCAAAGCGCCTCGCGGAACTCGAGGCGGTGCTCGCGTCGCAAGACCGAAGCACAGGCGCATGACCCGCGTCCACGTCGTCGGCGCCGCCGGCTACGCCGCGAGCGAATTCGTTCGGCTCGCCGTGCGCCATCCCGACCTTCGCCTCGGCGCTCTCGAAAGCGCCTCGCATGCCGGGCAGCCCGTCGCCGCGAGCGTGCCGGCGTTGCGGCGACTCGATCGCGCGTTCGACCCGCCGGGTACGGTCGACGCCATGCTCGGCGCGGGCGACGCCGTCGTCTTCGCGGGCGGCGCCGAACTCGCGCGCACGGCCGCTCCACGGCTCGCGGCGGCCGGCGCGCGGGTGATCGACCTCTCCGATGCGTTCCGGCTGCACCAGCACGCCGGGACGGCCGTTTACGGCCTGCCGGAGCGCTATCGGGACGCGCTGCGCGCTGCGACGCTCGTCGCGAACCCGGGGTGCTATCCCACCGCGACGCTGCTCGCACTCTTGCCGCTCGCACCGTTCGCCGCGGAGATCGTGCAACTCGTCGTCGATGCGAAGAGCGGCGTGACGGGCGCCGGCCGCACGCCCGCGACCGCGAACCTCTTCGCCGAGGTGGCGGGCGACGTACGCGCCTACGGCCTCGACGGGCACCGCCACGAGGCCGAGATCCTCCAGGAGCTCGCGGCCGTCGGCATCGCGGCGCCGCTCGTCTTCACGCCGCACGTCGTGCCGATCGCGCGCGGGATGCTCGCCGACTGCTACGCGATCTTCCGCGGCGAGCCGAAGCTTACGGATGTGCGGGCCGCATTCGCTCGCGCCTACGACGCGAACCCGTTCGTCCGCGTGCTGCCGGCGGATCTCGCGCCGAGCGTGGCCGGCGTCACCGGAACGAACGACGCCGAGATCCATGTTTCCGCGAAGGGCAACGTCGTGCGCGTGATCGCGGCGATCGACAACCTCGGCAAAGGCGCCGCGGGCCAAGCGATGCAAAATCTCAACCTGATGTTCGGCTATGCCGAGGAGTCCGCTCTCGATGATCGCGCCGCCCGGGTCTGACCACGGTCACCACCATCTCCCACGCGAAGGCGCGACGCGGCTCATCGAGCTGCGCGGCGGCCTCGGCGCGGTACCGGGCGTCAAACTCGCGGGCGTGCACGCGGGCATCAAGAAACGCAAGCCCGATCTCGCGCTGATCGCGTTCGACGAGCCGCACGCGTGCGCGTCCGTCATCACGACGAACGAGATCAAGGCCGCGCCGCTGCTCGTGAGCGAGCAGCACATCGCCGCGAGCGGAACGTCGATGCGTGCGGTCGTGTGCAACGCCGGCTGTGCGAACGCGTGCACGGGCGAACGCGGCGAACGCGACGCCCGTCAGACCGCGCGCCAGGCGGCCGCGCTGCTGAACGTCGAGCAAACGCAGATCATCATCGCCTCGACGGGCGTCATCGGCGTGTATCTCCCGATGGACCGCATGGTGCGCGGCCTCGAGCGCGCCGTCAAGGATCTCGAAGAGGGCATGGAAGCCGCGTACGACGCGGCGGAAGCGATCATGACGACGGACAACGAGCCGAAGCTCGCGGCGTACGCGTTCTACGACGGCGACACGCGCTACGTCGTCGGCGGCATCGCGAAAGGCTCGGGCATGATCGCCCCCAACATGGCGACGATGCTCGCGTTCATCGCGACGAACGCGCCGATGCCGCGCGAGACGCTGCGCGATCATCTGCGTGAGGCGACGGACGGCAGCTTCAACATGATTTCCGTCGACGGCGACATGTCGACGAACGATTCCGTCTACGCGTTCGCACCGCCGAGCGACGCGCCCGCTCCCGTGGGATTCGCCGACGCGTTGCGCGCGGTGACGCGCGAGCTCGCCTACGCGATGGTTCGCGACGGCGAGGGCGCGACGAAGGCGCTCACCGTCGACGTCACGGGCGCGCGCTCGCAGCATCAGGCGCGCGCGGTCGCGCGCGCGATCGTCAACTCGAATCTCGTGAAGACGGCGCTGTACGGCGAAGATCCCAACTGGGGCCGCATCGTCGCGGCGGCCGGAAGCGCCCGCGCCGACATGGATCCGGAGGCGTGGTCGCTGTATCTCAACGACGCGCTCTGGGTCGAACGCGGCGCGATCGAGGTCCTTTCGGAGGCCGAGGGTCATCGCGAGCTCGAGAACACGAACGTTCGCGTGCGCCTCGATCTCGGCATCGGCGACGAACGGGCGACGGCGTGGGGCTGCGATCTCTCGCGCGACTACGTGCGCATCAACGCGCATTACCGGACGTAGCGCGACCGTGTTCCGAACGCAAGCCGCGATCGTGGCGCCCGCCGCGGCCGTCGAGCAGTTGCCCGGCGAGGCGCATCTGCTGCAGAACTACGCGCGCGCGCCGATCGCGATCGTGCGCGGCGAAGGCTGCGAGCTCGTCGATGCCAACGGAACGCGCTATCTCGACATGGTCGCGGGCATCGCGGTCTGCGCGCTCGGCCACGCGCATTCGGCGATCACCGAAGCCGTCGCCACTCAGGCGGCGACGCTCGTGCAGGCGAGCAATCTGTTCTATCACGAGCCGGCCGGTACGCTCGCGAACGAGCTCGCGCGCCGCTCGGGACTCGAACGCGTCTTCTTCTGCAACTCGGGGACCGAGGCGAACGAAGCGGCGATCAAACTCGCGCGCAAGCTCGCGTTCCGCAAGGGCGAGACGCAGCGGCGCACGATCCTCGCGTGCACGGGATCGTTTCACGGGCGCACGATGGGGGCGCTCGCCGCGACCGAAAACCCGCACTACCACGAGGGATTCGAACCGCTGCCCGGCGGCTTCGCGTTCACGCCGTTCAACGACGTCGCCGCGCTCGAGAGCGCGATCGACGAGACGACGGCCGCGTTCATCGTCGAGCCGGTGCAGGGCGAGAGCGGCGTCAAGCCGGCATCTCCCGAATTTTTAGCGGCCGCGCGACGGCTTTGCGACGCGCACGGCGCGCTCCTGATCTTCGATGAGATTCAGTGCGGCATGGGGCGGCTCGGGACGCTCTTCGCGTTCCAGACGTTCGGCGTGCGACCCGACGCCGTGACGATGGCGAAGGCGCTCGCCAACGGATTGCCGATCGGAGCGGTGCTCATCGACGCAAAGGCGTCGCGCGCGTTGCAGCCCGGCGATCACGGGACGACGTTCGGCGGGTCGCCCGTGCCGTGCGCGGCGGCGCTCGCGCATCTGCGGGTGCGCGATGCATCGGATTTCGACGCGCACGTGAAAGCGATGGGGACGCTGCTGCGCGGCGGGCTCGCCGCGATCGCCGAGCGTTATCCGGACGTGTTCGAGGCGCCGCGCGGGATCGGGCTGATGCTCGGGCTGCCGGTTAGACCTCCACATGCAGCGAAAATCTTCGTAGATCGAGCGCGAGAGTCGCACCAGCTTCTTCTCAACGCAGCCGGTGACAATACGTTGCGATTCGTGCCGCCGCTCGTCATCGACGAGGCGCAGATCGAGAAGTCGCTTTCGCTTTTTCCGATCTTACTCAAACACACATTGTAGCTAGCAAATCCCAGTCGCGAAAACTCCACCAAGCTAGAGCGTGCATCGACGCAAACAACTAAATCTTTTATTTGGTGATCAAGCGGCCGGCATGCATGGTTGTCATAAGCGCTCGCCAAAATATGATAGCAATCG
>CAJCIN010000101.1 GCA_903970385.1 Rhodospirillales bacterium | reverse complement strand
GCGATCGCGGCGCCGCCCGCTAGACCGGCAGCGACGCCCCACACGATGTCGCTCGCGTAGAACCGTCCCGGGAGCGCCAGCCACGCGATCGCGAGTACGACGACACCGGCGAGTTGCGAGAGTACGACCACGGTCGTCGCGGCGGTCCGTCGCGATGCGAGACCACCGAAGAAATCTGCCCCGCCGTAGACGGCGGCAGCCAGGAGTGCGACGATCGTTGCCACCGGGTGGCGCTTGGCGAAACGGTACCCCGATGCCGCTGCGCCCCAAATGGGAATGGATCTCGTAGAAGCCGCTGGAGGACAGACGACATGCTATCGATCGCAGGGCTCGCACTGATCGGCGCGATCGCCGCAACGAGCGACACGTTCACGGTCGAACCGTGGTATCCGCCAGGTCAACTGCAGTTTTTCCATACGTCGGATCGGGATGTCGAAAGCGGTACGGGCGACCTCGAAGGAAGCCTCGCCATTACGTTCGGCGCCGACGGAACCATCAGCGGCAACTACCGGCCGGTAGACGACGCGCGGATGATCGACGTTCACGGCTCCCTCAAGAGCGATCGCATTTCGCTGTTCATCGGCATCGACGGTCCCCCGATCGTCGGCGTGTTGCAACACGGACGGATCATCGCTTACGCGCTCGAAAACGATCGCGAGCATTCTTTCGTCGCCGTCCCGGAACCGGATCGCCGCTAACGTCGAGAGCAAAAAAAAAGAGCCGCGCGTTTCGCGGCTCTTTTTTTTTTGGTCGTCCCTTTAGACGTGTCTGAGGCGGACGAGCGAACGCGAAAGCGAGTGAACGTAACGGCGACGCTTGAGTGAAGCGGCGCTTGCAGTGCCGGCCGTGCACGTGAGCGTCGGCGTCTGCGTACAGGCCGTGGCAGACGAGATCGTGATATCGGACTGCGGCCCCGTCTTGAGGGTCGGAGCCGGATTCCGGTCGCTGCTCGGATAGCTGATTTCGAAAGCGGGGTAGTCGTAGCCGATCGTTTGCACGACGATCGCATCACCGTCGCTCGCCGTTCCCGTGCCTCCGTTGGCCGTCGTGTTGGCCGTCGTGTTGTCGGCCGCCGAGCAGATCGACGGCGAGCCCGCCGAGCCGGAACCGGGTCCGATCGTCGGTGGAAGCGTCAGCGTACCCGACGCGGTGAACTTCAGCGTGTAGTAGACTGGAGCCGAGAGCGCACCGTTGCAATTCGACGTCGCTCCGGATGTCGCCGTGTCATCCGGTCCGACGTCGACGATTTGGACGAGCGCTTCCGTGACGCCCGCCGGCAAGGTCTCCGTCACCGACGCGCCGCCGTCGCCGTTGGCATCGAGGACGACCGTCGGCGGCGTGATGGCCGGCAGTATAACGGTCGAAGCGAGCGTCGCCGTCGCGGTCGCCGTTCCGCTCGTCGTCGTCGACGTCGGAACGAGCGCCGATAAGCTGTACGTCCCGAGCACCGGCGCGACGCCTTCGAATACGTCGAGCCCGAGGCTCAACCCGAGAACGCCTGTAGGATAACCTTTTCCGTCGCGGACTCCGAGGCCGGTGCCGTCGGGGTCGTACGCGGGCGGACCACCCCACGGCACGAACGCGTTCGTATCCGTTGCCGTGCCGCTGGGCCCGGCCGCATCGAACAACGGCTGCGTGTACGGCACGTACGAGATCGGCGTTCCGGCATTGTTGCCGTCGACCGACGTATAGTTGAACGGCTCAAGGCCGAAGCCCGAAACGTTGGTCGACGCCCCGAAGGTTGAAGTGGCGGGCGCCGCATCGCCGGGATTCGGTTGTGCCGACCCGTGCATCGTACCCGTCTTGACGTCGGCCGGTCCCGGCCCCGTCTCGACGGTGGCCCCGTATGCGTCCGGCGTACCGGCCGTAGCGCCGAGCTTGAAGGGACCCGTGAACGTCGGGGTCGTCACGAGCGCGTCCGTATCGCCGGGCTTCGTCCCGCCCGCGACCTGACGGAATGTCTCGACGACGTTGAGACCGATGTTGGCGCTACCGTCGATGTCCCCGTAGATGTTGGCGGTGCCTACGGAAACTTGAATATCGCCCGAGAGTGGATTAACTTGGGTCGGCGCGTACGGCTGCGTGGCCGAAGACGAGCAGCCGACGATGGTTGCGCCGAGCGCGACCATCGTGACCGTGCCGCTCAAACGCGCGACGTTGCGAAGAGTCATCCCTGTTGCTTTCATTTTAGAGTTTCAGTTGATAGTAAGCGGTGATGGTCGTCGGCATGTTCGGCAGCAGAATGTACGGCCCGTTTCCGTAGGCCGCGATCGGAACGTTGGAAGCGGTCTTCGCGAAGATGCCGCCCGCATAGTTCGGGTTCGCGAGCGCGTTCAAGCCGGTTTGCGGACCCGGGACGCCCGTCGAGACTGGCTGATAATACGGATTCACCATCGGAACCGAACCATAGTACACATTGCCCGTGAGGTTACTGAAGAGCACGCCGAGCGTTTGACGGTTATCTTTGCCGATGTGGAATTCGATGTCGAGATCGGCTTCGAGTTCCGGTTTCGAGAGCACGCCGCCGGTCGATGACGTGGACGGCGTACCGCGCGTCGCAGCGATGTTCGGGTTGTACGTATTGCCGGGGTTTGCGGGATCGACGTACGAGCCCGAGTTTTGCCCGGTAAATCCGAAGCCAGACGTGATGCCCTCGAAGCCCGGGTAGAAACCGGTGCCGCATCCGAAATTCGCCGCGGGCACGTTGGCGACCACGCCACAGAGCCCGTTTGTGGCCGTCGTCGAACCGAGCGAGAACGGGAAGCCACGATTGAAGTTCACGATCGGGCGCACCTCGAGCCCGAAGTGCGTCTTGTAATCGGCACCGAGACGCGCCGTGAACGGTGAGACGTAGCCCGCTCGATAGGTGTCGCCGAGCGCGACCGAGGTATCGTAGATGAACGGCAGAGAGTCTTCGCCGCCCGTCAGCGGGGTCACGCGATCGAAGACGTTCTGATACGTGGCCGAGAAGAATCCGCTGAGCCCAACGGGGCGGTCCGGAGACGTCAGGCCGAACTCGATGCCCGTCGCCTTGTTGATGCCGTTGTTGTTTACGGTGAAGACGAACGACGTCAGTTGCCCCGTGACGGGATTGATCGTCGAGCTCAGCACGGAGAAGTCCGGGACGTTCGTGCTCTGCTTGTAGAACGGCGTGATGCGCATGCCGAAACCGTTCTTGAACTGATGCTGGTACGTGAAGTCGAAGTTATTGTCGGCTTCGTACTTCGCATTGCCGAGGTCGGGTGCGTCGTTGCCTTGATCCCACGCCCAGAACAGTTCTTGCGCGAGATTCAAGCACTTGACGAGAGGGCCGTTCGTGCCGGAGCCGCAGAGCGGATTTTTGGCCGTATCCGTGGCCGGGATGCCGACGAACTGCGAATAGTTGTAGAGCGACGCCGGCGTTCCGAACGTCTGAGCGTTCAGGAAGATGACGGAGCGTCCGTACGATGCGCGGATCGAATCGTTGGGATCGAGACGGTACGAGACCGCGAGTCGCGGCTCGATCACCGACGGTTTCGAGTACTGATTCGAGATGAACGACGGCGGAACGTCGGACGGATCGGAGAGATAGAACGGAAGCCCGGCGTTCACCGGATTCGGTGCGATCTTGTAGTCTTCGCTGTCCAGGCGGACGCCGGCGTCGATCTTGAGCTTGTCGCTCGGGGAGTACTGATCGCGAATAGCGGCGCCGTACGTGAGAAAGTCGGACCCATGATAGTTGATGCCCGGAATCGGCATGCGCGGAATTCCGTTCGGGAAATATTTCGCGAGCGCACAGCCTCCGGCGATCGGGCACGCGCCGTTGACCGGCGCGACGAAGTCGGCAAGCAACGGTTCGGCACCATTGATGCCGGGCAGGCCGGACGCGATGTCGACCTCGGTAAGCGGAGAGTCGTAGCCGTCCCAGACCGGGTGCGTATTCTCGTACGAGAAGTTGAGCGTCGTCGTGTTCTTCGAGCCGAACTGATGGATGAAGTCCGCGATCAGGCCGGTCCGCTGACCGCCCTGGCTGGACACGGCCGGCAACGTGTTGCCGGCATATTCGGACGTGTTTCCCGCGGTGTTGCTGAATTGAAAGGTGTTATACGCCTTGAGGTCTAGAAAATTCGACGAATCGAAGGCGTTCGTGTATTCGAATTTGAGAAAACTCACCGGGTTGTTCTGAACCTGCTCGGGCGCCGTGATCCCGTTGACCTGGGGTCCGGCTGCAGGCGTGTACGGATTCAAGCCGATGATGTTTTGATAGGCGGTGAGCCCCGCCGCGTTCCCGAGCGCGCCGGTCAGATACGCATACCCGGCGGATGCAAGGTAAGAACCCGGATCGTACGGATAAAATTGCTGGCCCGAGATACCGCCGCGATCGCCGTAGTATTGCGTGTCGCGGTTCTGGTACAGCACCTGCAGCGATTGGGTGTTGTTCTTACCGAATTTAAAAACGAAATTATCGAGAATGTCGTCATCCGAAATGTTCGAGTAGCCGTAGTATTGACCGATGCCGGCGGCGTTGGTATTGCCGTACCCGTAATACGGAACGCGGCGGCTTCCGGTATAGGAAAAGTAGTTTGAAATCCGGCCGTCCGCGGTCGCGAAGCCATATGAAAGCGCCAGTTGATGGTCGAAGTTAGGGCCGCCGATTTCGGTGTCGAGCAATCCTGTGCCCGGATACGTGCCGCGTTGCGGAACGATGTTCACGACACCGCCGCCGACGTTACCTTGGGTCGCGTCGCCCGCGCCCTCAACGACCTGCAGCGAGCCGAGGCCGTTGAAGCGATTGTTGCTGGCGTTCTGAGAGAAGAATGGTTCGGTATACGGAATGCCGTCGAGTTGATAGCCGACCTCCGTCTCCAGGCTGCCGCGGATGACGATGTTGTTCGAAGCATCGATCGTAACGCCGGGCACAGCTTGGACCAGGGCGCGCTCGTCGGTCGAGGAGGCCTTACCGGTCGTCTGAAGGATGCGGTCGCCGGAGACGGTCACCGAGTCGACGGTCTGCGTCGGCTGAAAGGCCGACGATGTCGAGCGCGCCGAGACCTGACCGATCTGCCTGAGATTAGCCGACTTCGCGAGCTTGATCGTCCCTACCGAATTCGTCTGGTCGCCGATAACGGTGATGCCTTGACGCAGGAGCCCTTCATAGCCCTTGAGTTCGACAGAGATGGTATACGTGTCGACGTTCGCGCCGAGCACGTTGAAGAACCCTTTACCGTCCGTCGTCGTCTTGTACGTTCCGGTCGGCGAGGTCAACGTGATGGCCGCCCCGGCTACCGGGACCCCCGACGCGGCATCGACGACCGTACCGGTGACGTTGCCGTTGACGCCGCCCGCGGCAAACGTCGGTACTGCAGACGAGAGAACGAGACTGACGAGAACGAACAGAACAGCGAGAAAACGCGTGGTACGAAGCACTCGCACGCGCCATGCTCGGGGAAGCATCATTCAGACGGATCCTCGGGGAAGGAGTGGTTGACGACCGCCGGCTCACCCGGGCGCGACGTTCTTCTGCAAAGATACGAAAACGCGGCCATGGCTCGAAGACGAGTCGACTGACATGTCGCTACGTCCGAACTGACTTAAAGCCTTCTTACGAAAGTCTTAAAGATCGGAAATCGCTGGGATTTGAGCGTTTCTGTGAAATATTTTCAATTGACGCAAATCGCCTGGGCTTTCTCCAGACAGAACTCAGACTTCCATAACCACCGGGATCACGATCGGCTTGCGCTTCGTCTTTTCGTACACCGCTTTGGAGACGCCCTGACGGATGTGTTCCTTTACCGTCTGGATGTCGCGGATGCCCTCGACGGAGCAGCCGTGGAGAATGTCGCCGACGCGGCGCTCGAGATCGCGCGTCACGTCGCCGGAATCCGGGAGATAGAACACGCCGCGCGAGACGAGGTCGGGACCGGCGACGACGCGCGCCGCGCTCGCGTCGACCGTCACGACGACCATCATGATGCCGTCGGCGGAGAGGTGCTTGCGGTCGCGCAGCACGGCTTCGCCGATGTCGCCGACGCCGCTACCGTCCACCATCACGTTGCCGCCGTAGGTCTTGCCGACCTTACGCACGCCCGACGCCGTGAACTCGACGACGTCGCCGTTTTCGATCACGTAGCAATGGTCGAGCGGCACGCCCGTCTTCTGCGCGAGGCCCGCGTGCGTCACGAGCATCCGGTACTCGCCGTGGATCGGGATGAAATGCTTCGGGCGGACGAGGTTGAGCATCAGCAACAATTCTTCTTGCGATGCGTGCCCGGACACGTGGGCCGCGACCTTGCCCGAGCCGTGCACGACGGTCGCGCCCAGCCGGTAGAGGTTGTTGATCGTCTTGCCGACGCTCTTCTCGTTGCCCGGAATCGGCGTCGCGCTGATGACGACCGTATCGCCCGCGACGATCTTCATGCGCGGGTGGTCGCGCACGGCGAGGCGCGAGAGGGCCGACATCGGCTCGCCCTGCGAGCCCGTCGTGATGATGACGACCTCGTTCGGCGGATACTCGTCGACCTGCTCGAGCCGGATGACCCGCTCTTGCGGCAGCTTGAGATAGCCGAGTTCGGTCGAGTAGTGGACGACGTTCTGGAGGGAACGGCCGAGGAACGCGATGCGCCGGCCGAAGCGGATCGCCTGATCGACGACCTGCTGGATGCGCGGGACGTTCGATGCGAACGACGTGACGATGATGCGGCCGGGCGCCCGTGCGAAGATGTTGGCGAACGCCTCGCCGACGATCCGCTCGGAGGGCGTATGGCCCGGTCGCTCCGCGTTCGTCGAGTCCGAGAGCATGCAGAGCACGCCTTCGTCGCCGATGCCGGCGATGGCCGCGAAATCCGCGGGCTTGCCGTCGATCGGCGTCTGATCGAACTTGAAGTCGCCCGTGTGGAAGATCGTGCCGAGTTCCGTCGTGATCGCGAGCGCGCAGGCGCCGGCGAGGCTATGGTTGATATGCACGAACTCGGTCTCGATATTGCCGTACTTGACGACGTCGCTCGGCTGGACCGCGACGAAGTATTTGTCGGTCACCTTACGGTCGCGCAGCTTCGCCCGGATTAGGGCGAGCGAGAGCGGCGTCCCGACGACGGGCACGTCCGGAAACTCGCGCAGCAGGTACGGGATGCCGCCGATGTGATCTTCGTGGCCGTGCGTCACGAGCAGCGCGCGGAACTTGTCCCGGTGCTCGCGGAGATACGAGAAATCGTTGATGACGACGTCGACGCCGAACATCTCGTCGTCGGGGAACATGAGACCGCAGTCGACGACGACGATGTCGTCGCGGGTCTCGATGACCGTCATGTTGCGGCCGATCTCTCCGC
>CAJCIN010000100.1 GCA_903970385.1 Rhodospirillales bacterium | reverse complement strand
GAAGGCCGGCATTCGTCGTTCCTCAACTGGGTGATGCGCCACATGGGCCGCCCGTTCGACCTCGCGGGTCTGCCGAAGCTCAACGGCATGTCGTACATGCATCCGAAGTGGATCTTCGTCACGACGTACCTCTCGGAAATCGTCGGCTTCTACCGCTATCAGAACATCAGCGACCATCTCAAGCTGCATCCCGAGTTCAACTTCCACCCCATCTTCGACTACTTCGACGAGTGGTGTAAGGACGAGCGCCGGCACAGCCGCTTCTTCGCCCTGATGATGCGCTCGCAGCCGGCGTACTATTCCGGCTGGCTCTCGAAGCTCGGCGTGAAGTTCTTCACGCTCGCGGTCTACGTGACGATGTTCCTGCGCGACGCGCAGTCCGCGATCTACGCGAAGATGGGCATGGACTGGGAGAAGTACGACTTCAAGGTGATCGACGAGACCGAAGAGGCCGCACACGGCGTCTGGGGTCTGGCGATCCGTACGAAGTCGAAGTTCTTCCGCAATTGCTTGCGGACGATGGCCGAGAACAACCGGCGCAACAAGCGCGGGCGCTCGGCGACGGGCATCGCGAAGGCCGGCGCCGTCATCATGCGCTACGCGCGTTTCGGCAACAACATCCTCCAGTACGCGAAGCTGATGGCACAACCGCACGACTGGGTCGAACCGCTCCCCCGCAGCGAGTGGACGCAGACGTGTTGCGATCCTGGCGACGCGAGCGTTCTCGCACTGCCGGGCGCCGTCGCGGTGACGCTGCGCCGTCCCGCACCGGTCGCGGAGCCCGTTACCGCCTAGAGCGTCTTCGAGACCGCGCGGTCGAGGAGACGCTCGAGCGACGCGGTCACGGCGTCGGGCGCTTCGAGCAACGGAACGTGTCCGGTCGGCAGCGCATCGAGGTGCGCCCCGCGGATGCCGGTCGCCATCGCCTCGGAGAACGCGAACGGGACGACGGCGTCGTACGTGCCGCCCACGATCTGCACGGGCACGCCGATCTCGTCGTAGAGATCGTCCGACGAGACGCGCGCCGCCATGCCGCGCAGCATCGCCGCCGCGCCGCCCGGATCCGTGCGCTCGTTCAGCGCGACGATACGCGCTTCGAGTTCCGGACGTTCGCGATACGTCTGCGGCGCGAACGACCGGCCCGCGAATGCGGCGATCGCCGGCGCGAGTCCCTCGCGCTCGACGCGGTCGGCGAGATCGTAGCGTGCCGCCGCCGCCGCGCCGTCGTCCGCGGCCGCGCGCGTGCAGACGAGGCCGAGCGCCGTGCACCGCTCGGCGAACATCCGGTAGAACGCGAACGTGACGTAGCCGCCGAGCGAATGTCCGGCGATCGCCGCGCGCTCGATGCCGAGCGCGTCCAACACGTCGGCGACGTCGCCCGCGAGCGACTCCACGAGATACGGCCCGGGCGGCGCGTCGGAGGCGCCGTGCCCGCGCAGATCGATGCGCACCACGCGCGCGCGACGTGCGAGCGCCGCGGCTTGTGCGTCCCACGAATCCATCGAGAGCAACAGGCCGTGGATCAACACGACCGCGGGTCCGCTGCCTTCGTCTCGAACGGCGAGGCGCGTATCGGCCGTGCGTATCGACTGCATGTTCGCCGTTTCGCCGCCGCGAAGATGCGTTCATGGCTTCAGTCGCACGCGCTACGTATACGGCGTTTCCGTTCTCTGCGATCGTCGGACAAGACGAGGCGAAACTCGCGCTCGTCCTCGCCGCGATCAACCCGCGCGTCGGCGGCGTGCTGCTCTCGGGCCCGAAGGGCACGGGGAAGACGACGCTCGTGCGCGCGGCGGGCGAACTCTTACCGGCGCTCGATCGTGCGACGTGTCCGTACGGCTGCGATCCGAACGGATCGAATCTCTGCGCCGCGTGCGCGGCGACGCTCGAAGCCGGTAAGCCGCTCGCGCACAAGAAAGTGCGCGGCGAGATCGTCGAGCTTCCGGTCAACGCGCAACTCGACGACGTCGTCGGCGCGATCGATCTCAAGGCTGCGCTCGAACGCGCGACGATCGATTTCCGGCCGGGGCTGCTCGCGCGCGCCAACCGCAACGTCCTCTACGTCGACGAAGTGAATCTGCTTTCCGATCTCGTCGTCGACGCGTTGCTCGACGCCGCCGCGCAAGGCGTCGTGCACGTCAAACGCGGGCAGCACGCGATCGACTATCCGTCGCGCTTCACGTTGATCGGCACGATGAATCCCGAAGAAGGCGAACTGCGTCCGCAGATCACGGACCGAATCGGCTTGCGCGTGTTCGTGCGCTCCGCGCCGTCGTTCGAAGAGCGGCTCGAGATCTATCGCCGCAACGCCGCGTTCGCCCGCGACGCGCGCTCCTTCGGCGCGACGTTCGAAGCCGCCACCAAAAAGTTGCGCGCGAGACTGGCCCAGGCGCTCAAACGCGTGGAGACGGTTCGCGTCGATGCCGCGGCGGAAGCGGCGGCGATCGAAGCGACGGCGCGGCTCGGCATCGACAGCCATCGCACGGAGTTCGTCGCGCTCGAAGCGGCGACGGCGCTCGCCGCGTGGGAAGGCCGCGACGTCGCGACGCCCG
>CAJCIN010000099.1 GCA_903970385.1 Rhodospirillales bacterium | reverse complement strand
TCAACGCCTACGCTCTCACGCTGCCGCCGGAGCGCTCCGCCGAACGCGTGGCCAAGCTCGAGGAAGCGATCCGCGCGTCGCGCGCGTACGGCGACGCCGATGCGATTTCGCCGCTCTCCCAACTCGCGACCGCGTATCACGAGGCGGGTGAATTCGAGAAAGCCGCCGCATGCGGACGAGAGATCGTCGCCATCGCCCGCAAGAATCACAATCGTTCGACGCTCGCCGCCGCCCTCGTGAATCTCGCGGCGTCCGCGCTCGCGCTCGACGATACGAACGAGGCCGCGAGCGCCGCGCGAGAGGGACTCGAGCTGATCGGCGATCTCGGCACGACGCTCCACGCCATGTGCGCGTTGCAGCATCTCGGCACCGTCGCGGCACGAACGGGCGAATTCGCGCGCGCCGCGCGTCTCTGCGGCGCGTCGGACGCACTCTATCGCGACGTCCGATTCGAGCGCGAGCCGATCGAGCGGCGGCTCTACGATCGCACGATCGTGGAGATACGATCGTCCATCGGCGACGCGGCGCTCGCGGAGCATCTGCACGCGGGCGAAACGCTGCCGATCGACGTCGCGATCGCCGAAGCGCTCGCGTAGGCGGCGCGACTCGCACAACTAGCACGCACATGTGCGCGGAGCGCTGGCGGCGCCGCTCACGATTTGCGACGATCCGCCCGATGCTGCTCGCCTTTCTCATCGACTGCGACGGGGCGCTCGTTTGCGACGCCCGCGTGGGACGGCCGCCGCCCGACTGCGAAACACGCCGGATGGCAACGCACCCACCGCAGCAACGCACGCCGGTCGCCCCAGTCGCCGGATCCGCGATCGAGACGCGGCTCTTCATCGACGGCGCCTTCGCGGACGCCGCGTCGGGTGAAACGTTCGCGACGCTCGATCCCGCGACCGGCGCCGAGATCGCGCGCGTGGCCGCGGCCGGCGCGCACGACGTCGATCGCGCGGTCGCGTCGGCGCGCCGTGCGTTCGACGACGGTCCGTGGGGCCGCACGACGCCCGCCGCGCGCGCGACGGTGTTGCGCAAGCTCGCGGGGCTGCTGCGCGACAACGCCGAGACGCTCGCCGCGCTCGAATCGCGCGACGCGGGCAAGCCGTTCAAAGAGACGTCGCTCCGCGACGTACCGCGAGCCGCCGACAATTGCGACTTCTTCGCGTCGGCGATCGAGCAGCGCGCCGGCGAAACGTTCTCCGCGCGGCGGCCCTTCCTCGGTCGCGATCGCGACATCCAGAGCATCGTGCAATACGAGCCGGTCGGCGTGTGCGCGCTGATCACGCCGTGGAACAGCCCGCTCATGCAGGCGACGTGGAAGATCGCGCCGGCGCTCGCGGCGGGCAACACCTGCGTGCTCAAGCCGTCGGAGCTCACACCGCTCTCGACGCTCAAGCTCGCCGAGCTCTGTTCGGAAGCCGGCATTCCGGACGGCGTCGTCAACGTGCTGCCGGGTCTCGGCGTCGATGCCGGCGCGCCCCTCGTCGCGCACGAGGGCGTCGACGCCGTCGCGTTCACCGGCAGCGAGCCGACGGGCATCGCGATCAACGTCGCGGCCGCGGCCACGCTCAAGAAAGTCACGCTCGAACTCGGCGGCAAATCCGCCAACATCGTGTGCGCCGACGCCGATCTCGACGACGCGGTCGAAGGCTCGGTGCTCGCGATGTTCCGGCACAGCGGCCAAGTCTGTCTCGCGGGCACGCGCCTCTTCGTGCACGACGCCGTGTACGACGCGTTCGTCGACCGGTTCACCGCTCGGGTGCGCGCGCTCGTCGTCGGCGACCCGCAGCAACTCGGCTCCGATCTCGGACCGCTCATCAGCCCCCAGCATCGCGCGCGGGTCGAGTCGTTCGTCGCGAGCGGCATCGCCGAGGGCGCGGACGTCTTGCTGCACGGCGTGCGACCGCCGGACGCGGCGTTGCAAGGCGGCAACTACCTCTCGCCGACGATCTTCGCGCCGGCCTCCGACGAGTTGACGATCGTGCGCGAAGAGATCTTCGGACCCGTGCTCTCGATCTTGCGCTACACGAGCGACGCCGACGTCGTCGCACGCGCGAACGCGACGCGCTTCGGTCTCGCGGCATACGTGTGGACGCGCGACGTGTCGCGCGCGCTCGAGATGGCCGGGCGCCTGCAAGCGGGCATGGTGTGGGTGAACGGCTACTTCTTACGCGATCTGCGTCAACCGTTCGGCGGCGTCAAGCACAGCGGGCTCGGACGTGAGGGCGGCCGTTGGAGCATGGACTTCTTCACGCAACCCAAGCTCGTCTGCATCGCGCGCTAGAGAGGCAACGCACATGGGTGAAATCGTCGCCGGACTCTTCAGCACGCACGTACCGCGCCTGATGATCCACGATCCCGCCGCGCGCGCCGCGTACATGGGCGACGACGTGACGACGTTCTACGACGCGTTGCCGGAAGTGTACGAGACGCGGTTGCGCGATCTCGACTTCGACACGTTCGTGATCATCGACACGCACTGGCACTCGACGCTCGACTTCATCCTGAACGCGCACGATCGATTGCAGGGCGTGTACACGTCGGACGAGATCCCGTGGATGATCAACGAATACGAGTACGATTATCCGGGCGATCCGGATCTCGCCGCGCTCATCGCCGAAGAAACCGAGCGCGCGGGCGGCCACGCGCAATGCTCCGCGCATCGCGGATTGCCCGTGCACTACGGCACGCTCAACGTGATGCACTACTACAATCCGGGACCGCGCAAGCGCCGCGTCCTCGCGATCAGCGTGCTCGACACGGCCGAAATCGAAGCGAATCTACGTTTCGGCGAAGCGATCCGGCGCGCGGTCGAGCGCAGCGGCCGTCGCGTCGTCCTCATCGCGTCGGGCGGCATCTCGCACAAATTTTGGGATCTCGACGTGATTCGCGATCGCGCGAGCGCCGATCCGAAAGACATCAACGGCGACGATCGCCGCCGCTGGGACGAGCGCATCATGCAGTGGTGGCGCGACGGCGATCACGCCGCCGTTCTCGAAAACGCCGATGCGTTCCGGCGCACGTGTTCGCCCGAGGGCCGCTTCGCGCACTATCTCATTCTCGCGGGCGCGTTCGACCGCGGCGCCGCGCTGTCGCGCGGCATTCAGTTCGGCCGCTACGAAGCGGCGATCGGTACGGGACAAGCGATTTTCTGGTTCGATCCGCTGCCCGCGACCGCCGGCAAGGCGACGTAACGACGCCCCACCCGCGGGCACGTGCCGCGACGATCAAACGGCGCGACGCGTGAAGAGCCGCAGGACGAACAAGAGGATGACGGCGCCGACGAACGCGACGAGGATGCTGTAGAGATTCAAGCCGTCGACCGAACTGTGGCCGAGTGCGTTGAAGACGAAGCCGCCGAGGAACGCTCCGACGATGCCGACGACGAGGTCGCCGATGATGCCGCCCGGGCCTTCACCCGGCACGACGAATTTCGCGAGGAAGCCGGCGATGAGTCCGACGATCAACCAACTGATGATGCCCATGTAGAGTCGCTTTCTGGTCCGTGAGGACGAGGTGAGTGCGCTACATAGACACGCGACGCGTGGGCCCGGTCACATCTCGGAACGGCTCCGTTCGAGCGTGCCGCGCGCGAACGCGGCGTTCGGGACGATCGTCCGCGCGCCCTCATCGGAACGGATCGTCACGCTCGTCGGCTCGAGCATCTCGACGATGCCGACGCTCCCCTCGAAGCGAATCGCGTCGCCGACGCGGAGATGACGTTCGACGTAGTGTCCTGCGACGAGATTTTCGAAGAACGCGCGCGCCCCCCACGCGGCCGCGAGGCCGAGCGCGAGCGCGAGGCCGCCGAGCAGCACGAGCAACACGTCGAGGAGAAATTCGGAACGGATCGTCAGCTGTTGCAACGCGATGAGAATCGCGAGCACGACGACCGTTCCGCGAATGAGCGCGCGCGCCGTACCGTGGTATAGAACGCCGGCCCGCGACAACGCGCCGGAGGCGTTGTGCGCGAGCGTATCGGCGATGCTGATGCCGACGAGCACCACGATCGCCGCGAGCACGAGATGCGGCATGTAGCGCAGCAGTCCGTCGAGCGAATCCGCGAGCGGCGCGAGCTCGAGAATCTCGAGCGCCTGCACGAGGCCCGTGAGCACGACGATGAAGATCACGAGGCGTCCGACGATGCGCGCCGGCGTCAGACGGATGCCGACCGCCGCGAGATCTTCCGTCACGCCCGTGCGTTCGCCGAGCGCGTCCAAGCCCACGCGTGCGAGCACCGCTGCCGTGAGATACCCGGCGAGCGTGGCGACGACGATCGTGACGAGGACGACGATGGCCGCGTTCGCCACGTGCGGCAGGTAGGCGACGATCGCGTCGATATCGCGGCCGAACATCAGCTTCGCGTCACCCACGGCGGCGATTCGATCGAACGTCGTCGGGCGGCGATCCGAGGATCGTCGAGAGCTCGCGGAAGAAATGATGGACGATCCGCAAGAACTCGTTCATGCTTCCGGCGCCGCGGCGTCCGGCGCGCAACCGCGCGACCGCGTCGCGGGCGATGTCGGACGGCGGCTCGTCCTCGATCCGCCCGGCCGCGCGCAGCAGATCGCGCGTCGTCGCGTCGCCCGCGTCGTCGTCCCCGCTCATGCGTCGCGCGTTCCCGGCGTGTAGCCGGCGCTTTCGAGCATCGTCCGGAGCGCCTCACGCCCGCGCTTGACGCGCATCTTCGCGGCGGACAAGCCGCAGCGCCCGATCGTCGCAACGTCGTTCATATCGTATCCATACATGTCGCGCAGCACGACCGCCACGCGTTGTTCGGTCGGCAGACGCCGCACGAGGCGCTCGATGTCGCTGCGCTCCTCCGCGGCGAGCGCGCGCATCTCCGGCGTCGGACCGCCGTCGTCCGGCTCGACGACGTACCCTCTACCGGGCGCATCGAGCGGCTCGAACCGGATGAGGCCGCGCCGGCGCAACACGTTGAGGCTGAGGTTGATCGCGATGCGGCGCAGCCAGCTCGCGAAACTCGCGCCGTCCTGCAAGTCGTTGAGACTGCCGTACGCACGAACCAAGGCATCTTGAGTCACGTCCTCCGCGTCCGCCGCGTTGCCGAGCAAGCGGAGCGAAGCGGTGAATGCGGCACCTTGGTGTCTCGTGAGCAGCGCGCTCGCCGCATCGAGGTCGCCCGACCGCGCACGCGCGAGCAGCTCCTGATCGTGCAGAAGATCGTCCTCGCCCCATCCGGAGTGTGCTCATCCCATACCCGACACGCGAAGGGTTGGAACGGTCACATCTCGTCGCCGGCCGAGATTCTTTCGTCGACGACCGTGTTCACGAGCGTGCCGACGCCCGCGACCTCGACCTCGACCTCGTCTCCCGGCACGAGGTAACGCGGCGGATCGAAACGCGCGCCCGCGCCCGTCGGCGTGCCCGTTGCGATGACGTCGCCCGGGGCGAGCTCCGCGAAGGTCGAGATGTAGCTGATCAGATAGTCGAACGGAAACGCGAGGCTCGCCGTCGTGTCGTCTTGACGCACCTCGCCGTTCACGCGCGTCGTCACGCGGACGTCGTCGTATCCGGCGAACTCGTCGGCCGTCACGATCCACGGCCCGACCGCTCCGGACGCCGCGAAATTCTTGCCCTGCGTCACGTTGAACTTGCCGTGCCGCACCCAATCGCGCACCGTGCCCTCGTTCATGCACGTGAGCCCGGCGATGTGCGCGTGCGCGTCGGCGCGCGCGATGCGCCGGCCGCCGCGACCGATCACGATGACGATCTCGCCCTCGTAGTCGAGCTCGGGCGATTCGGGCGGCCGCACGATCGGGTGCCGGTGCCCGACGAGCGAGCCGGGCGTCCGCATGAAGATGCTCGGGTATTTCGGCGCGTCCGACGCGTCGCGATATTCTTCGTTGCGATTGAGATAATTGACGCCGATGCAGAAGATCTTCTCGGGCCGCGCCACGGGCGGGAGGAAGGTCACGTCGCCGAGCGCGTAGTCGCGCGGCGCGTCGTTCGCATCGGCGGCGACACGCTCGAGGTCGCCCGACGCGAGCAACGCGTGCAGATCGGCGTACGCGCCGCCGCAGCGAGCGCCGAGATCGACGATGCCGCGCTCGAAGATCGCACCGAACGACGGTCCGCCGGCCGTCCGGAACGACAGCAGCCGCACGCGCCTAGAAGGTGCCGGCCGGCGCGAGCAATCCCGAACGGTCGAGCACGGCGTCGAGCCGCCGCTCGAGTTCCGGCGTCGCCGGCACCATCGGCAGGCGGTGCTCGTTCGTGGCGAGCAACCCGAGCCGCTTCATCATGTACTTGATCGGGATCGGATTCGTGTCGAAGAAGATCGCTTTGTTGATCTCGAGGAGCCGGTCGTGCAGTGCGCGCGCCCCGGCGAAGTCGCCGTTCCACGTCGCCTCACACATGCGCGCGAGCACGCCCGGGTCGAGGTTGCCGACCGCGTTCATCAGGCCGACGCCGCCGACCGCGAGCGTCGGAAAACTCAGTTCCTCGAGGCCGGCGAACACGCGAAAGTCGGGCAGCGCACCGAGACACTCGGACACGAAACCGAGATCGTTCACCGCGTGCTTCATCCCGGCGAACGTGGGAGACTCGCGCGCGAGTTCGACGACCGTCTCGAGCGTCACCGACACCGCCGTGCGTCCGGGAATGTGATAGATCATCCACGGGATGTCGTGGCCGCGCACGATCTCGAGATAATACTTCACGAGGCCGCGCTGCGGCGGCTTCACGTAATACGGCGTCACGATCAAGAGCGCGTCCGCGCCGGCACGCACCGCATGGTCCGTGAGGTCGCGCGTCTCGGCGAACGACTGCGAGCCCGTGTTCACGACGACGGGCACGCGCCGCGCGGCGACGTTTACGGCGAGGTCGACGACGGCGTTGCGCTCGGCGACGGTGAGCGTCGAGGGCTCGGCCGTCGTTCCGTTTACGAGGATCCCGTGCGATCCGTTCGCGACGTGGAATTCGACGAGCCGGGCGTACGCCTCGAGATCGACCGTGCCGTCGCGAAACGGCGTGACGAGCGGGGGGATCGACCCGCGCAGCTTCGAGAGGTCGTAAGTCATGCGTGTGCCGCCTTCCGCCGTTCGACGTACTCGTGGATGTTGTTCGACTTGAAGCTGAGGTCCGGATCGATCTCGGTCAACTCGAGCGAGATCGCGAGCGGCGAGACGTCGGACGCCGGCCGCAAGCGCTCGCAGACCGCGTCGAAGATCGCGCTCGCGGCGCGTTGCCGCGTCGCGAGGTCGCGGCCCCGGCCGATGCGCAGCGCGACGTGCACGAACGCGTTCGCCGGGTCTCCGTCGGCGACGAGATAGTCCGTGCGCTCCGCGACGCGCGTGCGGATGCCGCCCTCCGGAAAGACGCCCGTGCCGAGCGCCGCCGCGTGCACGCTCGCCACGAGTGCGGACAGATCGGTACGCTCCCGCACGTTCGCGGAGCACTCGATGACGATGTGGGGCACGCCCGCCCTTTCGCCGCGGCCGCGTCCGTGTGCTGCCGCGGCGAGTGGTTTGCGTCCTCGCCGCAGAAGCCCGGCAGATGACGACCACGCTTCGCGAGCCGACCGTACCGCCCGGAGTGACCTGCCCGTTCGCGCGCGCCGCGATCGAGGCCGCGCCGGCGACGACCTACGACCCCTTCGGCGACGTCTTTCTCCAGGATCCCTACGCGCTGTTCTCCCGGCTGCGGACCGAGGCGCCCGTCGCCTACGCGCCCGCGATCGACATGTGGACCGTGACGGATTACGACGACGTCGACGCGATCTTCAAGGATCCGCAGACGTTCTCGGCCGCGATCGCGCAATCGCCGCTCGACCCGATCGCGCCGGAAGCGCAACGGATTCTGAGCGACGGCTTCCGCCCGCTCGCCGTGATGTCGAATCTCGATCCGCCGGATCACGCGCGGATCAAGTGGCACACGTCCCGCGCGTTCTCGGCACGCCGCATCTCGAAGATGGAGGACGTCGTGCGGGAGCGCGCGACCGCTCTCGTCGATGCGTTTCCGGCGAGCGGCGAGATCGATCTCGTCTCGGCGCTCGCGTTTCCGCTTCCGGCCGTCACGATCTTCAAGATGATCGGCTTTCCGGATGCCGACATGGACCTGCTCAAATCGTGGTGCGGGAACCGGCTCGTGATGACGTGGGGACGCACGACGCCCGAAGAGCAGCAACGCATCGCGCGGCAGATGGTCTCGTACTTCACCTATTGCGAAGCGTTCGTCCGGACGCGCGCCGCCGAACCGGCCGACGATCTCACGAGCGATCTGCTCGCCACGGGTCTCGAGGACGGGACGCTCTCGCACGCCGAGATCGTCTCGATCATCTACGGCTTGAGTTTCGCCGGACACGAGAACATCACGAACATGATCGCCAACACGGTGCGCCGCCTCCTCGAGCACCCGCAGACGTGGGCGGCGCTCGTGGCCGACCGCGCGCGGCTGCTGCCGAACACGATCGAGGAAGCGCTACGCTTCGACTCGTCCAACATCGCGTGGCGTCGCGTCACGACGCGGCCGGTCACGTTACGCGGCGTCGAGATTCCGAAGGGCGCGCGCATCCTCGTGCTGCTCGGCGCGGCGAATCACGATCCGCGGAAGTACGCCGATCCCGAGACGTTCGACATCGAACGCCCGGACGCGCGGAGCCATCTCGCGTTCGGCAAGGGCATCCACTACTGCCTCGGCGCCGCGCTCACGCGCCTCGAACTCGGCATCGTCCTAGAGTTGCTGACCGACCGCTACCCGGCGATGACGCTCGGAGCGAACCGCACGTACGCCTACACGCCGAACGTCGTGTTCCGCGGCCCCACGACGCTGCGCGTCGTGTTGTAACATCGGGGCGGCGAGGCCCCCCGATCCCCCCCGAGCCCGCACTCGCGGGCTCTCTGACAAATGCTGCGCGCGATACGAACGCTTTACGGCGCTCAGCTCAGCGTTGCGGCGGCGCGCCGTCGGCGCGTTCTACGGCGATCAGGATTTGGTTTTGCTGCCGTAGGCGCAGGAACGTGATTTCGACGGTGACGTCTTCGTGCGCGAACGGGAAGAAATAGTCGAACCGTTCGCTGACGCGATCGCTCGTCTTCAGGAACGTCCGCATGCGGCCTTCGAACGCTTGCACCGCGGTGCACGGCGCCACGTCGCGGAAGAAGTTCTTGCCGAGCACGGCTTCGCGTTCGAGATGCGAGAGCCGCGTCTCGTACTCGTTGTAGCCGCGGATCGTGCCGTCCGGATCGATCACGATCGCACCGAACGGTAACTCGTCGAGCTCGCCTTTCGAGATCTCGAGCGCGCGCCAGAGCCGGTCGTCGCCGCCGTCGGCGCTCACGGGCTCGCCCGCAGCGCGCGCAGCGCCTGCAACGTGTTCGCGACGTGCTTGCTCGGATCGAGCGAGCTGTAGACGTACGCGATTTTCCCGTCGGGCGCGATGACGTACGACGTGCGATCGGAATACGCGAGCGGCCCGAATCCGAGCACCGCGTCGTACGCATGGGAGATCTTGTGGTCGACGTCCGAGGCGACCGCGAACTTGCTGCGGCATTCCGAGCGCGAAAAGCGGTCGAGCGTGGCGATGCCGTCGCCCGAGACCCCGACGACCGTCGCACCGAGCGCGCGATACGCGTCGGTCGCCTCCGCGAAATCGTGCGCCTCGATCGTGCAGCCCGACGTGAATGCGGCCGGATAGAAATACAGGACGACCGGGCCGCGCGCGAGCGCCTCGGCGAGGTCGAAGCGGAACTCCTTGCCCCCGAGCGACGCCTGCGTCGTGAATGCCGGGGCCGTCGCGCCGGTCTTCAACGCGGCGCTCGCCGCGGACGGCCCGAAGCAGACGGCGCCGGCGAGCGCGAGCCCGGCGAGAAGGGACACGCGACGGCGCATCACAGCCCCATCAATCGTGCGATGACGAGCCGCTGCACTTCGTTCGTGCCTTCTCCGATCTCGTTGATCTTCTGATCGCGATACATCCGCGAGACGGGATACTCGTCCATGAACCCATAGCCTCCGTGAATCTGCACGGCCTCGTTGACGACGCGGCGCGAGACCTCGCCGGAGTAGAGTTTCGCGAGGCTCGCCGTCATCACGTAGTCGCGCCCGTTGTCTTTCTCCCATGCCGCCTTGAGCACCATGAGCTTCGCGTGCTCGATCTCCATCAGCATGTCGGCGAGCTTGAATTGAATCGCCTGGAACTTCGAAATCGCCTGTCCGAACTGGTGACGATCCTTCGCGTAGGCGAGTGCTTCGTCGTACGCCCCCATCGCGAGCCCGACGGAGAGCGCGGCGACCGAGATCCGGCCGCCGTCGAGGATCGTCAGGAACTGCTTGAGACCGCCGCCGCGCCGGCCGAGGAGATTCTCCTCGGGAATGGCGGCGTCGACGAACGAGAGCTCGCGCGTATCCGACGCCTTCCAGCCCATCTTGCGGTACGTCTTCGAGCGCGTGAAGCCCGGCGTGTCTTGCGGCACGATGAAGTTCGAGATCTCCGGACGGCCCTTCGCGTCGGTGCCGGTTATCGCCGTGATCGTCGTGCCGCCCGTGAGCTCGGTGCCGCTGTTCGTGATGAAGGCTTTCGTGCCGTTGACGATCCAGCGGCCCTCGCGAAGTTCCGCGCGCGTTCGCGTGCCGCCGGCGTCGCTGCCCGCCTGCGGTTCCGTGAGCCCGAACCCCCACAGCATCTCGCCGCGCGCGAGCGGCACGAGGTAACGCCGCTTCTGCTCTTCGGTTCCGAACAGATAGAACGGCGTCGACCCGAGCGACACGTGCGCGGCGAGCGTGATGCCCGTCGACGCATCCGCCCGCGCGATCTCCATGACGGCGAGCGCGTAACTCACCGTGTCCGCGCCCGCGCCGCCGTACTCTTCGGGAAACGGCAACCCCATGAGACCGAGTTCGGCCATCTTTGCGACGAGGTCGTACGGGAACTGTGCCTTCGCGTCCATCTCCTCGGCGCGCGGCTTCACTTCGTCTCGCGCGAACTCGCGGCACAACCCCGCAATCGCGCGCTGCTCGTCCGTCAAATCAAAATCCATCGCAAAGGTGAACCTCCGCTCCGGCGCCGAAATTCACCTGTAATGTCAACGTTCGCGCGCGCCGCATGATCTCGCTCCGCGGCGTGTCGCTCGTTTACCCGAATGGGACGCGGGCTCTCGACGCGATCGATCTCGAGATCGCGAAGGGCAGCTTCGTGTTTCTCGTCGGCCACTCGGGCACCGGCAAATCGAGCTTGCTCCGCTTGCTCTATCGCGAGCAAGTGCCGACGCGCGGCGAGGTGACGGTCGACGCGACGCGCGTCGACAAGCTGCGTCGATCGAAAGTGGCGCTGTTGCGCCGCAACGTCGGCGTCGTGTTCCAAGATTTCAAGCTGCTCGGCGACAAGACGGTCTGGGAGAACGTCGCGTTCGCGCTGCAAGTCACGGGCGCGCGCACGAAGGACGTGATGCGGCAGGTGCCGCGCGTGCTCGATCTCGTCGGCCTCGCGCACAAGTCGCGCATGTTCCCGAGCGAGCTCTCGGGCGGCGAGCAGCAGCGCACCGCGATCGCGCGCGCCCTCGTCAACAATCCGAAGATCTTACTCTGCGACGAGCCGACCGGTAATCTCGATCCCTCGAATACGAACGAGGTGATGGACCTGTTGCACCGGATCAATCTCAAGGGCACGACCGTCCTCATCGCCACGCACAATGCGATCGTGGTCGACCGCATGCGCCGCCGCGTGATCCGGCTCGAGAACGGCAAGATCGTCGCCGACGAAGAGCGCGGGTACTACCTCGCCGCAGGCGGCGATCGCGGGACGGCCGCCGCTGAAGAACTCGAGCTGGTACGGAGCCGCAATGGACTCGGGACGAATCCGCTTTTTTCTGAGTGAGGTGCGGCGCAACTTCGCGCGCAACCTCATCATGCAGCTCACGGCGATCGGAACCGTGACGGTCACGATCGTGCTGCTCGGCGGGTTTCTCTTCACGCGGCAGACGCTCGGCGCCATCGGCGGCAACGTGATCGAGAAGATCGAGATCTCGGTGTTCCTGCGGAGCGACGCGACGACGGCGCAGGCGAAACGGCTCCAGGCCACGCTCGAACACGATCCGCGCGTGCGTTCGGTCGAGTACGTCCCGAAGGCCGAGGGTCTGCGCGAGATGCGCGACCGTTTGCGCGGACAGATCGACACGTCGCTGCTCACCTCGAATCCGCTGCCCGACGCACTTCGCATCCGCGTCGTCGATCCGGCGCGCGCGCGCGACGTCGCGACGTTCGCCGCGAAGCAGCCGCTCGTCGACAAGGTCGAATACGCGCAGGACGCGGTGGAGAAGTTGCTGCGCGTGTTCGACGTTCTCGGGCGCGTGGGCCTCGGCGTCATCGCGCTGCTCGTCTTCACGGCGGCGATCATCATCTCGAACACGATCCGGCTCACGGTGTTCGCGCGCCGGCGCGAGATCGCGATCATGCAACTGGTCGGCGCGTCGGGGCTCTACATCCGGATGCCCTTCATCTGCGAGGGGTTCATCGACGGGTTCGCCGGCGCGGCGATCGCCATCGCCGTGCTCGCGATCGCGCGGGCCGAGCTGTGGCCGAAACTGGTCGTCGCGCTCTCGTTCCTCCCGCTGCACGCGGCGGCGATCGACGGGCCCATGTTCGGATTGCAGTTGCTCGGCGTCGGGTCGGCCGTCGGGATCGTCGCATCGTGGCTGTCCGTTGGCCGCTATCTCCGCACGTAACGCGCGACGCGCCGCCGCGGCGTTCGCGCTCGCCGCGCTCGTACCGCACGCTGCGGCGCTCGCGAACGTCGGCGAGAAAATTCACGCGACGCAGACGCAGATCGACGCGCTGCACCATCGCCTCGAACGCAAGCGCGATCAACTGCGTTTTCAAGAACAACGCGAAGCCGATCTCTCGCGGCAGTTGTCGGAAACGAGCGCGAGCATCGCGCACGTGACGGCGAACCTCGACGATCTGGATGCGAGCGTCCGCCACAACGAACGGCGACTCGCGTGGAACGGCCGGCAGCTCGACGCGGCGGAGGCGACGCTGCGCCGCCACAACGACGCGCTCAAACGGCGGCTCGTCGACGCCTACGAACGCGGCGATCTCGGCTACGTGAACGTGCTGCTCGCCTCGACGTCGTTCAACGATTTCGCCGAACGCTGGCAAGACATCCGCTATCTGATCGCGGCGAATCAAAAGACCGTGCGCGATCGGCGCGACGCCGAGCGTGCGGTGGCACGCGCGCGCGCGGACCTCGAGGGCCAGCGTCAGGTGCTCGACGCGACGCTGCGCCGCGAACGGCAAGAAAAATACGCGCTCGCCGCGCTCGCGGAGCAGCGCTCCGTGCTCGTCGCGGTCGCGAGCCGTCAGCGGCGCAGCGTTTCGAGCGAGGTCACGGAGCTCGAGGATCTCACGGCCGCTCAGGAAGCCCAGCTGGAAGCGTACATCCGGCAGCGGCAGGCCGAAGAGGAAGCGCGGCGCGCCGCAGAGGCCGACGCGCGCCGCCGGGCGGCGTTGCTCGCCGGGGTCGAAGCCCCGCCGGAAGCGACGCACGGCGGCCCCGGCACGTTCTCGTGGCCGGCCTCCGGTCCGATCACGTCGCCGTTCGGGATGCGCATCCATCCGGGAACCGGCGCCTTCAAGATGCACACGGGAATCGATATCGGCGCGCCGATGGGGGCGACGATCACGGCCGCCGCGGCCGGCCGGATCATCTTCGCCGGCTGGGAGAGCGGCTACGGCAACACGATCATCGTCGATCACGGCGGCCAGACGTCGACGCTCTACGGCCATTGCTCCCAGATCTTCGTCAGCAACAACCAGGACGTGCAGCGCGGACAGGCGATCGGCGCCGTCGGGGCGACCGGCGACGCCACGGGTCCGCACCTGCACTTCGAGATTCGCATCAACGGCGTCGCGATCGATCCCGCGTCACGATTGAAGTGAGTCACAGGCAAGTCCGGCCTCTCGGCCCTATGATTGGCGTTACGGATGGATGAGAATAAGCGCGGGGCGGCATATTTTCCGGCACGCACCACGTTGTACGAGGCGTAAGCAGAAACAGAGGACGTTGACCAGAAGTATTCGGGCCCTTGCCGCCGCATCGGCCGTCGCCCTCGCCTCGCTCGGCGGCGCACTGTATCTCACGCACGAACGCACCCAGGCCGATCCGACGGCGTACGTCGACGCGGGCCCGGGCGGACTCGCATCGCTCGACCTGCGCGACGTGCTCGCCACGCACGGCGGCGATCAGCGAATGCTGGACACGGCTTTCCGCCAGGTGGAAAAGGCGTACTACAAGCCGCTCCAGGCGCAGACGCTGCTCACGGGCGAGCAACGCGAACTCGTCGCCTATCTAAAGAAGCGCGGCATCGCCTCGCCGGCGATTCCCGTTCTGATCGCGACCGGCGACGAAGACAAGGACACGGCGGCACTCAACAAAGCGCTCGGGACGGCGCAGACGCTCTACGGTAAGCGCACCTCGAACGTCGAGCTGACGCAGGCCGCGATCCGCGGCATGCTCGATTCGCTCGGCGATCCGTATACGACGTACCTCTCGCCGAAGGAGATCGAATCGCTCGAAGAGTCGCTCAAGGGCGGCGATTTCGGCGGCATCGGCGTCTACATCGTTCAGGATCCGCGCACGAAGCAAGTGCTCTGCGAGCCGATCGAAGGCACGCCCGCCGACAAGGCCGGCATGAAGACCGGCGACCGGATCATCGCGGTCGACGGCCATGCGGTCGCGTCGCTGAAGCTCGACGAGGTCGAGAATCTGATCCGCGGCCGCATCGGCAGCGTCGTCCACGTGCTCGTCAAATCGCACGCGACGAAAAGCGAACGGACGGTCTCGATCACGCGCCAGCAGATCTACGTCCCCTCCGTGCTCGCAAAACGGGAGGACGGATACGAGTACATCCGTCTGGCCGATTTCGGACAGACGTCGTACGACGAAGTGCGCAAGGCGGTCCTCGACGGCAAGGCGCACGACGTCAAAGGGTACATCCTCGATCTTCGCAACAACGGCGGCGGTCTGCTCGACGCGGCCGTTCAGATCTCGAGTTTGTTCATTCCGACCGGGACGATCGTCTCGACGATCGATCGCGCCGGAGACCGCGATACGAAAACCGCGACCCACGAATCGGTGGGAGCCGCTCCCCTCGTGATCCTGGTCAACAAGTTCACCGCGAGCGCCTCGGAGATCACCGCGGGCGCGGTGCAAGACTACAAAGTGGGTACGCTCATCGGCACGAAGACGTTCGGTAAGGGCGTCGTGCAGAGCATCTACAACACGAGCGACGGCGGCGCGCTCAAGATCACGACCGCGAAATACGTGACCCCGCTCGGCCGGGACATCCAGCACAAGGGCATCGTCCCGGACGTCGTCGTCGATCAGACCGTCGACGCGCCCATGATGATCGATACCCCGAGAGATCTCCAACTGGCCGCCGCTAAATCGTACCTGCGGCGCATCGCACGCAGATAAGGGCCGATATGAAACGCGTCTATCCGATCTTCGCAGCCGCCGCGCTGCTCGCGACCGCGCTGCCCTCGGCGACGACGGCATCCGGCCTTTCGAACGTCGAGAGCGACGAAATCGAAATGAGCTATTCGCTGCTCACGCAAGAGTTCTACAAGAAGGTCGACCAGCAGACGATCCTCGACGGCGCGCGCGCGAACGTGCTCGCGTATCTCGAGAAGGGCGGCGTCAAGAATCCGCACGTCGCCGACGTGCACGCGGGCGACGACGCCACGGCCAACGCGCGTTCGCTCGAACACGCGGTCAACGCCGCGGTCGCGGCGTACGGGGCGAAGACCGGCGGCAGCCGGCCGCTCACGTACGAAGCGATCGCCGGCCTCATGTCGTCGGTGAAAGACAAATACACGACGTTCCTCACGCCGAAGCAATACGCCGATCTCAACGAAGGTCTCGACGGCGGCAACTTCAGCGGCGTCGGCATCTCGATCGCGGTCGACGAGAAGACGAAGTATCTCGACGTCAACGAAGTGATTCCCGACGGTCCGGCGGAGAAAGCCGGCGTCCTCGACGGCGACACGATCCTCGAGATCGACGGTAAGACGACGAAGGGCCTGACGACCGATCAAGACGCGAAGCTCTTACGCGGCGAGAAGGGCACGACGGTCAAGCTCTCGATCGAGCGCGCCGGCGCCGCGATCGCGCCGGTTGCCGTCGTTCGCGACGTGATCCATCAGCCGAGCGTCTACTCGAAGCTGATGGACAACGGCATCGGCTACACGCGCCTCACCGTGTTCGGCTCGAACACCGCGCAAGAACTGTCGGCCGCGCTGACCAAATTGCAGACGCAGGGCGCGAAAGCGTACGTGCTCGATCTGCGCGACAACGGCGGCGGATATCTGAACGCGGCGATCGACGTGAGCTCGAAATTCATTCCGTCGGGGCCGATCGTCTCGGTCGAATCGCGCGGCGGCAACGACACGCAGTACGACGCCGAGAACACGGCGATTCCGCCGAAGCCGCTCGCCGTGCTCGTGAACAAGTACACGGCGTCCGCATCGGAGATCACGTCGGGTGCGCTGCAAGACGACGGCGTCGGCGAATTGATCGGCGAGAAGACGTACGGCAAAGGCGTCGTGCAGACGATCCATCCGCTGCCCGACGGTTCCGCGGTCAAGATCACGAGCGCGCGCTATCTCACGCCGCACGGTCGCGACATCAACCTCGTCGGCATCCAGCCCGACATCGTCACGATCGAGCCGCAGAGCTCGCGTCTCGGAAATCCGTCGACCGATCCGCAACTGCAGTCCGCGATCACCTACCTGCAAGGCAAGATCGCGCAAGCCGGAAGTTAGGGTACGATCCCGAGCGTCGCGCAACGCGCGCGCACGTCGGCGAACGTGGCGAACGGCTCGAACGGAATGTCGAGCTTCATGAGATAGCTTTCGAGGTCGAGCCCGCGCTTTGCGAAGCGGACGTCGGCCTCGCGCGCAGCGTCATAATCGGATCGTCCGTCGCCGACGAACACGGTGTGCGTGCCGTCCGCGCGCGCCGCGCGCAAGACGGCGGCCTTATCCGTTCCATTCGCAACGTCGTCCCGGAAACGGATCGTCCAGCCGTCGGGTCGCGCGTCGACGGCATTCGCGATGACGGGAAGATCGTCGAGCCCGATTTCCCGTAAGCGGTCGCGCACGATCGCATCGAGTCCGGAACTCACGATCGTCACCGGAATGCCGTGTTCGCGGCACGCGCCCACGAACGGCGCGAACGCCGGATCGACGGCGATCTCGCGCCGCAGAAGCGCCGCAACCTCCGCGAGTTCGCCGCGCACGAGCGCGGCTTGACGCGCGAGCACGTCGCGAAGCGACCGCGCGCCGACATCGAGCCCGCGTTCGGTCTCGTTCCATTCCGCATCGCCGGCGACGTGCCGAACGAGCACGTCGAACGTGTCGCCGTCCGTGATGGTCCCGTCGAAGTCGACAAAGACCGCCCACGCCGCGCTCGGCGTGGGCGACTCCGCGTTCAGCGCGTCTTCTTGCGCGTGCTCGTCGCCGTGGCGGCGGGCGTCTTCTTACGGGCCGCCGGTGCGGCCGTCTTGCGCGCGGCCGGAGCCGCCGCCGCTTTGCGCGCCGGAGCTTTCGCCGTCGACTTTTTCGCGGCGGTCGTCCGTGAAGGGGCCGTCCGTCTGACGGGCGCTTCCGGTTCGGCCGGCGCCTCCGCGACCGGCTCGACCGGTGCGGCGACCTTGC
>CAJCIN010000098.1 GCA_903970385.1 Rhodospirillales bacterium | reverse complement strand
AGCGGAGATTCCGCACGACGGCACGACTACGGGCGAGATCGTCGTGCGCGGCAACGTCGTGATGGAAGGCTACTACAACGATCCCGAAGCGACGGCGCGAGCGTTCGCGGGCGGCGTGTTCCACACGGGCGATGCGGCCGTGGTTCATCCCGACGGCTACGTGGAGATTCGCGACCGGATCAAAGACGTGATCATCAGCGGCGGCGAGAACATTTCGTCGGTCGAAGTCGAAGGCGCGCTGCTGCGCTACCCTGGAGTCCAAGAAGTCGCCGTCGTCGGCATGCCCGACGAGAAGTGGGGCGAGGCGCCGCATGCATTCGTGATCGTTTCCGCCGGTGCGACGGTCACGAGCGACGAGTTGCGCTCGTTCGCGCGCGATTCGATGGCGCACTTCAAGGTGCCGAAAGCGTTCCATTTCGTGGACGAGTTGCCGAAAACGGCGACCGGAAAGATTCAGAAGTTCGTGCTGCGCGGCGGCCGCGCGTCGATCGCGACGCAATAGTCGGAGTCTCACGCGCCGTATCGGTCATTTCTCGAAGGACGTTCCACCGCGATCGCTCGGACCGAGTTCGAATTCGTAGCTCGCATACGATGAGAAGCTGTCACCATTCGAAAGCCCGCGGCCGATCGAGAGCAGAACCGCGTGATACGCTCCGACCTGCATGATCGCGCCGACGTTCGTGCCTGCCGAACCACGATCGCGTAACGAAGCGGCGCTTTGGCGGAACAGCTCCGCCCCGACGGTCGTACCGGGGGAAATCGCGCGTTCGAGCGCGCCCCCTGCAAAGGTGTAGTCTCGATGTTGAGGACCTGGGTTCAGGTACAAGCCGGCACCGCCGAACGCCGTCCATGGTCCCGAGCTTTTTTGGAGCCAGATGGGGAGCGACGTGACGGTACGGTTACCGGACCCGGCCGTGGGAGTCTCGATACTCGGATACAATGAAATCTGAGGGCGGCTCGCCGATTCTTCGACGAACCGCACCTTGATGCCGAAATCGATGCCGCCGATTCGATAACGAGGCAAATTCGTCGGCGCCGCCTCCGTGAAGCTCAGTGGGAGTGATACCGATACTTGCACGTTCGGTAAAGCACCGTAATTCAATTCGGCAAATGCGAAGCTCCCGTCGACGTCACCCCCGTCTTCACGCGTATATGTCGAGCCGGTATAGATTTCCCAATGGCGGTAATCCGTCGGCTCCGGGTCGTCCGTCGCGAAGGGAGGTCCGGCGTAAGCCAACGTGGTTCCGAGACGGAAGAAGAACGATATCGCCGTCACGCCGGCGACGAGACGAAAGAGAGCAATCCTCGCGTGCACGCGGCGATCGTACGCCTACATGGTCGAGACATCGTGCGTAACGGGCGGCTTGAGCGGAAACCAGACGGTGAAGTCGCTTCCGGATCCGGGCACGCTCTTCACCGCAACGTCCCCGCCGTGGCGACGCGCCAGCGCACGCACGATCGCGAGGCCGAGCCCCGTTCCGCCATCACGTCCGCGGACGCCGTCCGCGCGCCAGAAGCGTTCGAAGATGCGCGTCTGATCTTCCGGCGCGATGCCGGTGCCCGTGTCGCTCACGTGCAGGACGACGCCGCTGCGATCGGTATCGATTCCCACGGAGACGCGTCCGAGCGCGCACGTATAGCGTAGCGCGTTGTCGAGCAGATTGCCGACGATCCGGTCCACTTCGTCCGGGTTGCCGTAGATGCGCGCCCGAAACGGCTCGAACTCGAGTGCGATCTGCTTTTCGAGCGCGAGCGCCCGTCGCGCGTCGACGACCGCCGCGACGCGGTCGCCGAGCTCGATCGCGTAGAGATCGCGTTCGATCGGCGTCTCGGCGCGCGCGAGTAAGAGGAGATCGTCGACGGTCGTTGCCATCGACGTCGCGGTCGCGGAAATCGTCGCCAGGCGCCTGCGATGCGTCGGCGTGAGGCCGTCATCGTCGCGCAAACTCGCCGCGGCGTTGCTCGTGAGGGCCGCGAGCGGTCCTCGAAGCTCGTGCGCGGCGTCGGCGGTGAAATCGCGTAGGGTGCGCACCGTCGCGACGACGCGGTCGATCGAGCGACGCGCCAGAATGCGGCCGCCGACTCCGGCGACCGCGAGCGCGGCGAGGAGTCCGATGACGAGTTCGAGATCGACGCGTCGCACGAGACCTCGCGAGGTGGTGAGATCCACGGCAGCCACGACACGCGCCGGCACGTTCGCGCCGGCGAGCGCGAGTTTCGGCGCGGCGGCGTCTGCCGTTGCGACGGTCGACCCGGACGGTTCGAGAGCGCCGATCCGCCGGATCGATTCGCCGCGGGCATCGTACCACGAAATCGATTCGCTTGCGGGCGCGATCAGTTGGAGCGCGTCGCTGTCGATCTTGAGACGTCCGTGCCGGACCTCGAGAGCCGTCTGACCTTCCCGCACGAGCGCGTCGAGGCGCTCGGACGTCTCGCGGTGGATGTCGGTCGCGAATGCGACGTGCACGGCGAGCGAGAAAACGATGAGGACGAGCGCGAACGCCGTCAGATACGAGAAGGTGACGCGTGTTTCGAGCGGCCGCAGCGTCTCGCGAACGTTCACGCCGGTGCTTCACCGAGCCGGTAGCCGTTCCCGTAGACGGTTTCGATCGGGTCGTGGTGACAGCCCGCCGCACGTATCTTGCGGCGTAGATTGACCACGTGCGATTTGATGGCTTCGTCTCCCGTCTGCCGCTCGAGCGAGGCCACTTTCTCTAAAAGCATACCACGCGAGAAGACCTGTAACGGATGTCGCAAGAGCGTTTCGAGGAGAACGAACTCGGTCGGCGTCAACCCGAGCGGCTTCTCATCGTAGCGAGCGATGCGGGTCGCCGGATCGAGCGCGATCTTGCCGGCGCGCAGCACGGTTTCGCGTACGGGCACCGACCGGCGCCCGAGCGCGCGCAGGCGAGCCGAAAGTTCCTCGAGATCGTACGGCTTCACGAGATAGTCGTCGGCGCCCGCATCCAGACCGGCGACGACGTCGCTCGTCGCGTCGCGCGCGGTGGCCATCAAGATCAGCGCGGTCGAACGCTCGCTCCGAAGCGTCTTGCAAATGTCGATGCCGCTTTGGCCCGGCAAAAGCACGTCGAGGAGGACGACGTCGTATACGCCGCTCCGGGCGTACTCGAGACCGAGCTCGCCGTCGTTCGCGACGTCGACGGCGTGATGTTGCCTGCGCAGATCGTCGGCGACCGGCGCCGAAATGCGGTCATCGTCCTCGACGATCAAAATGCGCATATGGCGTCCGGCGCCGTTCTACGGACCGGGCCTGTAGGCCTGAACGAAATCGCCGCTCGGTTGCGCCCAGACGATCCAGACGTTCCCGCTCTTCGTGTCGTAACCGACGGTGTGCGCGCCTTCGGCGACGTTCGTCGACCCGACGACGACGGGAGCGGCGTTCGGGAGATCGCGCACCATCGTCAGCATGCCGCTCCCGGCGCATGCGAGCTGATGCGTCGCCTGATCGAGCGAGCATTGGTCCACGCGATTTTGGATCGCGACCGTGCCCACGAGCTTGCCCGTGCTGTCGTATGCCGCGATCGTACCGTTCTGGCCGCCGACGAGCAGATGGTCGTATGCGGCGTCGTATTGCAACGGATGGTTGCCCTCGATCGCGGGCGTCTCGAACGTTCGCTTCACTTTGAGCGTCGCCGGATCGATCACCGCGATCTCCGCCAGGTCGGTGATGTTCTGATAGACCTCGTGCGTTTTCGGATTGATCGCGAGATACTCGGGCTTGTGGCCGGGCAAGTCGACCGTGCCGACGCTCGTCATCGTCTTGGCGTCGACCACGTACACGTGCGTTCCGTCGTCCTCGTCCGCATAGATGCGTCCGTTCGACGGATCGTACGCGATCGCATCGACGTTGCCGGCGACGTCCGCAGTGCGCACGATCGTCATCTTCACGGGATCGATCTCGGTCACGCTACGATCGGTGCCGTTCCCCGTGTACACGTGCCCGTTCGCGGGGTCGACCGCGACGCCGTGCATCGGCCCGACACGTACCTGGCCGATGACCGCACCGGTATCGGCATCGGCGATCATCAACGCCGCGCTGCCCGTATGAGCGGCGTAGATGCGCCGGCGCGGCGCGTCGACGGTGACGTAGTCGAACCCGCTGAAGACGGGGACCGGATGGGGCGGCGATACGGCGATCAACGGCATGGCGACACATCATGGCACGCGATGCTTCCGAGACCCTCTCCACGTTTTCTCGACGATTCGTAGCTGCACCACACGAAAACGAACGGAGAATCAGTTCGTAGCTAAACATTAACGACGAACGTCCCGAGTCTTTATCTTTTCTTAGCCGAATCTTAGGAAACGCGCCATAGGCTTACGATGCTTTACAGCGAGGAGTTCTATGTCCGTCACGTTCCTACGTAACGCGCGTTTCGCTCGTGCGCCCTTCGCGTTCGGGCTCGCGTTCGCGATGCTCGCCCCGGCGGCCGCGCAAACGCCGGCGGTTCCGGCGTCCGCCGCATCGCCCGCTCCCGCGGCTGTCGCCGCCGCGAACATCACGGGCCTGATCCTCGACGAGAGCAACGCGCTTCCGATCGCCGGCGCGAGCGTCGAGTTCCGTGGAGGCTCCGGCGGACCGTACGTGGCCACGACGGGCGGCGACGGCACGTACGCGATCTCGCTCGCGCCCGGCCTCTATCAAGTGACGATTCGCGCCACGGGCTATGCCGGATCGGCGGCGACCGGCGTCGCGATCGCCTCCGGCGACATTCGGATCGACACGACCTTGCGCATCGGGACGACGAATTCGACCGGAAGCCTCAAGACGATCGGAAACGTTTCGACGAGCGCGCGTTCGCTCAGCGCGGCCACCACGATCTCGCGGCAAGTAAACCCGCAGGAGCTCACGCTGACGGGCCAGATCCGCGCCGTCGATCAACTCGGAACGTTGCCGGCGACGAACATCTCGACGAGTTCGTCCGTCGGCGACGACGTTCACCTCAATCTCCGGGGCTTCGGACCGGACGAAACCGCGTCCCTCCTCGATGGTCATCCGGTCGGTCCGCTCGGCATCGGCAGCGGCGGCTTCAATTTCAGTCTCGGCCCCGCATTCGGGCTCAGCGCGATCGACGTGACGTACGGATCGGGCGCGCAAGGTTTGTACGGCAGCGACACGATCGGCGGCGCCATCAACTTCATCACGCTCAAACCCACGCAGACGCCGCACGTATCCTTCCAGCAGCAGATCGGCGGCTTCGGCATTCTTTCGACCGGAGCGACCGCGACCGGAACGTACGACAAGCTCGGCTACGCGTTCGCGCTCGGCCGACTCGGCGAATACGGCGACTTCTACCCGCACCCGATCGCGCAATCGGCTCGGCCGGACAACGTATCGTCCGATTCCGTCACTCCAAACGGCGCGTGCGCGGGTAGCGCGAACGACGTGAGTGCGTGCAACTTAGGGGTCAACACGTACACGGTCAGTCAGAACACGGAACAGACGGTCGGACTCGCGAGCTTCGATTATGCGATCAGTCCCGTCACCCATTTCAAAGCGACGTCGTATGCCGCCGTGCAATGGTCGGACTCGACGGGGAACGGCGACAACGACTTCTTACCGTATGCCACGCGGCTCGCCACCGTCGAGAGCGGGAAGCCCGACTGCACGACGACGGGCGGAATTGCCGGGTACACGGTCGTGACGAATCCGATTCCGAAAACTCCGACGACGGCATGCTACACGGCGCAGCAGTACGCGCTCGCGACGTCCGGTCCGGACGGCGGCGGAGCTGACCGGCAGCGTTCGACCTCGATGCGAGACTACGACTTCAGCCTGACGACGTCGTCGGGCATTCACAATCTCACGTTGTCCGCGTTCGACAACAACTACGAGTTCTGGAAAGACAGCAGTCTCGCCGGCGGCACCGATGCGATGGGTCGGGGTCTCGGAACGCCGACTTACGCCGAGTTCTACAATACGCAAGGGTATCTCGCGTCGGACGAGATCACGTCGAAGAACAACTATCTCGGGTTCGGCTATTCGCTGTGGCATCAACTCCAAGACGCCAACGAAAACGATATCTCCGGCGTATCGCAGCGTTTTCCGAACGAGTATTTCGGCGAATGGAGCGCGTTCGCGCGAGATAACTATCAGATCAACGATCGGCTGTCGTTCTTCCTGAACGCGTGGATCAAGCACTCGTCGGTGTCGGGCCAGACGACGTTTGATCCGCGCACGACCCTGCAATACCGTCCGACGCATCGCGACGTCGTCCAGTTCACCTACGGGCGCTCCGACGGTCCGCCGTCACCGCAACTCAAGCAGTCCGGCGCGATCATGGCGAGCGATCCCGGCTCGTCGCTGACGTCCGTAAATTGTAAGGGCTTCAACGACGTGACGAGCGCGGGAAATCCCGCGCTCAAGGCGGAGGCGGCGAACGATTTCGAGTTCGGCTACGGCCACCGCTTCAACGCCGACAGTAACGTCCAGCTGAACGCGTACGTGACGAAGGTCTCCGATCAGCTGTTCGCCGCTTCGGAGCCGCTCCTCCAATACGGGATCGGCAACGTCGCTTTCGCCCCGGGAGCTTTGAACACGTATCTGACGCGTTTGAAGATGCAGTGTCCCTCGGAAAACGTCACCGCCGCGGACCTCCCGCAATACCTTTCGGTCTCGACGACGTACAACGCATCGCAGGCGTTGGCCCGCGGCATCGAGTTTTCCGGACGTCAGCGCTTCCTGCGTTACGCGTACGTCGATTACGGCTATTTCATCGAGTCGTCCGCCCAGACCGGAATCTCGAACGAAATTCTCGCGAACAATCCGACGGTCGTCAACGGAGCGCAGCAACCCGGTCTGCCGATTCATCAAGCGACGCTCTCGCTCGATGTCGCGCCCGGCCCGTGGGAATTTCGCCTCGACAATTATTACGTCGGCTACAACAACGGGTACAATCGCCCGGCCTATTGGCACAGTAATGCGTTCATCAGCCGCAAATTCGGAACCGGTGGCCTGATCACGCTCGGCGGAACGAACATCTTCAACGATGCCGTCGCCGACTACGGCTACCTCGGTTTCGGTACCGCTCCTATTGCGAATACGCAGAGCGGCAGCGGTCCGGTCGCAACGGAAGAGTTCGGGCTCGCTCCGGCGCAATTGACGCTGACCTTGCAGTACCGTCTTTGAGGTCGACGGGCGGTCCGCTCACGATGTCTCGACGATCGTCCGTTACGATGCCGTCGTTCGGACGTCGCACGCACGCTGTCTCGAGGTGATAACGTCAAGATGAAGATCGTCGCTCGGCTCACCGCTTGTACGGCGGCTCTCGCGATCGCCATGCCGTGTGCAGCGGGGGCGGCTCCGGCAGCCGGCGATGCCGCCGTACCGCATTACGACCACATCCTCGTCATCGTCGAAGAGAACAAAGGGTACGCGACCGTCCTCGATCGAGGCTACGCACCGAATATCAGCCGTTTGGCGAAAACGTACGGATTGGCGACGAGCATGTATGCCGAAGTCCATCCGAGCGAGGCGAACTACATCGCACTGCTCGGCGGCGACACGTTCGGCATCCACGACGACGATTCGTGGTCGTGCGTCGCCGGATCGACGGAGCCGAATTGCAAAGGCTCCGACGCTCCCGGTTTCCCCCCACATCTCATCGACGGTCCGAATCTCGCGAGTCAGTTGCGCGCTAAAGGTCTCGCTTGGCGTGCCTACCTTCAAGATTTGCCGGCACCGGGATCGCTCGCGATCTTCTCGGCAGAAACCGCGACCGATCCGCCCGCGCTGTACGCAGCCAAACACACGGGCTTTACGAATTTCGCATCGGTGCATCACGATCCCGACCTCGCACGAGAACTCGTTGGTTTCGACGAGTTGACGTCCGACCTGCGAAGCGGCACCGTGCCGGCGTTCGCGCTGATCGTCCCCAATCA
>CAJCIN010000097.1 GCA_903970385.1 Rhodospirillales bacterium | reverse complement strand
GTCACGAAGAACGTCATCGTGGTGTCGGGCATGAACGTGCGGCTGTAGTACACGGTGCCGGGATAGATCGCGAACGCGAGCGCGGCGACGGCCCCCGCGAGACGCGTGCCGAACGCGTAGCGCGCGTACGCGCCGACGACGGCGATCGTGCCGAGCCCGAACGCGATCGAGATCAGGCGTCCGAAGATCTCGTGGATGCCGAAGATCTTGTAGAGCGATGCCGCGAGGAACGGCACGATCTGCAACTCGAGCTCGACGTAGTTCGGCGGCGGTCCGTCGTAATCGGTCTGCGGGTGGAACGGGTTGAAATCGAGCGTCGCGAAGTTACGCGCGATCGCCGCCGTATCGCCCTGGCGCCAGCCCGGATGATCGAGGATCGGATCGTGGATGCCGTGCAGACGCAGCGCGAGGCCGAGCAACAGGATCGCACCCATCGCCGCCGGCCACCACCACGTCCGCGTCGTCTCTACTCGCGAAACGTCCAATATTTGTTGACGAAGAAATTCACGCCGATCGCGGAGACGGTCGCGAGGAACCAGCTCTTGTGGCCCGGTCCGAGATGCGGCAGCAACAGTTGCGACACGCCGAGACCGACCGCGAGCGCGATGCCCGACACGGCGATGAACTGCAGGCCTTGCACGAGCGCGTGCCCGCTCGAACGGAACGTCCAGAGCCGGTTCAGCACGTAATTCGACACGCCGCCGGAGAGGAACCCGACCGAGTAGTTCCAGTTGTACCGGCCGTGTTGCAGCGCCGTCGGCGTGTGGTTCTGCATGATCGTGAACACGATCGTGTTGACGATGAGGCCGGAGAAGCCGACGATGCCGAATTTGACGAACTGCCGGACGCCGCGCCGGCGCGCGATGCGACGGACGAACGTGACGCGACCCGCGGGCAACAGGTCGGGCCGTTGCGCGCCCGTCGGAATCGGCGGCGCCGTGAGGGATACGTCCGGTTCGCTCACGCGACCCAATACCAATTCACGAACAGCACGGTGAAGAGTCCGAGGAGCGGCAGCGAGAAGGCGACGACCGCGTTGTTGACGGCGGAACGGCCGCCCCAGAGCGCGAGCACGACGAACATCGGGAAGAGCACGAGTGCGAACCGCGGCATGCTCATCAGGCTCGACGTCGAGAGCGGGACGAGGATCGAGAGCGCCATGTACGCGGAAAACGACGGGCGCAGCCGGCGGATGCCCGCGAAGAACACCGCGATCATCAACAGCGTGAACGCGAGCTCGATGCTCTCGCCCGCCAGGATCTGGCTCGCGTGCGCGGTCGACAAGATTTTGAAGGCGTGCACGAAGCTGACCCACGGCGGCGCGAGATGCCGGTTCCAATGGATCTGCACGTGCGAGAAATACAGCGGGTCGCCGCGCAGGACCCAGAGCCAGCCCATGTAGAGGACGAGCCCGAGCGGCGTGAGTGCTAGGCCGATCGCCACGCGCGCGAGACGTCGCTTCTCGCCGAGGAAGCGGCGCCAGCCGGTCGAGCGCGCCGCGGCGATCACCTCGATCGCGAACGGCACGACGAGGAGGACACCCTCGGATCGCGTGAGCGCGGCGAGCGCCCCGATCGCGCCCGCGACGACCCACTTGTGCTCGCGGATGTAGTAGAACGACGCGACCGTGAGCGCGAAGAAGAGCGACTCGGTGTAGACGGCCGAGAAGAAGATCGCCGTCGGAAAGATCGAGACGTAGAAGATCGCGCGGTGCGCGACCGCGCGCGTGTACTGGTGCTCGACGAGTTTGTAGAAATAGAGCAGCCCGAAGAAGAACGCGACGTTCGAGATCAGCAGCCCGGCGATGAGCGCGCTGCCGACGAAGCGGGCGGCGCCGTGGATCAGGAGCGGGTAGAGCGGAAAGAACGCCATGTCGGTTCCGTAGTAGCCGCGTTCGGAGATGTCGAGATAGTGCACGGCGTCCCACCGGCCCCAGACGGCGAGCAGCGGATTCGACGACTCGGCGACGTGGGTGCCCGGCCGTTGCGCGATCACGATCGACGCGAGTTCCGCGATGACGATGATCGGAAGCCGCGTCACGACGAACGTGGTGAGGACGTCGCGTACCGTGTGGACGAAGCGTGCCGCGACGAGCAGCTTGACGAGCGAGAAGAGCGCGACGACGATACCGGCCGAGCGGGCAGGGCTACCGAGCCAGATCGGCGCGAACAGCCCGAGCGGATACAGCACGAACGTGCTCCAGGACGGCGCGTCCCACCGCAGCGCCGTCACGAGCCCGACGCCCGCGCGTCGCGCAAAATAGTGGCCGTACGCGTACCAGGCGCCGAAGACGACGCAGACGCCGAGCGCGAGCGACGCGAGGAGGGCGATCTCGGAGACCGTGTTCCCGGCGCGCAGATGCGTGATCGCCGCGTACCAGACGAAGATCCCGAAGGCGAGGCCGCCGATGCCGACGAGAGCGAGCGCGACGGGCCCGCAGGCGGCGATCGTTTCGAGCGCGCGAACGCGCCGCGGGGCGCTAGTGTTCGAGAACGTGGCCTGAGCGGACATCCGATTCGGCTCTTCGCAAGCGCGAGGGGGGACACCCCCGGGCAGTTCGAACGAATGCCACGCTCGCTCGTCACACCGTGTTTGGAGGTTCGTGGAAACGTTTCGTTACGATCTCGTCGTGATCGGCGCCGGTAGCGGCGGCTTCGCGGCCGCGCGCACGGCGCGCGACCTCGGTGCGACGGTCGCGCTCGTGGATCACGGCCCCCTCGGGGGGCTGTGCATCCTGCGCGGCTGCATGCCGTCGAAGACGCTGATCGCTTCGAGCGACCTCGTGGCGGACATCCGCGACGGCGCGGAACTCGGCGTCACGGCCGGCGCGCCGAAGATCGATCTGGCGCACATTTTCGCGCGCAAGCGTGAGGTCATCGCGGGCTTCGCGGACTACCGGATCGACGGCATCAAATCGTTCCCGCTTTACGAGGGGCTCGCCGCGTTCGAATCGGCGACGGCGCTGACGGTCGGCACGGACGTGCGGCTCGAGGCGAAGAATTTCGTGATCGCGACGGGCAGCGTCGTCGCGCCGCCGATCGTACCGGGCCTCGTCGAAGCGGGATACCTCGACAGCGACGCCGTGCTCGAGACGTCGCGCGTGCCGGAGTCGATCGTCGTGCTCGGCGGCGGCTACGTCGGTGCGGAGCTCGGGCAATTCCTCGCGCGGATGGGCGTCCGCACGACGTTCCTCATCCGCGCGAAGCACCTGCTCTCGACGGAAGATCGCGACGTCGGCGATGCCGTGACGCTCTATTTCCGTGAGGAGGGCATCGACGTGCGCGCGGGCGTGCTCCTCTCGCACGTCGACGTTCGCGACGGCAAGAAAGTCGTGCACTACACGCGCGACGGCGAGCCGGGCAGCGTCGAAGCCGACGAAATCTTCTACGCGCTCGGCCGCGTTCCGAACGTCGGCGGCCTCGAGATCGAACGCGCGGGCGTCGCCTGTCATGCCGTGTCCGGCATCGAGGTCGGGCCCGACATGCGCACGACCGCGCGAAACATCTTCGCGGTCGGCGACGTGACGGGATACTATCCGCTCGTGCACGTGGCGATCTATCAGGGCGAGCTTGCCGCGCGAAACGCCGTTCTCGGCGCCGCGGAAGAAGCCGACTACGCGTTGCAGCGGACGCACACGGTGTTCACCGACCCGCAGATCGCGGCGGTCGGACGATCGGAGAAAGAACTGCAAGCCGCGCGCGTGCCGTATCTCTCCGGATCGTATCTCTTCAGCGATCACGGCAAAGCCGTCGCGATCAACAAGACGAAGGGCTTCGTGAAGATGCTCGCGTCGCCGGACGACGGGAAGATTCTCGGCGCCGCCGTCGTCGGGCCCGAGGCGTCGGATCTCATCCACGAGGTCATCGTCGCGATGTTCTACGGCGGCACCGTCCAGGAGTTCGCCAAGATCCCGCACCTCCACCCGACGCTCGCCGAGATCTGGACGTACCCGGCCGAGGATATCGCGGAGCAAATCGCAGCGCGACGCACCGGCGCCGTCGCGGTCTAGCCGCGTGAAGCTCGCGATCGTCCAAGCGAAGCCGCGCAAGGGCGACGTCGAAGCGAACTTCGCCGCGCTCGGCGAGGTCTTCGCGCAGCTCGCGAGCGAGGAGCGGCCCTACGACGCGATCGTGCTGCCCGAGGCCGCCTTGACCGGCTACTTTCTCGAAGGCGGCGTGTACGAGCTCGCGTTCGAGACCGAAGCGCTCGCGGCGCGCATCGCGGCGCTGTGGCGCGCCGCGCCGGGGGCCTCGCGCGCGCCGGTCGACGTCGTCGTCGGCTTCTTCGAGAACGCCGGTGGCACGTTCTACAACGCGGCGTTGTATCTCGAGATCGCGGAAGCATCGCATCGCATCGTGCACGTGCACCGCAAGATGTTCTTGCCGACGTACGGCGTGTTCGACGAGGAACGCTTCCTGTCGCGCGGCCGGCACCTCGCGGCGTTCGACACGCGATTCGGCCGCATGGCGATGCTGATTTGCGAGGACGCATGGCATGCGATCATGCCGACGCTCGCCGCGATCAAGGGCGCGCGCGTGCTCGTCGTGCCGAGCGCGTCGCCCGGTCGCGGCTTCGCCGCCGGCGGCGAACTCGAAAGCGTCGCGCACTGGCGCAACGTCTTGCAGTCCTACGCCGTCGAACATGGGATGTTCGTGATCTACGCGGGTCTCGCCGGTTTCGAAGGCGGCAAAGGCATGACCGGATCGTCGGCGCTGATCGATCCGTTCGGCGACACCGTCGCGCGCTTGCCCGCGCTCGGCGCCGCCGTGCTGCGCGCCGAGATCGACTTCTCCGAGATCGACGTCGCGCGCGCGCGTCTGCCGCTCCTCGGCGACCTCGGCTCGGTGCTTCCCGACTTGCTCTTCGACGACGACTTGATGCCGGAGAACGTGCGCCGCGGCGGTGAGCGGCCGGTGACGCCGTGATCCCCGTTCTCGAAGCGCCGCCGCGCGCGCCGTCGCTCGACATCGATTGCGAACTCGCCGCCGCGTGGCTCGTCGCGTTCCTTCGCGACGAGATGATCGAACGGCGCAACGTGCGGCGCGCCGTCGTCGGGCTCTCGGGCGGCGTCGATTCGGCCGTGACGGCGTATCTCTGCGCGCGCGCGCTCGGTGCGGAGAACGTGACGTGCGTGCGCATGCCGTACCGGACGTCCAGCACGGACAGCCTCGACGACGCGCGGGCGGTCACGGAGGCGCTCGGCTGCGTCGAACGCACGATCGAGATCGCGGGTGCCGTGGACGGCTACCTCGTGAACGAACCGGATGCGGACGGCCGCCGCCGCGGCAACGTCATGGCGCGGACGCGCATGATCGTGCTCTTCGATCAGTCCGCGAAACTCGGGGCGCTGCCGATCGGCACCGGCAACAAGACGGAGCGGCTGATGGGATACTTTACGTGGCACGCGGACGACTCGCCGCCGCTCAATCCGATCGGCGATCTTTTCAAGACGCAGGTGTGGGCGCTCGCGCGGCACCTCGGCGTGCCGGAGCGCATCGTCGCGAAGGCGCCGAGCGCTGATCTCGAGGCGAATCAGACGGACGAGAATGACCTCGGCATCACCTATCTCGAGGCGGATCGCATCTTGTCGCTGATGCTCGCGGGCTACGCGGATGCGAAGATCGCGGCTCGCGGCTTCGCGCCCGCCGACGTCGCGCTCGTGCGCGGCAAGGTCGACGGCACGCATTGGAAGCGGCACCTCCCGACGACCGCGATGCTTTCGAACACCGCGATCAACGAGTTCTATCTGCGTCCGGTCGACTTCTGATGGCCGAGACCGCGCGCGACGTCACGCAGTATCCGTTCGTGTTCTATCCCGTCGGCCTAAATCTGCGCGGGCGCAAGTGCGTCGTCATCGGCACGCCCGACGATCGAGAAGCGGTCGAGAAGGACGAAGCGCTCCGCGAGGTCGGCGCGACGGTCACGTGGATTCGCGATCCGGCGGCGCTGCGCGACGACGACGTCGCGGACGCGTTCTTCGTGATCTCGACGCCGCAGGACGAGGTGCTGTCGGCGCGGTTACGCGCGCTCGCCGACCGGCACAAATTCTTGCTCTGCGCGATCGATCAGCCGAAGCACGGCTTCGTCGCGATGCAGGCGATCGTGAAGGCCGGCCCGGTGCGCGTCGCGATCTCGACGGGCGGCATCGCGCCGCGCGTCGGCGGCAAGCTCCGCGCCGCGCTGACGCAGGCGTTCGATGCGACGTTCGTGCGATTCATCGATTGTATCAACGCGCAGCGCGAGCGTAATCGTCTGATCTACACGGAGTCGAAAGATCGCCGCGGCGCGATGATGCGCGTCGCCGAGGGGTTCGAAGTCGAGGTGCGCGTGCGCTATCCGCAGTGGTTCGAAGACGAACTCGCGGGCATGCGGCCCGTGGTCGACCATGAGCGGTAGACCGTGAGCGGCACTGCGAGCGTCGAGATCGTCGCGATCGGCACGGAGATCTTGCTCGGGCATCTGCTCGACACGAACTCGGCGCACGTCGCGCGTGCGCTCGCCGACGCCGGCATCGACGTTTACGCGAAGCACGCCGTCGGCGACAACGCCGCACGCCTCGAAGCGATGCTGCGCGGCGCGCTCGAGCGTGCCGACGGCGTGATCACGACGGGCGGTCTCGGGCCGACGGTCGACGACCTGACGAAGGAAGCGGTCGCGGCCGCGGTCGGCGTCCCGCTCGTCCTCGACGAGCCGTCGATCGCCGCGATCGAAGAGCGCTTGCGGTCGTTCGGGCGCACGGGCCCGCTCACGCCGAACAATCGCCGCCAGGCGATGCTTCCGGCGGGCTGCGTCGTCTTGCCGAACCCGTACGGCACCGCGCCGGGGTTCGTCGCGGTACGCGCCGACGGGCGATTCGTCGCGTGCATGCCCGGCGTTCCGCGCGAGATGAAGCCGATGCTCGCGGACCGGTTGATCCCGTGGATCGTGCGCACGTACGGCATCGGCGATGCGATCTTCACGCGTACGCTGCATACCGTCGGCATCTCGGAGTCGTTGCTCGACACGCAGATCGAGACGCTGTTCCGCTCGCTCGAGAATCCGAAGATCGCGATGCTCGCGCACGAAGGCAAAGTCGACGTGAAGATCATGGCGAAGGCGCGCGATCGCGCCGCGGCGGATGCGGCGATCGCGCCCGTCGAGGCGGAACTCCGCGAACGGATCGGCCGCGGGATCTTCGGCGTCGACGACGAGACGCTCGAAGGCGCGCTCGTCCGCCGCCTGACGGCGGCCGGCGCCACGTTCGCGACGGCCGAATCGCTGACGGGCGGGTCGCTCGCCGATGCGATCGTGCGCGTGCCGGGCGCCTCGGCGACGTTCCGCGGCGGCATCGTCGCCTACGACAACGCGATCAAGACGTCGCTGCTCGGCGTCGACGCATCGATCTTGCGCGACCACGGCGCCGTCAGCGAAGAGACGGCGCTCGCGATGGCGCGCGGTGCGTGCGCTCGGCTCGGTGCGGACGTCGCGCTCGCGACGACGGGCATCGCCGGTCCGGGCGGCGCGACGCCCGGCAAACCCGTGGGTCTCGTGTACGTCGCGCTCGCGACGGCGGCGGGTGAGACCGACGTGCGACGGTTGACGTTGCCGGGATCGCGCGACGACGTCCGCCGGCGCTCGACGCTCGGCGCGCTCGATCTACTCTGGCGCTTCTTGGATCGCGCGGAAGCGACGGTGTCCTAGAAGCCGTACTTCGCTTTGATCGACTCGGCGAGGGTCAGGTGCGATTCGACTTGCGGCTGATAGGTGCCGGCATAGCCTTTCACTTGGGTGTTGTAACCGAGGCTCAGCTCCGGGACGTAATTGTTATGGAGATTGTTCTCGTGACCCGTAATCTCGCTATTGATATACGCCGCATCGAATGCCGTACCGGTCAACGTTTTGAGCGTCGCCGTCACCGCGGCCATCGCCGGGCTCACGCCCGTCGGCGGCGGATCGCCGAGCGCCGTACCGATCGGGTCGAGTGCATCGTTTTCGGTCGTGTGATCCTTGATCATCAATTGTGCGAACGTGATGACGTCCGTGTTCGCGGAGGTCGCGATCGCGAGCTTCGCGTCGCCGATTTCGCCATTCGACGACATCGCGGCCCCCGAAATGAACGACACGTCGGTCGCGTTCGTCTTGTTGGTCGGTTGAGGCGTGAGGGTCGTCGAGCCGCTGCTGCACGCCGCAAAGACGGCGACGGTCGCGAGCGGCGAAAGAATGCGTGCGCAAGTGCGAAGCAAGGTGTACTCCTAGATGTCTCTGAGCGTGCGTACTCCGCGCAAGACTCACGCGTCGTCGCTTCACACGTTATTCGCAAAATCGTTCGTCGCACATCACGGTCGGCCGCCGGGCTGACGGACGACTAGATCGAGTAGCCGATCGCCGCGAGGATCCGTTGCGTCGCGACGCCGTCGGCGAACGTCGGGACGGCGCTCGGCTCGCCGTCGAGCGCGGCGACGAAGTCGTCGAGCATCGTGACGAACGGCGGCAGGTTCGGATGCGCGGCCGCGAGGTTCGCGTGCGGTTGCGCCGAGAGTCCGAGTTCGGACGTCTCTTCGTCGTCGACGACGAACGTCGTCAGGTCGACCGCGTTCGCGCCGCTCGCGATCGCGGTGCGCGTCTCGCCGTGCACGGCGACGGTGACGGCGTCGACCGCGCGCGTGCCGTCCGCGGTGACGGTCGCCACGAGCCCGTCACCGTAGTCGATCGTCGCGAACGCTCCGTCCGCGACGTCCGTTTCGAAGCTCGCGCCGTTCGCGTGCCGCGTGCGGTTCGCGGTGCGTTCGAATCCCGTCGCCCGTACCGGCGCTCGGCCGGCGAGCCACGTCGCTTGATCGATGAGGTGCGAGAGGATCGCGCCCGAGATGCCGCCGCCGCGCGCGCGCTCGAACCACCACGAGTCCGGACGCTCTCGGTCGGCGCGCAGCATCGTGCCGTACCAGAGCACCTCGATCGCGCGGAGCGCGCCGAGATGCTCGTTCCGGACCAGTTCGTGTAGCGCCTGACGCGCGGGCGTGTAGCGGAACTCGTGTGCGAGCGCGGTCACGGTTCCCGCACTCGCCGCGGCGGCGGCCATCTCTTCGGCATCGGCCACGTTCGTGGCGAACGGTTTCTCGCAGAGCACGTGCAGCCCGCGCGCGAGCGCGGCGAGCACCGCGGTGCGGTGATCGAACGGCGGCGACGCGATCGAGAGCACGTCGAGCTCGCAGCCGGCGAGCATCGCGTCGAGCGACGCGAACGCGTGCGGGATCTTGCGCGCGCGTGCGACCTCGTCCGCGCGGCTCGGCGACGCGATCGCGACCACGTCGAACCGGCCTTGCGCGGCGAACGCCGGAACGTGGACGGTGCCGCCGAAGCTCGCACCGAGGACGCCGACGCGATAACGCGTGCCGCTCACGCGGCGACCGCGTCGCGCAGCGCGGATTCGAAGAGCTCGAACGCGCGGTCGAATTGCGCGTCCTCGATCACGGGAGGCGGCGCGAACGTGATCGCTTCACCGCGCAGGCCCGATTGCAAGAGGATGAGCCCGCGTGCGAGCGCGCCGACGACGCAACGGTTCGCCGTGGCGCCGTCCGCGACTTCGAGCGCCCACAGCATTCCGCGGCCGCGGACGTCGCGCACGAGCGGGTTGCGGCGCTCGATCGCGTGCAGCCGCTCGGCGATGTCGGGTTCGCGTTCGCGCGCGATACGCGGCACGTCGAGCCGCTCGATCTCGCCGATGTTCGCGAGCGCGGCCGCGCAGCCCATCGGATTGCCGAGAAACGTCGACGTGTGCAGCGCTTCACCGTCGGAAGGGTCCCACGCGTCCGCGATCTCGCCGGACGCGATCGCCGCCGAGATCGGGAACCCGCCCGAGAGCGCTTTTCCCACGCAGAGCACGTCGGGTCTGATGCCGTCGCGTTCGCACGCGAACATGGTTCCGGTCCGCCCGAAGCCGGTGTAGATTTCGTCGAGAACGAGCACCGTGTCGGTTTCGGAGCAGACGTCGCGAAGCCCGCGCAGGAAGCCGTCGGGCGGCACGATCACGCCGGCGCGACCCTGAATCGGTTCCGCGATCACGGCGCCGATCCGGCGGTCGCGACGCAGCGCCTTGCGCACCGCGGCGAGCACGAGCTCGGCGCTCTTCGGTTCGCGCGGATCGGGAAAGCGCACGAAGGTCGTGCTCGCGCGCAGCTGATCGTTCCACGGTTTGCGAAACTTCGGTATGCCGCAGACCTCGAGCGTGCCGTACGACAGGCCGTGATACGCGCCCGCGAAAGCGAGGACGTTCGGTTCGCCCGTTACGAGCCGCGCCGTCTTCAGCGCGAACTCGATGCTCTCGGCGCCGCTGCTGCAAAGAAACGATTTCGCGTCGTCGACGGGCGCGAGCGCCGCGAGACGCGCGAGCAGGCGCGCCTTCACCTCGGTCGGATGCACGTCGCCCATCCCGTGCGGTAAGCGCGCGGCTTGATCGGCGATCGCGCGCACGACCGCGGGATTCGCGTGACCGGTCGTCGCCACGCCGAACGCCGCCGTGCAATCGATGTACGCGTTGCCGTCGACGTCGCGGACGAGCGCGCCGCTGCCGGATTCCCAAAACACCGGATAGTCGTCGGCGAGATACGTCACGCCGCGCGCTTCGCTGCGCGAGAGCGTCGCGGCGAGCTCGAGCGAGCGCGGACCGGGAATCGCCGTGACGATCGATTCGAGGGCGCCGCTCATCCGCGGTAGATAGCGCGCACGAACGGCAGAATCCGCCCCACGCCGCCGTGCTCGCCGCCGAACGGCGGCGTCTGCAACGAACCGAGCGTCGCGATGCGGCTCGCGCCGCTCGCCACGGCGAACGCGAGCGCGTCGGCGCGCGGCTCGAACGACGCGAACGCGACCGCCTCGAGCGGCACGGCATGCCCTCGCACGAACGCGAGCGCCTCATCCGGCGCGTCGACCGAGTAGAGTGCGATCAGGCGCCGCACGAACGGCGGCGGTTCGGCGGCCGGCGGATCGAGCGCGACCGCGTGCGGGGCGACGCTGCCGCCGCAGAACGCACCGGCGCCTTGCGCCGCCCGGAACGCGGCCGCGCGGCCGTACGCCGTGAGAGCCGCGTCCGCATCGTACGCCGCCGGAAACTCGAATGCGGTTTCGTCGCACGCCGAGCTCACGAGCCGCGCGAACGCCGCGGGATCGAGCGCGCCGCCGCGTTCGACGAACGCCGCATGCAGCGAGAGGCAACCGTCACCGTCGTAGAGCAACGCGTCGCGAGCGATGCCGCGCGCCGCCTCGCGTGCGAGAGCGTCGCTCGCGAGCGCGTCGCGTTCCACGTAGCCGATGCTCGTGCGATGTCCGTAGGCGACGAAACGCGCGTCCGCCCGCAGATGCGCGCGAATCGCGCGGAGCGCCTCACTCCGTCCGAACGCGACGACCGTATCGGCGCGCTCGAGATGCCAGCGCGAGAGCGCGTCGTCCGAACCGTCCCACACGTCCGCCCGGACCCGCGATCCGAGCTCGGGGCGCTCCTCCGCGAGCGTGCGCGCGAACGATGCGATCAGCCGATCGTTACGGTCCTTGACGATCGCGGACGAGCCGGCGCAGAGCGCGTAGGCGAGCGAGGGCAGCGCGACGCCGATCGTCGTGTCGCTCGAGACGATCGCGACGCGCTCGACGCCGCGATACGCGACGTCCGGCCGCCCGGGGCGCGCGACGAAACCGTCCAGCGCGTCGAGCGAGCCGAGCTCGCCCGCGATCGTCGACCGCAGCGTCCGCGCGTCGAGCGCGCCGAAGAGCGCGTCGAGTGCGTAGTCGACGACGGGTTCCGTGTATCCCATGCGCTCCACGAGCGCGCGCACCACACGGACGCGCGGCGGAAAATCGGCATCGGTCCAGCGAGCGGCCGCATCGGCGACCGCGTCGACGATCCGCGCCGTGCTTAGCTGCGTGATGCCGCCGGGGTCAGGCGCGAGAGGTCTTCGGCGTCGAGCGAGCAGCCGCGGACCGGCGCATCGAGGTTACGGCCGAGGAGCACGATGCCGGCGCCCGCGCGGTAGCCGCGATCTTCCGTGTCGACGGCGACGACCGACGACCGATTGGCCAGATCCACGTGGCGCAGGAAGCCCGTCGTGCCGTCCGGCACTGCCGCGCCGCGATCGTCGACGACGAGCGTGCGTAACCACGGCGGGGCGACCTTGACGCGGTCGCCGGCGCCGCGCGAATCCGGCGCGTCGTAGTACTGCGACAGCAGCTCCGTCATGCCGTATTCGGCGATGATCTCGCCCGGCGCGATGCCGAGCGTGTCGCTCGTGCGCGCGTAGAGTTCGTCGCGTTCGACCGCGCGCGTGCGCCCCTTGAAGCCACCGGTCTCCATCACGCGCGAACCCGGCGGCGCGTCGAAGCGACGGCCCTCCGCTTCGAGCGCGTCCAGCAACGCGACGAATGCGAACGCCGTTCCGGCGACGCACACGGGCGCGCCCTCGTCGCACGCGCGGCCGAGCGCGCGCGCGAAGCCGGCGACGTCGACGCCGTCGTCGTGCAGGAAGTAGTCCGCCGCACCGTCGCCGCGCAGCACCGAGACGTGGCCCATCATGTAGCCGAGCGACGAGTGCGGCTTACGGCGCGGATCCGGAACGAGATTGAGATAGCGAAGCTTCGGACGATCGGCGAGGACGAACCGGTCGAATCCGGCGAGCAGCGACGCGTCGTAGAGCGCCGCGCGTTCGACGTAGTGTTTGCCGGTCTCGGTCGCCGTCGTGCCGCTCGTGTGAAACGAAAGCTCGGCGCGCGACGGATCGAACGTCGCGAGCGTCGCGTCCTTGAATGCGCTCGCGGGCACGGCCGGGATGTCGCGCCAGCTCGCCGGCATGCGCCGCACGTCGTAGCCGGCGGCCGCGGCGAACCGGGCGTACGGCGCGTTGCATTCGACTTGATACCGAAACGTCGCGAGCGCGAGTTCGTCGAACTGCCGCTCGTCGCAACCCGCGCCGCCGCGCGACCACGCGCGCACGACGCCGAGGAACGCGTCGTCGAGCGCGCGCACCGCGCCGTCACCCGTCATCGAGCGAGCCGCACGGCCGGCGACGCACGCCGCGCGGAGATCAACCCGCTGTTGAGGCCGCCGATGGACAGGCCGCCGTCGAAGCGTGCGGATTCGACCTTGAGGCAACGATCGACGACGACGTCGAGGCCCGCCTCGTCCGCGATGCGGATCGCCTCGTCGTTGATCACGCCGTATTGGAACCAGATCGCCTTCGCGCCGACCGCGACCGCGTCGCGCGCCACGGACGGCGCGTCCGCGGGCTTGCGGAAGACGTCGACGATGTCCGGTGGTCCGTGCGCCGCGGCGAATGCGGCGAGGCTCGCGAACGCGGGGATGCCGTCGATTTCGCCGACGCTCGGATTGATCGGCGACGGCTCGAGGACGCCCTTCGTGCGCAGGTAGGAAAAGACGAAGTAGCTCGGCCGCGTCACGTTCGGCGACGCGCCGACCATCGCGACGGAGCGCGAGCGCGCGAGCAGCGCGCGCCGCTGCGAGACGGTCTCGAGGATCACGCGCGCGCTCCGGCCGCGGCGGTCGCCGCGCGCAATCCGTTTTCGAGATCCCAGATGAGGTCGGCCGGATCTTCGAGTCCGACGGAGAGTCGCACCATGTCCGGCGTGACGCCGCTCGTCGTCATTTCGAGATCGGTCAACTGCTGGTGCGTCGTCGACGCGGGATGGATTACGAGCGACTTCGCGTCGCCGACGTTCGCGAGATGGCTCCACAGCTCGAGCGCTTCGATGAACGCCCGTCCCGCTTCGCGGCCGCCGCGCAGACCGAACGTGAAGATCGACCCGGCGCCGTCCGGCAGATACTTGCGCGCGAGCGCGCGATAGGGCGACGACTCGAGCTCCGCGTAGTTGATCCACGCGACCTCGTCGCGCTCGCTCAGGAACGTCGCGATCGCGCGTGCGTTCTCGACGTGCGCGCGCATGCGCAGCGGCAACGTCTCGAGACCCTGCAGCAGCATGAACGCGTTCATCGGCGATAGCGACGCGCCGACGTCGCGCAGCACCTCCGTGCGCACGCGCATCAGGAACGCGTATTCGCCGAAGGTCTCCGCGAAGTTGAGATCGTGGTAGCCCGGGCTCGGCTCGGAGAGCAGCGGATGCCGTCCGGCGCCCCACGGAAACGTGCCGCTCTCGACGATCGCTCCCGCGATCACGGTGCCGTGGCCGCCGACGAATTTCGTCGCCGATTGCACGACGACGTCGGCGCCCCACTCGATCGGACGGCAGAGCGCGGGCGACGCGAACGTGTTGTCGACGACGAGCGGCAGGCCGTGCGCGTGCGCGAGCGCCGCGATCGCTTCGAGATCGGCCACGTTTCCGAGCGGGTTGCCGATCGTTTCCGTATACACGAGCCGGGTGTTCGGCAGGATCGCGGCTTCGAGCGCCGCGAGGTCGTCGTTCGGCACGAGCGTGCACGCGATGCCCATGCGCTTGAGCGTCACCGTGAATTGCGTGACGGTGCCGCCGTAGAGGCTCGCCGTCGCGACGATGTGGTCGCCCGCCTGGGCGAGCGCGAGCACGGCGGTCAGTTGCGCCGCGAGTCCGCTCGCCGTCGCGACCGCGCCGAGTCCGCCCTCGAGGCTCGCGAGCCGTTCCTCGAACGCGGCGACGGTCGGGTTGCCGATGCGGCTGTAGATGTTGCCGTAGGTGCGCAAGGCGAAGAGCTCGGCCGCGTGTTCCGTCGAGTCGAACACGAAACTCGACGTGAGGTAGATCGGCATCGCGCGCGCGCCGGTCGTCGGGTCGGGCGGCGTTCCGGCGTGGAGCGCGCGCGTGCGGAAACCGAAGGTATGGTCCTGCACTACGGCTTCGCGGACGCTCCGGCTTTCGGCGGCGCGGACGGCCCGGTCTTCGGTTCTTTCTTGAACGGATTCTTCGGCGCGGCGCGGTGCTCGGCGGTAAACGGCGTCGGATCGCCCTTCCCGAAATCGATCGTGCCGACCATGTCCGACGCGCCCTCGACGTAGCCGCTCCACGTGAGGCTCGTCGCCGCTTCCTTGACCTGAAGGCGGATCAGCCGGCCGTCGTAGCTGCCGGTCAGCGGATATTGCTGCGTGCCGACGCGCCAGAAGCCGCTGAGTTCGCCCGTCGCGTTCTGCTTGACGACGAGGTACGAGTAGTCGGTCCTGTCGATGTATTGGAGTTGCGTCTCCCAGGTGCCGTCGAGCGTTGCGAATGCGGGCGAGGTGGGCGTCGCGCTCGGTTCGGGGCTCGGCGTGGACGCCGGCTCGGCGCGGCGCCGGTGCCGGCCGCCGGAAGACGGCGACGCCGACGGCGAGGCGTCGCTCGGGATGGGCGCGTTCGACGCGAGGGGCGTCGCGTTACCGGCCGGGAGCGGCGTGGTCGACGGCGGATTCGGCGTTCCGTTCGGAACGGGCGGCGCCGGCGGTCCCGCGCTCTGCGCGTCTGCGCGGCCGTGCCCGGGCGAGAAGGCGAGCGCGAGCGCGAGCGCCCCCATGATGCCGAGCGGAACGAACTGACGCGGGCGGACGTGCTTCAAGAATCCTCACTATCGGGAGCGCCGGCCCCTCGAAAAGGCCAACGAGACGGGTTCGCGCCGCCCGGTCGACTTTCTTCCCCGGCGTGACACCCATTGCGCTCTTTGATATACTGGATGAGTTGTGAAAGAGAAGATCCACCCCACTTGGTTTCCGGACGCGCACGTCCACTGCGCCTGCGGCCACACGTTTACCACCGGCTCGACGTTGAAAGACATCAGCGTCGAAGTCTGTTCGGCGTGTCACCCGCTGTTCACGGGCCAGCAGAAGTTCCTCGATACGGCCGGCCGCGTCGACAAGTTCAACCAGCGCATGGCCGCCGCCGAGCAGAAGAAAGCCGAAGCGGACGAGCGCAAGCGCAAGAAGGCCGAGGCGGTCGCCGCCGAGGCGTAGCGACCCCGTCCACGTTCCCGGGGGCGAGCCGCAGCGATGCGGCTCGTCCTTTTCGTTTCACCACTCCACCCGAAGGCTCGCGCGACAGCATGCATCTTGAACGGCTCGAAACGGTATCGAAACGGTTCGACGAAATCGAAGCGGAGCTCGCCCATTCCGGCGGCACGTTCGATCAGGCGCGCTTCACCGCGCTCGTCAAGGAGCGCGCGGCGAGCGAAGACACGGTCGCGGCCTATCGCGCCTATCGCAAAGTCTTGGCGGAGCTCGCCGGCAACGAAGAGTTGCTCGCCGACAAGAGCGATCCCGAGATGCACGAGCTCGCGGAAGAAGAGTCGCGCGCGCTGCGCGAACGCAAACGCGAGCT
>CAJCIN010000096.1 GCA_903970385.1 Rhodospirillales bacterium | reverse complement strand
CCGCTCCGCCTGTCGTACGTCGCCCCCGCGTACCGGTACGAGAACCCGCAAGAGGGCCGGATGCGCGAGATGACGCAGGCGGGGCTCGAGTTGATCGGGCCCTCGAGCCTCGACGCCGACGCGGAGAGTCTCTTTACGGCGATCGAGGCCCTCGACACGCTCGGCCTCTCGGACACGCTCTTCGACGTCAATCACGCGGCGATCGTCGACGGCGTCCTCGCGGGCCTCGCGCTCGACGAGCGCGGCATCGCGGATGCAAAACGTTTGATCGCCGGCCGCAACATCGTCGACCTGCGCGCGCGACTCGCCGGTTCCGGCGCGGCCGCGGACGTCGAGGCGATCGTCGAGCTCGCGTTGACGCGCGGCCGCGACGACGTCCTCGCGACGGCGAAGCGCCTGTGTCATACGGATGCGGGGCTCGCGGGCATCGAGCGGCTACGCGCCATCCTCGCGCGGGCGATCGAACTCGGCTACGGCGAGCGCATCAACGTCGATTTCGCGCTGCTCCGCGACGTCACGTACTACACGGGCTTCATCTTCGAAGGGTTCGCGAGCGAGGTCGGCTTCGCACTCTGCGGCGGCGGACGGTACGACTCGCTGCTGCCGCGCTTCGGATTCGAAGCGGGCGCGGTCGGCTGGTCGTTGCTCGTCGAACGCATCCTCATCGCGCTCGAACGGCGTCACAGCACGCGCTTCGGCGCGGCGCCGGCCGTCGACGTGCTCGTCAGCGGCTCGGACGTCGTCGCGAAACGCGAACGCGCGGCGGGCCGCATCGTGCGGATCGATTTCGAGCGACGCGACGAAGCGGAGCTCGTCGCCGAAGCGGTCGCGCAACGCATCCCGCGCGTCGTCATCGCGCAGAACGGCACGATCCGCGACGTCGAGGTGCGGTTCTGAAGGCCCGCACCGACCGCTTGACGATCGCCGTTCCGAAAGGTGCGTTGTACGACGGCTCCGCGGGTGTGCTGCGCGCGGCCGGCATCGACGTCCCGCTCGATCCGGGCCGCAAGCTCGCGGTCGAAACGGACGACGGGACGCACGTCCTGTTCTTGCGGCCGACGGACGTGCCGGCGTACGTCGAATTCGGTGCCGCCGATTGCGGCATCGTGGGCGCCGACGTGCTGTGGGAAACGGAGCGCACCGTGTGCGAACTCGCCGACCTCGCCTTCGGTGCGTGCCGGCTCGTCGTCGCGGCGCGCCGCGGCGATCGCTACCACGAGGGCGCGCAACTGCCGACCTTCCTCCGCGTCGCGACGAAGTTCGAGAGGAGCGCCGAGGCGTATTTCGCGGAACGCGATCTGCCGGTGCAGATCATCAAACTCCACGGCTCCGTCGAACTCGGTCCGCTCGTCGGCCTCGCCGATCTGATCGTCGACCTCGTCGCGACGGGCACGACGCTGCGCGAACACGATCTCGTCGTCGTCGACGAGATCGGCGCGTCGACGGCGCGCTTCGTCGTGAACCCCGTTCGCTTTCGCGCGAAATATGCGGCGATCACGAAAATGCTCGCGCGGCTCCGCGAACCGGCGCGCGTATGATCCCGATCGTCGAAGCGTCCGATCGCGCGGCGCTCGCCGGTCTCTACGCCGGCGGCTGGACGCCGTCGGACGAGCTCGTCGCGACGGTGAGCGGAATCTTGCGCGACGTTCGCGCGCAAGGCGACGACGCCGTGCTCGCGTACACGCGACGATGGGACGACCCGGCCGCGACGCTCGCGTCGCTCCGCGTGACGATCCCGGATCTCGAGTCGGCACGCGCGCTCGTACCCGCGGAGATCGCGGACGGACTCGTTCTCGCGCACGAGCGCATTCGCGCGTTTCACGAACGGCAGCGCGCGCACGACCTGCAGACGACCGAAGCGGACGGCACCATCACGGCGTTGCTCGTGCGCCCGTTCGGAGCGATCGGCGCGTACGCTCCCGGCGGCACCGCGGTCTTACCGTCGTCGGTGCTGATGACGACCGTGCCCGCAAAGGTCGCGGGGGTCGGCCGCATCGTGGTCGCGTCGCCGCCGCAACGCGACGGCACGACGCATCCGGCGATCCTCTTCGCGTGCGCGCTCTGCGGCGTCGACGAGTTGTATGCGGTCGGCGGCGCGCAGGCGATCGCGGCGCTCGCCTACGGCACGGCGACGATCGCCGCGGTCGACAAGATCGTCGGGCCCGGCAACGCGTTCGTGACGGAGGCGAAGCGTCAGGTCTTCGGGACGTGCGGCATCGACGGTCTCGCGGGGCCGTCCGAAGTGCTCGTCGTCGCGGACGCGAACGCCCGCGCGGATTTCGTCGCCGGCGAGATGTGCGCGCAAGCGGAACACGACCCCGAGGCGCGCGTCGCCGCCGTCAGCGACGATCGCGCGCTCCTCGAAGCCGTCGCGGCCTTGCTCGCGGGCGACTTCGCGGCGTCGCTGCCGCGCTCCGACATCGTCCGGCGCGTGCTGCACGATCGCGCGTATCTCGTCCACGCGCGGGATCGCGCCGAAATTCTCGACGTGATCGACCGGTTCGCGCCCGAGCACCTCTCGATCCAGACGCGCGACCCGTGGTCGCTCGTACCGAACGTCGCGCGCGCGGGCGCGCTCTTTCTCGGCGCGGATACGCCGGTCGCCGCGGGCGACTACATCGCCGGCAGCAATCACGTGCTGCCGACCTCGGGCGCGGGCCGCTTCTCGTCCGGGCTGCATACGGCCGATTTCTACCGGACGATGTCGCTCGTCGCGAACAGCCGGGCGCGCATGCTCGCGGACGCCGCGCCGCTCGCCGCGCTCGCGGAATTCGAAGGGCTGCCCGCGCACGCGCGGACCGCACGAATGCGCGTCTGACGGCAGGCGCACACCGCTCGCGCTCCAAAACGAGCGCTCGATGACGACGCCGCAGTTGCCGCTCCTGCTCGCAATCGATCTCGACGGAACGCTCGTCGAACCGCGCAAGCCCGTCCGGCAGACCGTGATCGACGCCGTCAAACGCGCGCAGGCCGCGGGCGTCCGGGCCACGATCGTCACCGGTCGCATGTACGTCGGCGCGAAGCCGTTCGCCGACGCGCTGGACCTCGACGGGCCGATCGTCTTGTATCAGGGCGCCGTGCTCGCCGATGCGCGCACCGGCCGCTTCGAACGCGAGGTCGCGCTCGCACACGACGTCGGGCTACGCATCTACGCGGCCGCGAAAGAACACGGGCTCCACGTGCAGTTCTACCGCGACGATCGTTTCTACGTCGAGAACGACAACGAGTACGCGCAACTCTACGCGCGCACGTCGGGCACGTCGCCCGTCGTCGTTCCTTCGCTGCCGGACGAATTCGCCGGTCGCGACAGCACGAAGGTCAACGTCGTCACCGATGCCGCGCGCACGCCCGACGTCTTGGCGCTGATGGAACGCGTGTGCGGCCGCGACGCCTACGTCACGCGTTCCAATCCCGAGTTCGTCGAGATGCTCAATCCGGCCGTGGACAAGGGCGTCGCGTTGCGACTGGTCGCGGAGCACTTCGGCATCCCGATGGATCGCGTGATGGCGATCGGCGATTCGTACAACGATCTGCCGTTGTTACGCGCCGCCGGATTCGCCGTCGCGATGGGTTCGTCGCCGGACGAGCTGAAGGCGGAGGCCGATGCCGTCGTCGGCGACGTGCTGCACGACGGCGTCGCGGAAGCGATCGAACGGTACGTGCTGCCGCAGCCCGAGGCAGGGCGCGCGGCGGGGTGAGCGCGCGTGCGCGGACGGGCCGCAAGCGGCGCGCGAAGCGCACGCTTCGCGCGCGCGTCGGCACGTACTGGATCCTCGGCACGATCGTCGCGTGCGCGTTCGCGTGGGGGATGTGGACGCTCGCGACCCTGCCCGCGTTTCGATTGCACGACCTCGCCGTCACCGGGACGTCGCGCGTCGCGCGCGCGGACGTCGTGCGGCTCGCCGCGATCGACCCGCACGAGAACGTCTGGCTCCTCGATCGCGGCGCGATCGAACGGCGCGTGGAGACGATCCCGTTCGTGCTGACCGCGGTCGTGCACCGGCGTCCGCTCGGGTCGGTGTGGATCGACGTCACGGAGCGCGCGCCGGAAGCGTGCGTGCTCGACCGTTCCGGAAACGAAGCGCTCGTCGACGTGAAACTGCGCGTGCTCTCGCGCGCATGCGCCGGCGACGCGAACGTCACGTACGCGATCCGCGGAACGCTGAACCTCCGGCCGGGAGCGTTCGTGCGCAATCCCGAGGTCGCGGCGCTGCAGAGCGACGCACACGCGTTGTCCGCGACGGGCGACCGGTATCGCTCCTTCGCGCACGACGGATACGGCGAACTCGAGGCGGTGCTGCCGAGCGGCATCGAGATCCGGTTCGGCGACGACGACGATCTCGCGCGCAAACAGCGATTGATCGCGCCGATCCTCGCGGAGGTCGGGCCGCGGCTGCGCACCGTGCGGAGCGTCGATGTGCGAGCGCCGTCCACGCCCGTCGTCGAGTTCAGGAAGTAGCGTCCCAACCGCCGAGAACCACAATATGTACAAGGAGTCCACAGGCCGACCACCACATATTGGGGTGCATGGGCATCGCCGCTTGACGAAATCTTCTCGGGCGACGACCATCGTCGGTCTCGACATCGGTACCACGAAGACGTGCGCGGTCGTCGCGACGTCGACGGCCGCCGGCCTCGACATCATCGGCGTCGGCGAAGCGCCGTGCGCGGGTCTGCGCAAGGGCGTCATCACGGATCTCGAGGAGACCGTGCGCTCGATAGAAGCCGCCACCGAAAAGGCGGAGCGCATGGCGGGCGTGCACATCTCGCACGTGTACGTCGGCGTCACGGGCGAGCACGTTCAGAGCACGAACAATCGCGGCGTAGTCGCGATTTCCGGCGACGATCGCGAAGTCGTGCGCGGCGACGTGAAGCGCGTCGTGGAGGCGTCGAAGTTGATCGACGTCGGTGCCGACCGGCAGATCATCCACGCGCTGCCGCGCCATTTCACGGTCGACGGTCACGACGGCGTCACAGATCCGATCGGCATGAGCGGCGCGCGGCTCGAAGTCGACACGCACATCATCACGGGCGGCAACACGTTCATCACGAACGTTCTCAAGTGCGTTCACCGTGCCGGCCTCGAACCCGCGGGCGTCGTGTTCGAACCGCTCGCATCGTCCGCGGCGACGTTGCTCGCGGAAGAGAAGCACGTCGGCGTCGTCCTGCTCGACATCGGCGGTGGGACGACCGACGTCGCGGTGTACGCATCGGGCGGCGCCATCCACACGTCGACGATCCCCGTCGGCGGCAACATCCTCACGAACGACATCGCGCTCGGGTTGAAGACGACGTTCTCCGAAGCGGAATCCGTCAAACGCACGCTCGCGTGCGCGATGCCGGACGACGGCGGCGCGGAGTTCACGGTCAAAACGCTCGACGGCCGCACGTCGCAACCGGTTACGCGCGCGCAACTGCGCTCGATCGTCGCGCCGCGTCTCCTCGAAATCTTCCGCATGGCGAAGACGCAACTCGATCGTCTACCGCGCGACGTGATCCTCGCCGAAGTCGTTCTGACCGGCGGGGGCGCGCATCTCGCCGGCATCGAACGCGCCGCCGCGGATTTCTTCGGCATGCCGGCACGCATCGGCGTACCGACGTCGATCGGAGGTCTCACCGATGCCGTCAAACAACCGGAGTTCGCGACCGCGGTCGGTCTCGTGCTCTTCGGGCCCAAAGGCGACGGCGCGATCTGGCACAACGGACGATCGAAAACGTTTTTCGGAAAAGTCACCGGTTGGTTCGGCGACTTGTGGAATTGACTTCACCGCTCTCACGCTACACGGAGACATTGATGGCCGAATCGAAACGCTACAATCCCGAACATGCCGCAACGATCAAGGTCGTCGGAATCGGCGGCGGCGGCTGCAACGCCGTCAACCGCATGATCGAAGCGGGACTCACGAACGTCGAGTTCTACGCCGTCAACACGGACGTGCAGGCGCTCCGCAACGTGAAGACCGGCAACACGGTACAGATCGGTAACGGAAAGACGCGCGGTCTCGGAGCGGGTGCGAATCCCGACGCGGGGCGTGAAGCGGCGGAAGAATCGCGCGAAGATCTCGCGATGGTGCTCGACGGCGCCGATCTCGTCTTCATCACCGCCGGCATGGGCGGCGGCACCGGCACGGGCGCGGCGCCGATCGTCGCGGAGCTCGCGCGCGAATCGGGTGCGCTGACGGTCGCGGTCGTCACGAAACCGTTCTCGTTCGAAGGGCGCAAGCGGATGTTGCTCGCGGAGCGCGGCATCGCCGATCTCGAACAAAAGGTCGACACGCTGATCACGATTCCGAACGAGCGCATCCTGCAGATCATCGAGAAGCGCACGCCGCTCCAGGAAGCGTTCAGCTATGCGGACGACGTGTTGCGCCAAGGCATCCAAGGCATCTCGGATCTAATCACGCAGCCGGGGCTCATCAACCTCGATTTCGCCGACGTCAAGACGATCCTCACGGACGCGGGTTCGGCGATGATGGGCATCGGCGAAGGCACGGGCGAGCACCGCGCGGCGGATGCGGCGCAGAAGGCGATCGCGTCGCCGTTGCTCGAGACGACGATCGAGGGCGCGCGCGGCGTCATCTTCAACATCACGGGCGGCACGGATCTCGCGATGTACGAAGTCAACGAGGCGGCCGAGATGATCGCACGCGCCGTCGATTCGGACGCGCAGATCATCTTCGGCGCGTCGATCGATCCGACGATGCAGCAGAAGGTGCGCATCACCGTGCTCGCGGCGGGCTTCGGTGGCCGGCGCGCCTACGACCCGGCCGCGACGTCGTTCAATTTCGACCAGAAGTTCGACAAGGTCGCACCCGTGAACATGGACGACATCGAAGTCCCGGCGTTTCTCCGCTACCGTAGCTGAAGCGGGCGGCGATCGTCGCGGCGGTCGCGGCGGCGGCGCTTTGGGTGCTCGCCGCCGTTCCGCTCGCGATGGTCTACCTCCAAGCATGGACCGATCTGCGCACGTACGACGCGGATCCGGCATGCGCGGCGGGCATCGCCGCGCCGCCGAATGCCGCCGGCGGCTGCGGCGTCGGCATCGTGGCCGTCGGTTCCGCGCGCCGCACGGAGACCGGCTCGATACTCTCGCTGAAATTCGGCGACGGCGCGCGCCGTGAGGTGCGCGCGTCCGCTACGGCGTACCGCCTGTTCCGCGCGCCGGGGACGCTCGCGTTCGTTCAGGTCCGGCGGGGGCGCATCACGTTGCTCGGCGATCAACGCTACGTCGAGACGACGGTCGACCATCCGGAACGGCGTGTCGACGGTGCGCGCGACTCCGCCGTCGCGAGCGCGCTCGCGGCGCTGGGCGCGACGGCCGTTGCGATCGTGCTCGCATACGTACGACGGGACGGTGCGGCCCGGCGTCCGAACGAGCGGGCATGACGACGATCGAGGCCATCGTTCCGGACGTTGCGGAGCGCGCGATCGCGATCCGGCGGGACATCCATCGCTTTCCGGAACTCGGTTTCGAAGAGGAGCGTACGGCGGGAATCGTCGAGTGCGAGCTCGACGCGCTCGGCATCGAGCACCGTCGCGTCGCGAAGACCGGCGTCGTCGGCATCGTGCGCGGTGCGCTCCCCGGAAAGGTGGCGGGACTGCGCGCCGACATGGACGCGCTGCCGCTCGACGAGCGCTCCGGCGAATCGTTCAGTTCCGAAGTAGCGGGAAAGATGCACGCGTGCGGTCACGACGCGCATACGGCGATGCTGCTCGGTGCGGCACGCGTGCTGCAGGCCGACCGCGCGAATCTCCACGGCACGACCGTCCTGCTGTTCCAGCCGGCCGAGGAAGGCCCGGGCGGTGCGCTGCCGATGATCGAGGCGGGCGCGATGGACGACCCGCGGATCGACGCCGTCGCGATGCTGCACGTCGACGTCCGCCTCGCGACGGGTGAGATCGGCTTCGACGCGGGCGCGGTCAACGCCGCGGCCGACGAATTCCACGTGACGATCGAAGGGCGCGGCGGCCACGGAGCGTCGCCGCACACCGCGGTCGATGCGATACCCGCCGCCGCGGCCGTCGTCCTCGCGCTGCAGAACATCGCCGCGCGCGAGACGGACCCGCTCGCGACGATCGTCGTGACGATCGGCACGATCGAGGGCGGCTACCGGAACAACATCATCGCCGACCGCGTCCGGATGACCGGCACGTTCCGGACGCAGGATGCGACGATCCGGGCGGGGCTCGAGGCACGTGCGCGGCGCATCGTCGAGAACGTCGCCGCCGCCTACGGCACGACGGGAACGCTCGAGGTCTTCTACGGGTATCCCGCCGTCGTCAACGACGCCGCGCTCGCGCGGAGCTTTCGCGCGTTTCTCGCCGCCGAGACGTCGCTGCGGGTCTCGACCCCGGCACCGACGATGGGCGCGGAAGATTTCGCGTATTTCGCGGAGCGCGCTCCGGGGTTACTCATCCGCCACGGGATCCGCAGCGACGCGAAAGGGTCGGTCCACCCGGGGCACAGCCCGCTCTTCCGTCTCGACGAAGACGCGCTCGCGTACGGCATCGCGACGCTCGTCGCATTCGCGCGCGGCGTCGGCGCGGGCCGGGTTGCTGGAGGGCACGCGGCACCGTAGTCGACCTCACATTCGCTTCGCCGTCGTAGCAACTATCCTGTGGCTGCCCGAGTCGCCGGAGGTTTCCATGCACGCCGCCCAACCCCGCAAGAAAATCAATGCCGAACAGTTGCAGCGTGCCGAGCGCGACCTGCGCCTGATCGAGTCGTATCGAGCCGGCCGGCGCGAGTCGTTCGACGAACTCGTCGCCTCGTACGACCAGCACGTCCGCCGGATTCTCTCGCAGCTCAGCGTCAGCTCCGGTGACGTCGAGGACCTCGCCCAGGAAGTCTTCCTGCGCATCTTCCGCAACCTCCACCGGTTCCGCGGCCAGTCGTCGTTCTACACGTGGCTCTACCGGATTACCGTCAACGTGTTCTTCGACCACAACAAGAAGCGCAAACGCGCCGACGTGCGCCTCGCGCGCCTCCAGAGCGCGCTCGTCGACGTCACGAACGTGCGCCACGACGGCGAAGACCCGTATTTCGCTTGCTACAACGCGCTGACGCGAGACCAATTCGGCAAGGCCATCGACGCGCTGCCGGAAGCGTTCCGGACAGTCGTCGCGATGCGCGAGTTCGACGATCTCTCCTACGAAGAGATCGCGAGCCTGACCGGTATCTCGATCGGCACCGTGCGCTCACGGCTCTCGAGAGCGCGCACGCGGCTCAAAGAACTGCTGCGGCCGGTGCTGCTGCCGAGCGCGGCCTGATTCCATAGGGCGGTTATTTACCGCCATGCACAATCTCGCCACAGGTTGTGCCCACGCTCACCGTCGCTACAAGATGTAGTGGTCGCCGCAGGGTGGGTTCGATCTATCGCGAACGGCGCGCTATGCTCGCCACGTACGGAACACCGGAGCGTCTCTCGCCGAGCGCGCTGCATTGCAGTCAGGATCTCGCGAGTACGCCCGAGGCGGCCTTCACGCTCCTCTGCGAAGTGGAGAAGTGGCCCGTCTGGCTCTCGTGCCTGCGCACGGCGCGGCGGCTCGACCCGGACACGCCGTTCGGGCTCGGCAGCGACGTGGCGCTACGCGCGAAGATGTCGGACGAAGAGGAGCTCTACGAGGTAGACCAATACCTCGAGGGCCACATCGTGTCGCTCGTCGGCGCATACTCCGTCCGCCGCCGGATCGACTTCCGCGTCGAACGGAAGAACGGGCGCGCGAAGCTCGTCGTTCGGCTCGACTACCCGTCCTACGGCGGCGTCCTCGGCGCCCTCATCGATCGCATGACGGCGCGCCGCCGTCTCGACCGTGCGCTCGTGGATTCGCTCGTGCACTTCAAAGGGCTGGTCGAGTTCCAACGTTCCGCGCCGGACGAGCTGCTGGCCGACTTCTGATTAGCAGTCGTTGACTGGGTGTGCTAATCCGCCTATACTGTTCTTCGATTGCCGTCGAACCGGGAGAAAAGGTTGCCCATCTACGAGTATCAGTGCGAGCGATGCGGGACCGTTACCGACATCAAGCACGGATTCAAAGAGACGCCGAGTGACGCGTGCCCGAAATGCGGCGGCCAGCTCAAGCGTCTTTTCAACGCCGCGAGCATCGTCTTCAAGGGCTCCGGATTCTACGTGAACGACTCGCGCAAGTCGTCCGGCGGCGAGGCGAAGGCCGAGTCGAAGTCCGAAGCGCCGAAGTCGGACGCCCCCAAGACCGAGTCGCCGAAGAGCGACGGCGGCGGCAAGAGCGACGCTGCCGCGTAGCGCCGCGTGACCGTCCCCGAGCACGCCGGCCTCATCTGCCTGTCCGTCCTCGGCGTCGCCGGGATCGCGACCGCCGTCGCCGGCCTCGTTCTCGTCGTTCGCGCCGGGCTCGCGCTCAAGGCGCGTCTCGAGGCATACGCCGATCTGCCGCTGCGGATCGACATCGAACTCGCCCGGCGCCGCATCGCCCTCGCCGAGCGGCGGATCGACACCGTGCCCGTGCTGCTCGCGCGCGCCGGAGGTGCCTACCGGCAGATCGACGTCGCGCGCGGCCGCATCGCCACGATGGCGGCGACGGTGGTCCGCGTCGTGCGCCGGCCGCTCGGCGCGCGCGAACGCACTTAGTCCGAGCGTTGCGCCGCGTGCCACAGCGGCACGAAATCCGGGAAGCTGACCGCGATGCACGCCTCGTCGTCGATGCGATGCGGGCCGACCGGAGCGGCGAGTGCGGCGATCGCCATCGCGATCCGGTGATCGTCGTGCGTCGCGAGCGTCCGCTCCGGCGCGCGCGCGCCGCCGCCCGTGACGTCGAGTCCGTCCGGACGTTCCTCGACGGCGACGCCGCACGCGCGGAGCGTTTCCGCGATCGTCGCGAGACGATCGGATTCTTTCCCGCGGAGATCCGCGGCGTCGCGGATGAACGTCGTTCCCGTCGCGTGCGCCGCGACGCAGGCGAGTAACGTGATCTCGTCGATCGAACGCACGACGAGTTCGCCGTCGAGCGTGGTGCCGTGGAGCGGCCGGTAGCGCGCGCGCACGTCGGCGACGGGCTCGCCGTCGAGGTCGCGTTCTCCACCCATCTCGACGTCGGCGCCCATCGCGCGCAGCGCATCCACGAAGCCGGTGCGCGTCCCGTTCACGCCGACCTCGCGCACGACGATATCGCTCCCGGGCGTCATCGCTGCGCCGGCGAGGAAGAACGCCGCGCCGGAGAGATCCCCGGGCACGCGTACGTCCTGCGCCGCGAGCCGTCCCGGTTCCATCTCGACCGTCGTGCCGTCGAAGCGAATCGTCCGTCCGAAGCGGCGCAACATGCGCTCCGTGTGATCGCGCGAAAAGCGATCGCCCGTGACGCGGACCGTGCCGCGCGCGTCGAGGTTCGCGAGCAGGATCGCCGACTTCACCTGCGCCGATGCGATCTCGAGCGCGTAGGTGCCGCCGGCCGGCGCGACGATGCCGCGAACCGTCGCCGGCAGACGTCCATCGGTCGTCTCGATCTCGGCGCCGAGTTCGCGCAGCGGTCGCGCGACGCGTTCCATCGGTCGCCGGCGCAGCGAGGCGTCTCCGTCGAACCGCGCGTTCAACCCGTGGCCGGCGCAGAGTCCGAGGAGGAGGCGCGTCGTGGTGCCGGAGTTGCGCGCGTCGATCGTCTCGCGCGGGTCGTGCAACGTGCCGCCGGACACGAGGACGGCGTCGCCCCGGTCGTCGACGCTCGCGCCGAGCGCGCCGACGGCCGCGAGCGTCGCGAGCACGTCCGCACCGCGATTGAGCGCCGAGATGCGCGACGTGCCCCGCGCGGCGGCCGCGACGATCAGCGCGCGGTGCGAGATCGATTTATCGCCCGCGACGCGAACGTCGCCACGCAAGGGACCGCGTTCGAACGTCACTTTAGGGAAGGTGGGATTCGAACCCACAAGAGCGTAAGCTCAATCGCTTTTGAGGCGATCGCGTAGACCGTTCCGCCACTTCCCCACGCCGGGAGGTCGCTTTCGCGCGACCGCCGGACTGCCCTCCGTCGCACTAGCGTTGTGCCTCGCGATCCGCGTCCGCGAGCGCGGCGCGCGCCTCGTCGCCGGTCGAGGCGAACGTGAAGCCGTAGCGCAATCTCGCGACGCCGTCGCGCGCGAGCGTCACGCGCGCGACGATCGAGGAACGGCGCTCGAGCACGGTCGCGTCGTCGACGTCACCCGCATGCCACGAGACGGTCGCGAGCTCGCGCGTGGCGACGTCGTAGAAACCGAGCGCGTGACCGGCGGTCACGCGTACGTTCGCATCGGTCGCGAGCGGTGAGAGCTCCGGCGAGAGAACGCGGCGCGTCGCAGGGTCGGCGCCGTCGCCGACCGCGAGCGACGTCACCGATACGGCACGCTGTCCGATCGCGGCGGCGTCGCTGGCGAACGCGACGCGTTCGACCATCTCGAACGCGCGCGTGCCGGGCAGGAGCGACACGTCGCGTTCGAAGCGCGCGCCGGCCGGAACGACGTCGGGTGCGTCGTAGCGGAAGCTCGCGCGAGCGACGCCCGGTTGCGGATCGATCGTCGCCTTGTAGTCGCGATTGAACGTGCCCGCCGGGAAATCGTGCGTGTACCGCGCGATCCGGTCCGTCGTCGACGGCGGCGGTTCGACGGCGACGTCGTCGCGCAACGCACCGACCGTCGTGAACACGTTGCGGCCGGTCGCGTCGTCGACGAATGCGAACGCACGCGCGCCGGCCTGCGGCGAGACGACGAGCCGGACCTCGCCGTTGTCGAGCACGATCGCCTGCGAGCCGTCGCGATAGACGTCGTCGAAGTACGCCGCGCACGATCCCGGCACGACCGCTCGAAACGCGACGTTCGGAAACGCCGCATCGCTACGAATCGCGAGATCGCCCGGCGGAACGCCCGCATCCTCGCGTGCGACGACCGCGGTGGGACGCCGTCGCTCGCCGTCGCGCGTGACGACGAGCGCATCCGTCGCCGTCGCATCGACCGCGACGTCGCGTGTCCGGCGTCCGAAACGAACGCGCGCGGTGCATCGCGGCGTCGCCGTCGCGAGCCGGCCGGAGCGCGGCGGCGTCACGCCGAGATCGAACCTGAGCGCACCGTCGCCGATCGATTCGCCGAGCGGCATGCAATCCGTGAACTCGAGCCGATCGCCGGAAGCGAACCCGCGACCGAACGCGGCGAGGCGCACGCCGACGGGGACGACGATCGCGGTGTGCGCGGGGACGACGAACGGCGGCAGCGCGCGCCGCGAGCCGTCCGCGCGCGCGATCGCGGCGCGTGCGACCGAGCGCGGCGAACCATCGTAGTTCGCGACGGTCAGGAAGCCGTCGAGCCGCCCGGACGACGCGTCGGAGAACGTCGCGTCGCGAACTCCCGAAACCGCGGGCACGTGACCGGTCAGTTCGAACGCATGCCGCAACGTTTGCGCCGATGCCGGTGGAACGATGCTTCCGCCGCGCAGACGAAACGCGGCGAGCTTCGAACGGACGGCGGCCGTTTCGTCGCCGGCGCCGCGGCCCGCCGGCATCGGCGCGATCAGCAGCGGGTACCGCGCGAGCTCGCGCGCGCTCGCGGCGGCGGGATCCACGAGCGCGCACGAAAGGCCCGCGTCGCGGCACGCGCGCTGCGCCGCGATCGTCTGCGTTTCGACGTCCGCGAAGAACGCGTTCGTCGCCCCGCGCGTGCCGAACGACGCGCCGAGATACGCGATCGCCGCGTCGTAGCGCACGTGCGATGCCGCGAGATCGCGGCCGTACGTCGTCACGAGCGCGCCGAACGCCGCCGTGGGAACGTCGCGTGCCTGCGGCGTGCCGTCGACGGCGAGCGCGGCGTCCCACGCGTAGAACGCGTTGGCGAACGGCGCTTCCCAACCGGCCGGATAGAGCGTGTCTTGCGCGGGAAAATTGACGACGCCGCGTACGCCGAGTCCGACCATCGTGGCGAGCGCGAGCGCGGTGTTGTCCGGATCGGTCGGGCGCGGCCGGACGTCTCCCGCCTGCAAGAGCCACCCCGCCTGGAACTCGCTCGACATCATCGGTTGCCCGGGCCGCGTATGCAGCAGCGCCGTCGAGAACTCGAGTTGCGCGCGATCGTGTTCGCCGAGCGCGTACGCATCGCTCTGATACCAGTTGCCCATCGCCCACACGGGTGACGACGCGGTGACTTTCATCTGATACGTGTTGACGAACACGGGAACGCCCGGGCCCGTCACGCCGTGCACCGTCGCGCGCAGCCAGCGGAGATAGGCGGAGAGATGCGGCGCGGGCCACGTTTGGTTGTCGATATACGCACCTTGATCGTCGTCGAGCGCGATCGCGACGATGCGATCCGACGCGGGCGCGCACGCACGCAACACGCGTTCGAGCCAACGCTTCGCGTAGATCATGTGCGTCGCGTTGCGCATCCACTCCGCGGCGGCGTCGTCCGAGCGCGCGTTCTGCAGCGTCGCGGTCGGCGGATAGCGGCCTTCGAGCAGGTCGTGCTGCGGCATGCCGTATTCGGGCCGGTCGAGCAACCACGCGGGGTAACCGCCGTTGCGCCATTCGTTGCGGACGACCGGTCCGGGCCGCAGGACGATTTCGAACCCGAGTTCGCGCGCGAGCGCGAGCACGGTGACGAGATCCCGCCGCGGGTTCGTGTGGCCGTCGAAATCGAACGCCCCGTCCGCGATCTCGTGCCAGTTCCACGGGACGTAGAGATCGAGCGTGTTGATGCCCGTCGCGCGCAGCGCGAGCATCGAATCGCGCCAGCGATCGCGCGGTAGTCGCTCGTAGAAGAAGGCGGCGCCGTACAGAAAGAACGGCCGGCCGCCGACTTCGAACACGGGTCCCGCCGAACGCTCGACGACGCTCGAACCCGCCCACGCGGCGCGCGCCGACGACGGGAGTGCGAGGGCACACGCGCACGCGAGCGCGGCGACGAGCGCGGTCGCGCGGGCGTACGGCCAGTCCGAGGCACGTTTCGCGCGGACGACGTAGACGGCGACGCCCGCGACGAGCGACACGAGACCGAACGTCATCGCCTTCGGACCGGACGCGACGAAGATCGCGATCCAACCGCAGAGCGCGACGACGGCCGGCAACGGATAGAGCCACATGCGGTACGGCGCGCGCGTACCGCGTGCGCGTAGCGCCGCGAGCGCGCCGATCTGCGCGATGCTCTGCACGATGACGATGCCGGCCGTCAACGCGTTGATCGCGTCGCCGAGCGAGAGAAAGCACGCGGGAATCGCGATGAGGCCGAGGACCGCGAGCGAGACGGTCGGGAAACGGCCGCGCTCGTGCAGGCGTGCGAACGCGGAGAAGAAGACGCCGTCGCGCGCGGCGGCGAACGGCACGCGCGACGCGCCGAGTAGATTTCCGTACGTCGACGCGAATGCGGTGACGAGTACGGCGACCGTGACGACGCGCGCGGGCCACGCGCCCCACACGCGCTCGACGACGCTCGAGGCGACGTAGTTCGCGAGCGGCGGCGTCGCGCCGCCGGGCGTCGCCGGCACGAGTTCGCGCCATGGAATCACGGCGAGCACGCCGAGTTGCGTCGCGACGTACAGCGCGGCGACGGCCACGACGGACACGACGATCGAGCGCGGTAAGACGCGCGCGGGTTCGCGGATCTCGTCGCCGATCGTCGTCGTCTGACCGTAGCCCGCATAGTCGTAGAGCGCGATCACGAGCGACGGTCCGAGGCCGGCGACGAGCGCGCCGACGAGCGGCGTCGATGCGTCGCCCGCAAAGGCGTTCGCGTCCGCGCCGTGTGCGAGTCCCGCCGCGGCGAGCGCGGCGAGCGTCGCGATCGCGATTCCCGCGAGGACGACGCCGAGCGCGGCCGCCGCGCGAACGGGGCGATACAAGATCGCGAGCGTCACGATGCCGAGCGCCGCGGCGACGTACCCCTGCGCGCGCGCGTCGTCCGCGAGCGGCGCCCAGAAATATCCCGCGTAGTGCGCGAAACCGATGTACCCCGAGGCGACGAGCAGCGGCGTCGAGATCACGAACTGCCACGCGAAGAGAAACGCGAAGAGCCGTCCCCACCGGTCGCGCCCGAACGCTTCGCGCAGAAACACGTACGTGCCGCCCGAGCCGGGATACAGCGACCCGAGTTCCGCGTACACGAGCCCGTCGCAGAGCGCGATCGCCGCGCCGACGATCCACGCCCAGAGGGCCGTGCCGCCGTGCAGGTTCGCGATCACGAGCGGAATCGTCACGAGCGGCCCGATGCCGATCATCGTGATCACGTTGAGCGCGACCGCGCCACGCAGATCGATTCCGCGAATCATTGCCGATTCGTATCGCGCGTCGCTCGCGCCGACCTCCGTCGCGGATGCGGGAGAGCACGTCGTCACCCGAGTAACGAGGGTGCGTGGCGACGACGGACCTCGGCCGGCTTCTCGGTCTCGCGGGCGATCTGCACCTGCACTTCGTCGATTCGCCCGCGCTGCACGGCAACGCGTTCGGCGATCCGGCGACGCGGCCGCTCGCGGTGTACGTGCCGCCCGGTTTCGATCCCGGCGGTTCCAAGCGGTACGCCGTGATCTACGTGCTGCACGGCTATACGGGCGACGTCGGCGCGCTCGTCGCGACGGCACCGTGGGAAACGAACGTCGTGCAGTGGGCCGACCGGCTCGTACGCGAACGCGCGATGCCGCCGCTCCTCGTCGCGATCGTCGACGGCAACAACCGGCTCGGCGGGTCGCAGTACGTCGATTCGATCGGGAGCGGGGACTACGCGACGCACGTCGTTCGCGACGCGATCGGTTACGTCGATGCGACGTATCCGACGATCGCCGAGGAGGGCGGCCGCGCGGTCGTCGGCAAATCGAGCGGCGGCTTCGGCGCGATGCACCTCGCGATGACGCATCCCGGCGTGTTCTGCGCGTTCGCGTCGCACAGTGGCGACGCGAACTTTCGCGGCGCTTACGTCGGCGAGTTCGCCCGCACGCAGCGCGTTCTCGAGAAGCACGGTCGCGACGCGCGCGCGTTCGTCGAGGCCTTCGAGGCGAAGCACAAACGTTCGACGGACGAAATGCACGCGATCATGCTGCTCGGGCAGGCCGCGGCCTACTCTCCGCGTTCCGCCGCCGCGTTCGACGTCGACCTGCCCTTTGATCTCGCGACCGGCGCGATGCGCGAGGACGTCTTCGCGCGCTGGCTCGCGTTCGACCCCGCGGAGACGTGCGTCGATCGCAAGGCGGAATTGCAGCGCCTCCGGCTCCGGTATCTCGATTGCGGCCGCCGCGACGAGTACGCGCTCGACGTCGGCGCGCGCGTGTTCGCCGAACGCGTCCGCGACATGGGACTGGGCGTGCGGCACGAAGAGTTCGACGACGACCATCGGAAGGTCGGCTATCGTTACGCCGTATCGTTTCCCGCGCTCGCTCGCGTCCTGGAGGCCGGATGACCACCCGCTTCGCTCGTTTCCGTGTGCTCGCCGCGTGCGCGGCGGTTCTCGCGCTCGCACCGCTCGGCGCGCTCGCGGACGGACCGTCGCCGTCGCCGCAAGCGAGTTACAACGACCTCGGCATGCACTTCGATGCGCCGGCGGGGTATGAATCCGTTCCCGTCAGTCCGACCGATCCCACGGGCTCGGACGAATCGAGCGACGCGACGCCCGTCGCCGCGTTCGTGTACCACAGAGAGAAGAGCGATCAGCGCATCATCACGATCAAGGTCGCACGCTTCGACGGCACGGTGCGCGACTTCGCGAGCACGCACACGAGCGATTTGCGCAAGAACGACAACGTCTTCGTCGTGAAGAACGAGCCGATGACCCTCGCGAACGGCATGCCGGCGTACTTCTTGAAGGTCAACTCGGGGAACGAAGCCGGCCACTACGGCGAGACGTTCGAATATCTCGTGTGCGACGGCGTGCGCAGCATCGACGTCGCGCTCTTCGGATCGCAGGGCACGTTCGACGACGCGACGGCGCGGACAGCGCTCGCGTCCCTCTACGTCGTCGCGTATCCGCGCCGGCGCAAGTAGCGCCTAGCGCGCGGAGGCGCCGGCCGGGCTCGCCGTCGCGTCGAGGGCGGCGCGCAGATCGTCGAGGAGATCGTCCGCATCTTCGATGCCGACCGAGAGCCGAACGAGCGAATCCGTGATGCCGCGGCGTTCGCGATCCGCCACCGGGATCGACCCGTGCGTCATGCGCGCGGGGACGCTCAGCAGCGATTCGACGCCGCCGAGACTCTCCGCGAGACTGAAGAGCCGCGTCGATTTCGCGAACGCGAAGGCACGCGACGCATCGCCGCGCAGCGCGAACGAGACCATGCCGCCGAAGCCGCGCATCTGCCGCTTCGCGAGCTCGTGCTGCGGATGGCCCGCGAGCCCGGGATAGTGCACGGCGGCGACGTCGTCGCGCGCGGCGAGGAAGTCGGCGACGAGGCGGGCGTTGCGCTCGTGCTCGCGCATCCGTACCGCGAGCGTCTTCGCTCCGCGCATCGTCAACCACGCGTCGAACGGTCCCGGCACGCCGCCGACGGCGTTCTGATGGAACCGGATCGTCTCGGCGAGCGCGGCGTCGCTCGTCATCGCCGCGCCGCCGACGGCATCGCTGTGACCGCCGATGTACTTCGTCGTCGAATGCACGACGACGTCGGCGCCGAGCGCGAGGGGCGATTGAAGATACGGCGTCGCGAACGTGTTGTCGACGGCGAGGATGCAGCCGGCCGGCTTGAGCGCGGCGAGCGCGGCGATGTCGACGAGACGCAGCAGCGGGTTCGTCGGCGTCTCGGCCCAGATCAGTTTCGTCGCCGGTTCGATCGCCGCACGCGTCGCAGCCGCATCCGTCATGTCGACGAACGTGAACCGGATTCCGTACCGCGAGAGCACCTTCGAGAAGAGCCGGTACGTGCCGCCGTAGAGATCGTCGCCGACCACCACGTGGTCGCCCGCCGACAAGAGATTGAGCACGGCGGACGTCGCCGCCATGCCGCTCGCGAACGCGCTGCAGTAGCGCGCGTCCTCGAGCGATGCGAGCTGCGTCTCGAGCGCGCTTCGCGTGGGATTGACCGTGCGGCTGTAATCGAACCCGCGATGTTCGCCGACCGCATCCTGCGTGTAGGTCGACGTCGCGTAGATCGGCACGATCGTGGCGCCGGTCGTCTCGTCCGCATCTTGCCCGGCGTGGATCGCCCGCGTGCTGAATTTCATCCGTGCGTCCGTTCCGCGCTACTTCGCCGTCGCGTTCGCGGAGAGATAGGAGATGATGTCTTGCCGCGTGAGGACGCCGACGGGTTGCGCGCCGTCCGTCACGAGGATCGCCGCGTTCGCGAGCGTGAGCAGCTTGTACGCGCGGTCGATCTCCACGCCGCGCTCGAGCGCCGGGAACGGGCTTCCCATTACGGCGCGCACGGACTTGTGCAGGAGATCGCTTCGATCGAAGACCGCCTGCATCACCGCGACGTCGTTGATGCTGCCGACGATGTCGGAGCCGTGGAGCACGGGCAACTGCGAGATCTCGTAGCGGCGTAGCAGATCGAGCGCGTTCTTCACGACGTCGTCGTCCTGCACCGTGATCATCGGCGGCAGCGGCTCTTTCGAGCGCAACACGTCGCCGACGGTCGCCGAGCGTTTGTCTTCCGCGAGGAATCCGTTCGCGACCATCCACTCGTCGTTGAAGATCTTCGACATGTAGCCGCGTCCCGAGTCCGGCATCATCACGACGAGCACGGCTTCCTTCGGCAGCGTCTTCGCGAGCTTCACCGCGGCGACGACCGCCGTCCCGGACGACCCGCCGACGAGCAAACCTTCCTCGCGCGCGATGCGCCGTGCCATCAGGAACGACTCGCGGTCGGACACGCGGGTCATCTCGTCGATCACGCGCATGTCGACCGTCTCCGGCAGATACGACATGCCGATGCCCTCGACGGCGTACGACTTCGGCGTGTCGCCGCTGTAGATCGAACCTTCGGGGTCGGCGCCCACCACGTGGATGTCGCGATTGCGCTCCTTGAGGTAGCGCGCCGTACCGGAGATCGTGCCGCCCGTGCCGATGCCCGACACGAAGTGCGTGATCGCGCCGCCCGTCTGCTCCCAGATCTCCGGCCCCGTCGACCGGTAGTGCGCGTCCGGATTCGATTTGTTGTGCCATTGGTTCGGCATGAACGCGCCCGGGATCTCGGCGACGAGCCGCGTCGCGACGCCGTAATACGATTCGGGCGAATCCGAGGCGACGGCGGTCGGCGTGACGACGACTTCGGCGCCGTACGCGCGCAAGAGATCGATCTTCTCTTTCGACATCTTGTCCGGCATCACGAGGATGCAGCGATAGCCGCGGATCGCCGCGGCCATCGCGAGGCCCGTGCCGGTGTTACCGCTCGTCGCCTCGACGATCGTCGACCCCGGCCGCAACAGCCCGCGCTCTTCCGCCTCGAGCAGCATCGCGACGGCCGGCCGGTCCTTGACGCTGCCGCCCGGATTGACGTACTCGACTTTGGCGAGGACGAGACAGGTCGCATCGTCGACGACGCGCCGCAACCGGACGAGAGGCGTCCGACCGACCGCGTCGAGCGCGCTCTCGAAATACGAGATCGTGGTGTGTTCGGGGACGGTCGTCATGCTGCGTGCGGTTCGGCATCGAAGAAGGTGTTCCGTTCGCAGGGGGGCGTGAATCCCGGGCACGAGCGGCGCGGTTCTAGGAGCGTATGGCAACCGATTTACGAAGCGGAACCGACTTCCCGCGGCGCGGCCGTGAGGCGATCGACGGCTACCTGTGGCTGGCGCGGGCGTTCGACAAGGCGCGCGCGGCGGCGGACGGCACGCTGCACGATTACATCTATCCGTGCCCGATGGACAAGGGCGTCTTCGAGCGTTGGGGCATTTCCGCGTCGCAGTTCGACGAGGCGATCCGCGTGCATCGCACCGACGACGCGATCCTCGCTTGGTTGCGCGAACGCGTCGACGAGACGCGGCGCGACGCGGCGAACCATTGGCTGCTCGAAGAGAAGTCCGCGAACATGGACCGGCAAGATTCCGAAGAGGGCGTCGCCGTCGCCTAAATGAACCGCGCCGCATGAAGCTCGTGCGGCTCGCGTTCGTCATGGCTCTCGTCGCGGCGTTCTCGTCCGCGTGCTCGCAGCCGATCCCGCCGCCGGGCCGTTACGCGACGATCTCGGGCACGGTGACCGACGAGTCGGGGAAGCCCGTCGCGGACGCCGTCGTCGTCGTCAACGCGGTGCAGTTCTCGACGACCGATGCGGACGGCCGCTTCCGCATCACGAACGTGCCCACGGGTCTGTTCGATTACGCGCTCTCGCAGGTACCCGCCGGCTTCGCGACGCCGGCCGCGGTCGACAACGCCGCGGCGCTGCAACCGGGAGAGCAGCGCACGATCGCGATCGTGCTCAAGCATATCTGATCGCGACGCCGGGCGCGTCGTCGTCGCTCCGGACAAATTCAAAGGCAGCCTCTCGGCGAGCGAGGCCGCGCTCGCGATCGAGCGCGGACTGCGCGCCGTGTGGCCGTCGCGCGAGATCGTGCGCGCGCCGATGGCGGACGGCGGCGAAGGCACGGTCGCCGCGTTTCTCGACGCCGGCTGGACGCGCGTGGTGCGGCGCGTGCGCGGACCGCTCGGACGCGCGGTCGACGCGGCGTTCGCCCTCGCACCCGGTGGAGACACCGCCGCGATCGAGATGGCGACGGCGTCCGGGCTCGCGACGCTCGCGGGCGCACCGAACGACGTGCTTCGCGCGTCGAGTTTCGGCACGGGAGAGCTCGTCCGGGCGGCCCTCGAGCAGGGCGCGCGTCGCATCGTGGTCGGGCTCGGCGGCAGCGCGACGAACGACGGCGGCGCGGGACTGCTCGAGGCGCTCGGCATGCGCTTCTTCGATGCGGACGATCGCGCGCTCGCGCCGGGCGGGGCGGCGCTCGCGCGGATCGCGCGCATCGACGCGACCGATCTCGACCCACGCGTGCGGGACGCGCGTATCGTGGCCGCCGTCGACGTCGACGCCCCGTTGACGGGCGCGCGCGGCGCGACGCGCACGTACGCGCGACAGAAAGGCGCGTCCGCCGCGGACGTCGCGCTCCTCGAAGACGCGCTCGAACGCTTCGCGCGCGTCACCTCGGAACGCTTCGGCTCGAACGCGCGCGACGAGCCGGGCTGCGGCGCGGCCGGCGGGCTCGGCTTCGCGTTACGTGCGTATCTCGGCGCGACGATCGAGAGCGGCGTCGACGTCGTCGCGCGGGAACGCGGTCTCGAGCTGTTGCTCGCCGGGGCCGCGTGGTGCTGCACGGGCGAAGGTGCGGTCGACGTGCAGACGCTTGCGGGCAAGACGGTCGCCGGCGTCGGCGCGCTCGCGCGCGCGGCCGGCACGCGCACCGTCGCGTTTACCGCGCGCGTCGAACGCGGCGCCGAGGAGCGCCTCGCCGCACTCGGCACGATCGTCGTCCCGATCGCGGATCGCCCGCAGGACACGCTCGCCTCGAAGCGTCGCGCCGCGGAGTTACTCGAGCGTGCGGCGGCGCGCTTCGCGCGCATCGTCCACGCCGGCGACGGTTAGGACGCGGGTTCGCGGACCGGTTCGGCCGACGCGGCCGGCGCCGGCGCGCTCAAGTGCACGAACGACGAGCGGCGAGCGACGTGCTCGTCGATCAACTTGAGGACGACGTCGGCGAGGCGTTGCGGATCGTGGCGCACGTTCTGCGTTTCCGAGATCACGTTCGCTCCGACGATCCGTACGCCGAGCGCGCCGAGCGCGGTACGATCGGGCTCGACCGGAACCTGACCTTCCTCGGCGTAGGCTTCGAGGAGAAGACGCGGCGGTTCGTCGTTGACGATGACCGTGTCGCACACGCGATGACCGCTCTGCAACAGCAGCGCGCGGACGTGCGTCGCCGCGGTGAACGCGTCCGTCTCGCCCGGTTGCGTCATGACGTTGCACACGTACACTTTGAGCGCGGGCGAGTCCGCGACGGCGCGCGCGATGCCGTCGACGAGAAAGTTCGGCAGCACCGACGTGTAGAGGCTCCCGGGCCCGAGGACGATCGCATCCGCCGTCGCGATCGCGTCGAGCACTTCGCGCAGCGGTTGCGCGCCCGTCGGCTCGAGCCAGAGCCGTTCCACCGCGTCGTGCGCCGCCGAGATGTTCGTCTCGCCGCGCACGACGCGCCCGTCCGCGAACGACGCGCAGAGGCGCACGGTATCGAGCGTCGACGGCAGGACGCGGCCCTTGATGTTGAGGACGCGGCTCGACTCCTTGATCGCGGTATCGAAGTTGCCCGTAATCCCGGACATCGCTGCGAGAAAGAGGTTGCCGAACGAATGGCCGCTGAGGCCTTCACCCTCGCTGAAGCGATACTGGAAGAGGTCGGTCACGAGCGCCTCGTCGTCGGCGAGCGCGACGAGGCAGTTGCGAATGTCGCCCGGCGGCAGGATGCCGAGTTCTTTCTGCAGCCGGCCCGAACTGCCGCCGTCGTCCGTCACGGTGACCACGGCCGTCAGGTTGGTCGTCGATCGCTTGAGGCCGCGCAACAACGTCGAGAGGCCGGTGCCGCCGCCGATCGCGACGACCTTGTACCCGCCGCGCAAACGGCGATCGAGCAACGCCTCGACGATGTGGTCTTTCGACGACGGCGCGATCGCGCTCACGATCGAACGGATCGGTAAGGTGATGCCGAGGAACACGAAGACGACGCCGAGTGCCGTGAAGAGATACGGTAACGCGCCGAGCGGCACGCCGAGGTCGGAGCAGATGCCGTCGACGAGCTCGTTGACGTGCCAGTCGGACCCTTCGGCGACGAACCAGCGCGCGACGCCGTTGCCGACGAGCACGACGCCGACGAGCGCGAGCACGATCCATCGCTTGACGCCGAGTCCCGGATACAGCCAGCGTCCGAACCGCAGCATCATTCTTGCGGGAGCTCGCGATCGTCCACCGTCACCGCGATGCCGTCGTGCGCCGCGAGATGTGCCGCGAGCCGGCGCGCGACGTAGACCGAGCGATGCCGGCCTCCCGTGCACCCGATCGCGATCGTGAGACGCGATTTTCCTTCACGCGCGTACAACGGCACGAGGAAGTCGATCGTGCCGAAGAGCCGCTCGAGAAACGGTTCCGTTTCCGGCAACGCTTCGATGAAGCGTGCCACCGCGACGTCGCGTCCCGTCAACGGTTTGAGTTCCGGAACGTAATTCGGATTGGTGAAGAAGCGCACGTCGAACATCAGATCGGCATCGAGCGGAACGCCGTTCTTGAATCCGAACGCGACGACGCGCACGTCGAGCCGTTCCGCGCGTTCGCCGTCGAACGTCTCGACGATCCGTGTTTTGAGCGTCGTCTGCGTGAGCCCCGACGTGTCCCAGACGCGCGTCGCACGGTCGCGCAACGGAGCGAGCGTCGCGCGTTCGCGCGCGATCGCGGCGGCCAGGCCGCCGGCGCAATCGGCCGGATGCCGTCGCCGCGTCTCGCTGTAACGGCGCACGATCGTCGCGTCGTCGGCGTCGAGAAAGAGCAAGTCGACGGCGATCTCACGGTGCTCGAGTTCGTCGAGCGCGCCTGCGGCTTCGCCGAAGGCACCGCCGACCCGAACGTCGAGCGACAGCGCGACGCGCCGGATGCCCGCCCGCTCGGCGAGCGTGACGAGTTCCGGAACGAGTGCGGGCGGTAAGTTATCGAGACAGTAGAAGCCGAGATCTTCGAACGACTTCATCGCTTGGCTTTTGCCGGCCCCGGATAAGCCCGTCACGACAACGAACCGAGAAAACGTCACCGATCGCCGCCGGAGTGCGCGCCCATGAGTTTCTTTTCGCCCGAAAAGGTCAACGCCCTCATTCCCGTCCTCGCACCGCTGCTCGACGAGCTGTGGGCGAAGCGGCGCGAACTCGCGATCAAGTTGCTCGAACAGGATCCCGAGTTGCGGAAGGCCGGAGGACGCGCGGGCGCGCCGGCGGCGGAACGGCGGGGCGAGACGCGCCGTTCGATCGAACTCAAAGCGGAGGTCGTCCGGATCATCGGCCGCATCGAATCGTACGGGTGCGTGATGAAGGACATCGATCTCGGGCTGCTCGATTTCCCCGCGCTCCGCAACGGCGTGCCGGTCTTTCTGTGCTGGAAAGCGGGCGAGACGACCGTCGCGCACTGGCACGGCACGGACGAGACGTTTCGCAACCGTAAGTCCCTGTAGCGCGCTCGCACGAAAGAACCCCGCGCCGGACGGCGCGGGGTTCTTCGCGAACGCGTGACCGTCGCTCAGGCAGGGGCGCCGGCGGTCTCGACTTTGATGAAATCTTCCGCGAGCCCCTGGAGGCGGACGTCGCCGAACTCGACGGTGTACGCGCCCGCTTCGACGCTCTTGACCTCGCCGATCTCCGGCACGTTCGCGAGCTGCGGGATCTTCGAGCGGATCTCGTCCGGCAGACGCACGCGATCGCTCATGTTCAAGCCGCCGCTCGCATAGAGCGCCTCGAGTTCGTCCATCAGCATCGGCAACGGTATGCCGTAGCCCTCGCTGACCTGTTCGATCGTCTCCGTCTCGCTGATCGCGCAATTCGAGCAACCGCCGAGGTGGAACTTGGCGAACACGCGCCGCGCGCCGGCGTGCGTCTTGAACGCGTTTTCGACCGTCATGTCTTTATTGAAGTGAGCGCTCAACGTCTACGTCTCTCCCGCTAGCTGTCCCGAGAATGGGCTCCGGTAGTTCTTCACCACAGACTCCGCCGTAGCCCCCGGAGGTTGCGGGTTCCGCGCGTCTCACACTACGGCGCGACCGGCATGACTCGGGCGCCGGCGCTCGAATCGGGCGTTCGTGATCGTGAACGAGACCGGCAGCGCCCCGGAGACGCCGGCCGGTCCCGAGCCCACGATTCCGGCGATCGCGCACGCGTCGGCTCGTCGCGGACACGTGCCGGAACTCGACGGTCTCCGTGCGTTCGCCATCTGGTTCGTGCTCGTCGCGCACCTGTTGTTCACGTGGCCGACGACGAGCGCGGCGACCGCGTTCTTGCCCGGGCCCGTCGCCGGTTTTCTGCAACACGGCTGGCTCGGCGTCGACCTGTTCTTCGTTCTCTCGGGCTTTCTGATCACGGGTATCTTGCTCGAGACCAAATCGCGCGGTTCGCGCGCCTACTTCAAGCGATTCTACATCCGGCGTGCGGCGCGGATCTTGCCGCTCTATTTCACGCTGCTGCTCGTGCTGTTCGTCGCGCTGCACGGCCAATTCGCGCCGTTCTTCGCGCTCTGCGCGCTGATGTCGGCCAACCTCTCGTCGCTCTTCCACATTCGCATTCCCGACGCGGCCGGACCGTATTGGTCGCTCGCCGTCGAGGAGCAGTTCTATCTCGTGTGGCCGTGGCTCGTGCTCTGGCTCGACGCGCGCCGGCTCGGCTACGCGGCGCTCGCCGTCATCGCGATCGAACCGTTCGTCCGCTTCGGCGCCGGCCCGCACGAGCTCGAGCTGACGTGGTTTCGCGCGGACGGTCTCGCCGTGGGAGCGTACGTCGCGATCTGGTTCGCGTCGTGGTCGGGCGACCGGCGCAGCGCGGGTCGCTTCGCGCTCGCGCTCGCCGGCGCGGCCGCGCTCGTGACGGCGATCGGCATCCCGTTCGGCATCCTCCACAAGGGCGACTTGAGCACGAGCATCCGCATCACGCAAGCGGTGCTGGTCTTCGGCGCCGTCGTCGTCGTCGCCGTGGCGTACAGCGGCCATCCGGCGATCGCGTTCCTGCGCTCGCCCGTGCTCGCGTTGACCGCGCTGCTGAGCTACTGCCTCTACCTCGTGCACAAGCCCGTCACCGACGCCTTCGCATGGGCCGCGTCCGCGGTGCCGTTCTACGCGAATCTGCCGCCGGAGGCGAGCCTCGCCGTACGCATCGCGTGCGTGATTTCGATCGCCTACGGCGTGGCCGCGCTCTCGCGACGTTTTCTCGAGTTGCCGTTCATCGCGCTCGCGCAACGGCGATCGTGAGCGAAGGTCGCCTGTAAGCCGGATTCTGTACCGCTTTCGCGGCGGCAGCCATCTATCTGGGCCGCACCTCTCGGTGCGGCTCGTTGCGATGTGACTCGTTCGGACGGGCCGTCCGGTCCCGGAGGACGTATCGAGCGATCTTGCTTCGCGTGGGGTTTACCCGAGCCCGCGTCGCCGCGGAACTCCGTGAGCTCTTACCTCACGATTTCACCCTTGCGCTACGTCCGGCTCGCGCCGTCCGCATCGCGGTTTGTTTCTGTGGCACTTTCCTTCGAGTTGCCCCGACAGGACGTTATCCTGCACGCTGCCCTGTGAAGCCCGGACTTTCCTCACGCCGACGGCGCGCGACTGCCCGGCGGCCTTCGCGATGGCAGCGTACCACGCGAACCGCTAGGCCGTAAAGGCGACGCTCCGCGTCACGCCCGCCGCTTCGATCGCCGCAGCGTGATCGCCGACGGCGACGACGTCGAAGAGATCGCGGTAGATGCGCAGCGCGCGTGCGAGCACGTCGAGTTTTCGTTCCTTCGGCATCTGCATCGCGGGGAAGAAGGCGAGCGTCGCGACGTCGGATCCGTCGAGGAAATCGAGCGGATGGAGCAGCAGCGACGGCGAGATGCCGAACGCGCGACACGCGAGGAGCGCGCTTCTGAAATACGGGATCGCGAGCCACGGCGCTTTCATCGCGGCGTAGAGAATGTAGCTGAAGTGGATCGGGATCTTCACGACCGGGAACGTCGTCACGGGGATCTCGAGCAACGAGCGCCCGTCCGCGAGTTCGAAGCGGTATTGCGAGAGCGGCCGCCGCCCGTCCGTGATGCTGCCGAAGAGCGCCTTGCGCTGCTCGCGTTCCTCGGGCGTCAGCTTCGCCGTCATGAAGTAATACGCGCGTGCGAGCGGGCCGATGTACGTCGGAAACGTCGAGCAGTCGTAGCGGTATTCGCGCTTGGCGAGCGCCTCGAGCGTCGCGCCGGAGAGCGTGAAGCCGGGTCCGCGAAATCCGATCGGACGTGCGCCCGTCGCCTCTACGATGGCGTCGGTCGCCGACGCGATCTCGTCCTCGATTTGTTCGGTCGTGTAGTGTTGCAGCCACGGTTCGTGGTGGAACGAATGGTTGCCGATCTCGTGACCCGCCGTCGCGATCGAGCGCAGCGCGGTCGCGTTCTTCGCGAGCGCCGCGTCCTGGCCCACGATGAAGACGGTGATGCGCTGGTCGAGGCCGTCGAGGATGCGCAGGAAGCGCGGCACGACGACGTCGAGATACGACGGAAACGCGTCCCACGCCGGATCGCCGTGCGTCTTCATGTACGCCCACTCGTTGTCGAGATCGAGCGAGAGGCTCGCGAGCGGTTTCACGCGCCGCGCCCCACGCTCGCGAGGCCGGCATCGAGACCGCGTTCCGCGAGCGCCACCGTTTCGTTCGCGTTGAGCGTGCCGTTGACGATGTGCGCGGCGTTGAGCACGAAGAGTCCCGGAACCGAGGTCTCGACCGGCGGCAACGTGCGCGAATAGCCGAGCGTCGCGATCGGGAACACGTGCCGGACGCGTGAGATGCGGAACGCGCGAATGCGATCGCGTGAGAACCCCGGATACATTCGCTCGAGCGCGCCGACGAAGCTCGCTTCGATCGCGGCGTCGCTCTCTTCGAACAATGGATCGTCGGGCCGCACGTACTTCGGGAGATACACCAGCGCGAGCCCGTTCCACGCCGCGCGATCGACGACGTTCGACATGTCGATGACGCCCGTGAACGGCACCCACTCGTCCGTGAGGTTCGTGACGTAGTACGGGCCGAGCGGTTCGTCGAGCAAGAGCGACGCGCAGACGATGCCGCCGTAGGTTTTCGATTCGAGCCGCTCGCGTTCGTCGGCGCTCAAGTCCGGTGCGAGCGCGGCCGCGAGCGGCGCGGGAACCGTCAGCACGACGCGATCGAAGCGCAATCCGCCCGTCGCGCACGAGACGACGAGATCGCCGCCGGGATCGGGCGCGCGCACCACGCGCGTGACCGGCGTGTCGACGAGCACGGTGACGCCGGCCTTCACGAGTGCCGCCTCGAGCGCGGCGAGCACGCGAGCGTAGCCGCCCCGGACGTAACCGAAGCGCTCGGCGCCGAGACCCGCGCGCCGCGCGGCGTAGAGCCGGACGATGATCGCCCAGATGAACGCGGCCGAGGCGTCGCGATAGCGATCGCCGAGCTTCGCGCGCAAGAGCGGTTTCCAGATGCGCTCGAAGGTCGTGCGCCCGGACCACTTCGTCAGCCACGCTTCGACGGAGACGTCCTCGAGCGGAATCGGATCCGCGATCCGCGATCCGAGCGCGATCGTCAGCCCGAGGCGCAGCTTGTCGACGATGCCGATCGCGGGGAAGCGCAGGAAGTCGAGCGCGCCGTTCATCGGATGAAAACGGCCGCCGGAATAAAATCCCGTCCCGACGCTCGTCCACGCCATCTCGTCCTCGAGCCCGAGTTCGCGCAAGAGGCCGCGTAGATGCACGTCGGACCAGAGGGTCACGTGATAGTGCCGATCCCACGTGACGCCGCCGAGCGTCCACGGCGACGCGAGGCCGCCGAGTTCCGGCGCGGCCTCGATCAGCGTCACCGCGGCACCGCGCTCCGCGAGGCGGAGCGCGAGGACCATGCCGAGCAGTCCGCCGCCGACGATCGCGATGCGTTCGCCCGCAGCGATCGCTGCGGGTAACGGTTGGGAAATCGTCACGTTATGCTGCCGTCGCGCGAAAAGGTGCTCGCCGTACGGGTCCGAATCCGAAGTGCCGCGACGGCGCGCCCGCGGGGGCATAGCTCAGTTGGTAGAGCATCTGCATGGCATGCAGAGGGTCAGGAGTTCGAGTCTCCTTGCCTCCACCACGTACCGTCGCACGGGCGATCAAGAGACTAGACGATCCCCGCTCGGATCGCATGGACGGCGGCCTGCGTGCGCGCGGAAATGTTGAGTTTCGAGAAGATGCGGCTGACGTGATTCTTCACCGTCTTCTCCGAGAGGTGGAGCCGCACGCTGATCTGTTTGTTCGCGAGCCCCTCGGCGATCAGCTTGAGCACTTCCGCTTCGCGTGCCGACAGTTCCATGATGTCGGGCTTCCCGGCATTGAGCGACCGGCGCCGCAGCAGACCGCCCGCGACGCGAGGATCGACGTACGATTGACCGCCGGCGACGGTCTTGATCGCGCGCAACAGTTCGCTCGGCGAGATGTCCTTGACGATGTACGCTTCGGCGCCGTTGTTGAGGCAGCGCTGCATCATCTCCGACGACAGATGCATCGAGAGCACGCAGATCCGGGCGTCGGGAGCTCCGGCGACGCAGGCGCCGAGCGTCGCGGCGACGTCCGTCGGCTGCCCGTCGAGATCGATGACGACCACGTGGGGCTTCGCAGCGGACAGCCCCGACTCGTCGGGGGCACGCAGATCGGAGACGACGACGAACTCGGCATCTTCCGAGAAAATGCCGGCGAGCGCTTTCGCGAACAGGACCTGTGATTCGATGATCACGACGCGTAACAGACCTTCGCGCATGCTCGTCACACTCTCCGCAGCAACGTAGGTCGGAAGTCCGTCGAGGCGCGTGGCCATAATGCCGGTAATACGACGTCGCGCGTGCCGCTCGTTCCCATACTCTGTAAAACTTCGGCCAAACGGGGTACTTCTGTAGCGCCGAAAGTCATGGTCGGGGAACTTTCGTTAGGACGTTCGACGCATGCCGAGGTTCCGCACCCGGCCGGAAGCTCCGCTCGCGAGCGCGGCATCGAGCGTCGAACGATCGTCGTCCGGCCCGAGGACGGCGTCCGCGCCCACCGCCAGAGCCACGCTGCGCCAGACCGGATCGGCGCGGTACGCGACGACCACGATCCGCGTCGAAGGTCGTTCCTGCCGGATCCGCCGGATCGCGGCCAGGGGCCGGACGTCCGCGGATCCCGGCCCGATGAGGACCGTATCCGGGCGGACGCGCCGCAGCGTGGTGGCCGACGTGGACCGCGACGCGATCACGTCCGCGTGCCCGGCCCGCTCGAGCGTGTCGCGAAAGAACGGAACGAGAGCGGGTTGGCGCTCGACGAGGAGTGCGCGTGCGGCGGCGGGTTCTCGGGTCATCACGGTCGTTGCTCCACCGTGAACCATCGGCGCGAGCGCCGGCGATGCCGGTGCCCGGCACGCCGAGTGTGTGCGGGCTCACGCCCGGGCGGCGGTTCCGAGAGGCCCGCGCCGGATCGATGCGGGCGTCCTCACGGCCCCGATGATGAGGCCGGTCGCATACCCGACGTGCACGAGCGGAAAGAACACGAGCGAACCCGCGGTGATGGACGCCGGTTCGCCCTTGCGACGCAGCGCGATCGTTGCGAGCGCGTACAGCGCGTAGAGCGGGAGGAGAAGCGCGCGCCACGGGGTCGCGAGCAGCAGGAGGACGACCGCGAGCGCGGCCGGCGCGGCCACGTGGCGCGGCCGGATCGCCTGCGGGTATCGTTTGAACGTCTGCGCCCGCCAGAAGCCGTAGCGCGACCATTGCGCGATCGTCGCCGCGGGACCGCGCGTCGGGATCCGGCCGCACGTCACGGGTACGCGCGCGATGGCCCCGCCGTTCGCGCGAATGCGCTCCGTCAGTTCGCAGTCCTCGTTGGCCGCCCACCGCTCGTCGAAGCCGCCGAGCCGCGTCAGGACGCCCGGGCGCCACGCGCCGAGGTAGACCGTCGAAACGCGGCGGATCCCGCCGTCCTGGCGGTAATCGGCCGGCCCGAGGCCCATCGGGTTCGAATAGAGCGCCTCGCCGAGGCGGCGCGACCAGCCGGTGGCCTTCGCGGGCGTCGGAGCGCCGCCGACGCACCAGACGTCGTCCTCGAGCGTCTCGAACGCGTCGACGATCGTCTCGAGGTAGTCCGGGTCGTACAGCGTGTGCGCGTCGAGGCGCACGACGACGTCCGTCGGCAGCGTCGAGCGAACGCCGACGTTGAGCGCGTACGGGATCGAGCGGATCGCGGCGTCGAGAACGATCCCGCGGCCGGGCCGGTCACGGAGCCACGCTTCGAGGTAGGCGCGGCCGTCGTCCGTCGACCCGTTGTCGACGGCGATGAGGAAGACGCGTGCCGGGTCGAGCGTCTGGGCGTCGAGGGTGGCGAGCACCGCCGGCAGATGCGCTCCCTCGTTGAGGAACGGCATGAGGCAAGCGACGCGGTCGGCTGACATGACGTTACTGTAACGTTCCGGCGGCGCTCCTGGACCCTTCGACCGAACCGAGCCGATATAGGTCTTTAAGCCCACGAAAGCGACATGCATGCCTCACGACCCCCTCCCGTCCACTTGGTATCGTCGAGCGAGATGCTCGCAGAACCGATGATCTCTCGACCCGTGCCCGCCGGCCGGCCGCTCGTCGTGCACGTCGTCCAGCACCTCAAGAGCGGCGGCGCCGAGACGTTCGTGCGCGGGCTCACGTCCGGACTTCGGCGCGGCGGGCTCGACGTCCGTATCCTCTCGATCTACGAGGACGGCTTGACCGCGTCCGAGCGTGCGGACCTCGGCGTGCCGATCGTTTCTCTCGAACGGCGCGGCCGCGGCGACGTCGCCGCGTTCGGTCGCGTCGTCGGGGCGCTGCGCGCGCTGCGGCCCGACGTCGTTCACGCGCATCTGCACGCCGGGAAATACGCGGGCCGGATCGGCTCGATCTTGGCGGGCGTCCCGTCCCTCGTCTTCACGGAGCACGGCGACGAGGCGGGCGGCGCCGTCCGGGCGGCCGTCAATCGCGTGCTGCACGCCCGCACGACGCGCTTCGTCGTTTTCAGCGAGCATCAACGGCGGGCGTTCGCGGCGAGCGAGGGCGTGCCGCTCGAGCGCGTCACCGTCATCCCGAACGGCGTCGCGACGCCGCCCGCGGCGGAGCGCGCGGACGTGCGGCGCGAACTCCGCATCGCGGACGACGCGTTTGCGGCGTACCTGCCCGCGCGGCTATCGCCGCAGAAGAATCAGTCGGCGGCGCTGCAAGCGTTCGCAGCGGCGTTCGAGAGCGATCCTCGCGCGCGCCTCGTCCTGGCCGGCACGGGCCAGCTGGAAGACGCGCTGCGCGCCGAAGCCGCCGCGCTCGGGCTCGGCGAGCGCGTGTCGTTCCTCGGATTTCGCGACGACGCCGCGCGGTTGATGCGCGGCATGGACGCGTTCCTGATGCCCTCGCTCTGGGAACGGATGCCGCTCGCGCTCGGCGAGGCGATGCGCGCGGGGCTCGCCGTCGTGACGGCGCCGTGGGACGGTCACGCCGATTTCGTCCGCGACGGCGTGACGGGCGTCGTCGCGACGGACGGGTCCGCCGAAGCGTTCGCACGCGCGCTCGAACGCGTTCGCGACGGCGACGTTCGCGCGCGTCTCGCGGCGAGCGCGCGTGCGTTCGCGGACGAGGCGTTCGCACTCGAAACGAGCGTCGAACGTCATGTCGCGTTGTACGCCGAACTGGTCGCGCAGCGATGAAGCTCGCATACGTTTCCGCTCGCTTTCCGTTCGCATTCGCCGAGCAATTCTTCGAGCCCGAAGTCGAGTCGCTCGGCGAGGCGTTCGACGTCGTGCTGATCCCGACGCGCGCCACGCAGAACGTGGATCGTTATCCGGAACTCGGAGCGACGCCGCACTACATCGGACTCTTCGACGCACGCGTCGCCGCGCTCGCGGCGCGCGAGTTCGCGCGCGATCCCGCGGGCGTACTCGCCGCGTTCGCCGCCGTCGCCTTCGGCAAATGCGCGCTGCGAGCGCGCGCCGTGAACCTCGTCTTGTTCCCGAAGGCGCTCGCGCTCGCGCACGAAGCGCGGCGCCTCGGCATCGAGCACATGCACGTGAATTGGATGACGAGTTCGGCGACGATCGTCTACGTCGCGTCGCGATTGACCGGCATTCCGTTCAGCATCACGGCGCACCAGCACGACATCTTCTACGACAATCTCACGGTGCCGAAGGTGCGCGCCGCGGAGTTCGTCCGCGTGATCTCGGCGCGCAATTGCGGGCATCTGCAAGACCTTCTGCCGGCCGACCTCCGCGCGAAGTGCGTCACCGTGCACCTCGGCGTCCGCGCGCCGGAGGCTCCGGTCGCGGCCCCGCCGGCACGGACGACGCGCATCCTCTGCTCGGCGCGCATGTGCGAGTGGAAGGGCCACCGGTTTCTGCTGGACGCGCTCGCCCGGCTGCGCGATCGCGGCGTTGCCTTCGCCTGCGATCTCGCGGGCGACGGCGAGATCGCGACGGAGGTCGCCGCGCTCGTCGAGCGCCACGGGCTCGCCGACCGCGTCCGGATGCTCGGCAACGTCCCGCACGGCAAACTCGTCGCGTCGCTCGAGGCGGGCGACTACGACCTCGTCGTGCTCGCGAGCACCGAACAGGACGGCGAACACGAGGGCATTCCGGTCGCGCTCATGGAGGCGATGGCGGCGCGCCTTCCGATCGTCGCGACGCAGACGGGCAGCATACCCGAACTCGTCGACGCGACGAACGGGCTGCTCGTCCCGCAGCGCGATCCCGAAGCGCTCGCGGCCGCGATCGAACGGCTCGCCGGCGATGCCGCTCTGCGCGCGGAGCTCGGCGCTCGCGGCCGCGACCGCGTGCTCGCCCTCTTCGAAACGGGCGAGACGACGCGACGGCTCACCGAGTTGCTTCTCTCGAGTGCACCCTGGCGTGCGGCGGCAGTACCGTCGCGCGAGGGTCGGAAGTCCCTGCGGTAAGGGCTATGGGCCGCTTCGGCAAATTTCGTTCGGACGCTATTCTGGAGACATCCATGTCACGTAGAACCTCGAGCCTCGTCTGGGTCGCTGCCGCGCTGTTTATGATCGCGCCGCAGTTCGCACGTCCCGCGGGCGCGCAGACGAATCAGTACACGCCGTCCGAAGCCACGGTGCAGTCGCCGCGCGACTATCGCATCCGCCAGGGCGACGAAGTCTCGCTGACGGTGTTCGGCGAGACGACGCTCACGCCGACGGCGCCGCTGCGGGTCTTGCAGGGCGGCTCGATCTCGGTACCGCTCGCCGGTAACGTCTTCATCGGCGGCCTCACCACGGGCGAAGCGAGCGACGCGGTGGCGCGAAAGCTCCGGAAGTATCTGCGCGACCCGAAGGTCACGATCGCGGTCGTCCTCGTCGGACCCGTCGAGGCGCTCGTGCTCGGCAACGTCAAGACGCCGGGCAAGTACACGCTCCCGCCGCCGACGCGCCTGACGGACGCGCTCGCCGCGGCGGGCGGACTCGGGCCGACGGACGGGACGTTCCCCGAGGCGCGCCTCCAGTATCCGGACGGTACGGTCGGAACCGTGTCCCTCCAGAAGCTCCTCCACGACGGTGACGCGGCGTCCAACATCACCGTCGCGAGCGGCGAGACGATCTACATCCCCGCGCCGACGCTGCTCCAAATCGAGATCATCGGCGCCGTCGACAAGCCGGGCGACGTGATGGTGCGCGAAGGTGACGACGTGGCGATGGCGGTCGCCCGCGCCGGCACCGCGACCCAGGAGCACGCCGATCTCAACAACGTCACGGTGACGCGGGCCGGCGAGAACGGCGCGAAGACGGTCAAGACCGTCAACCTGTACGACGTGCTGAAAAAGGGTGATACGTCGCACGACGTGATCTTGCAGAAGGGCGACGTCGTTTACGTGCCCACATCGCCGACAAAGACTGGTATGAGCAGCATCCTCTACACGCTCTCCGGCCTCTTGCGGTTCTGATCGTGCTCGACAACCCGCAAAACCCGTACAACCTGCCCGCCACGGCCGCGCCGCTCGGCATCGACTTTTCGCAGCCGGTCGACACGATCTCGCGCGATCTCGACCCGCGCCGGCTCTTCAAGATCTTGTGGCGCCGGCGCAAGCTGCTGCTGGCCGTCTGGACGGTGTTCTTCGCGGCGGTCGCCATCTTCACGCTGGCCACCCCGAAGAAGTACACGACGGCGGTGAAACTGATCTCGGGCGGCAGCGCCGCGAACCAGCCGACGGCGACGAACGAGGCCGGCACCAATCTCCCGGTGCTCAACGCCCTGCTCGCCGCGACCGGCCAGCAGTCGTCCGAAACCTACGCGGAACTCTTGCAGCAGTCGCCCGTCGCGTTGCAAGTCATCAAGGATCTCAACCTCAATACGACGGTCGCGGGGCTGCTCTCGCACGTGCTCGTCAAGCCGGTCACGAATACCGCGATCCTCGCGCTCTCCGTGAGCTGGCGCGATCCGGACACGTCCGCGCGGATCGCGAACGATTTCGCGAGCACGTTCATCGAGCGCGAACGGCAGCTGATCGGCGGTCAAGCCGATTCCGCGATCACGTTCCTGCAGCGCGAGATGCCGGACGCGGAGGCGCACATGCGCGCCGCGCAAGCCGCGCTCGAAGCGTATCAAGAGCAGACCGGCATCGCCGATCTCACGACGCAAACGCAGAACGATCTCACGCAGATCGCCGCGCTCGAGAGCAAACAGCAGTCGGCCGAACTCGACGCGAAGCAGTACGCCGCGCAGCTCGAATCGACCGAAGAGCAGCTGAATGCGACGCCGCCGACCGTCATCGGCACGGCGACGACCGCGAACAATCCCGTGGCGACGCAGTTGCAGGCGCAGATCGAGACGCTCAAGCTCAACCTCGATGCGGCGCGCAAACAATACACGGACGATTACCCGACCGTCGTGTCGTTGCGCTCGCAACTCGCGGAAGCCGAACGCGAGCTCAAGACGCAGCCGAAATCGGTGTCCGCGGGTTCGTCGAGCATTCCGAATCCCGTCTATCAGCAGCTGACGCAGCAAGCCGCGACGTTGCAGGCGCAGATCGCTTCGGCGAACTCGCAGGCCAAGACGTTGTCGAGCCAGGTCAGCGCCGCGCAACCGAAGATCCTGCAGTTGCCGAGCGAGTCGCGGCGCATCGTCGATCTGCAGCGCTCGGCGAAATCCGCCGAGGGCGTCTATCTCGCGCTCCAGCAAAAATATCAGGACGCCGTGATCTCGAAGACGACCGCGCTCAGCGACGTCTCCGTCACGCAGGCCGCGAATCCCGCGGTCTACAGCGTGACGCCGAACGTCTCGTTCAACGTGCTGCTCGGGTTCATCGTCGGCTTGATCCTCGCGGTCACCGCGGTGTTCATCGCCGAGTTCTTCGACGATCGCTTCCGCACGGAAGACGACGTCAAAGAGCGCCTCGGCATGCCGGTGCTCGCGATGATTCCGAAAATCGACGCGCTCGAGGACAAGAGCGATTGGCTCAAGCCGCTCGCGGTCGAGGCGTTCTACGCGCTGGTCGCGTCGCTGCGCTACTCGTCGAGCCACCCGCCGCGAACGATCGCGTTCACGAGCGCGGAACAAGGCGACGGTAAATCGACGATCGCCCTCAACGCCGCGATCAGCATGGGCCAGATGAAATCCCGCGTGCTGATCATCGATGCGGATCTGCGGCGACCGAGCATGCACGAGAAGCTGCGCATGGCGAACGAGAAGGGTCTCTCCGACGTCCTCGTCGGCGTCGCGTCCTTCGACGACGCGGTGCGCCAGACCGAGCACGCGGGCGTCTTCGCGATCACGAGCGGCCGCTCCGCGCCGAATCCCGTCGGGCTGCTCCAGAGCAACGCGTTCGATGCACTCCTCAAACGCGCGGTCGAGCGCTTCGATTACGTGATCGTCGATTGTCCGGCGCTACGTCCCGTCGTCGACAGCGTCGTGCTCGGCATCAAGACGGACGGCACGGTCCTCGTCGTTTCGTCCGCCACCTCGGAAGGCCGCAACGTACGGTCGGCCATCGACAAGCTGCGCATGGTGGGCAGCATCAACGTCCTCGGCGTCGTGCTCAATCGCACGAGCCCGGATCGTCGCGAAGCGGCGAGCTACTATCTCGGAGCCGGTCAATCGATCCCTCTGCCCCCTGAGAGCCCTGCATGAATCTGCAACGACCGCTCGCCGGCGCGCGAGCCAGTGTCTCGATCCATCTCATCGAGCCGCACAAGCTCGTGGTCGAGGCGTTGCGTCACGTCTACGCACAGGATCCGCTCCTGTGCGTGGTCGCCGACGCGCCCGCGGTCGACCGGACCGAGATCGCGAAGCTGCGCCCGGACGTGATCGTCATCGATCTCGACGGTCTGCCGCAGCCGATCGAAGAGGCGATCGACGCGTGCGAGAGCGCCTCACCGCAGAGCCGGATCTGCGTCCTGTCCGCGCAGGCGCGGCCGCGCATCATGCAACGCGCGCTGTCCGCGAAAGCGGCGGCCTACGTCGTAAAGGATACCTCGCCGCAGATGATGATCGAAATCGTGCATTCGATCGCGCGCGGAGACTATTACGCCGATCCGCGTCTGGCGGGCGCGATGTTGCGTCGCCGTTCGGGACGCTCGAACGAGCCGAACGAACTCTCCGGTCGCGAGTTCGAGATCGTCCGGTTGATCGCGGACGGACTCTCGAATCGCGAGATCGGAACGCGTCTCTCGCTCTCGGAGAAGACCGTGAAGAACCACGTGAGCCACATCCTCGCGAAGTTGAAAGTCAACGCGCGCTCGGGCGTCGCCGTCTACGCCGTTCGCAACGGAATCGTGAGTTGACGTGCGCACCTATCTGATCGAGCCGCAGGCGATCTTCGTGCCGTTTCTCCAGCGCTTGCTGCGTAGCGCCGGGTACGACGTCGTCGCGACGAGCCCGAGCGTCGACTCGCGCGACATCACCGCGCACGATCCGGCCGCGGTGTTCGTCGACATCGATTACCTCGAGCGTAGCGGCCCGACGGCGCTCTGCCGCATCCGCGAGGCGGCGCAGTCGGCGGCCGTCTTCGCGCTTTCGGAGACGACCGACGCGCTGTTCGCGGCCACGTGCGTGATCTCGGGCGCGACGGCACTCTGTTCGAAGGGCGAGGGTGAGGAGAAGATCGTGCGCACCCTCCGTCACGCGCTCGCGAGCGAAGCGGCCGGCACGCGCTAAGCGGCATGATCCTGTTCCCCGAAGCCCGGAACGAACGGTTCCGGTTTTCCGTCGAGAAAGCCGGCGTCGTCCTCGCCGGCTTGCTGTACCTTTTCGTCGCCTTCGCCGCCATCATGAAAGCGCAGAGCGGTCTCGAACCGAACTACGCGCTGCCCGTCGTCGTCGGACTGCTGCCCGTCTGCGCGTTTTTCGCGTTTCGGTATCCGATGATCTTCCCGTTCGCGCTCTACCTCGTCACGCTGCCGTTCGACGCGCTGCTGCAAGTCTCGGGCGGAGGATCGACGCTCGGGAAACTCATCGCCATCGCCACGGTCGGCACGATGGTGCTGCACGCGCTGTTGCTGCGCAAGGCGTACGTCCCGCATCGATCGTGGTATTTCTGGGCCGGTCTGACGCTCTACATGGCGGGATCGCTGCTCTGGACGAGCGATCCGGCCAACGGCACCGTCATCACGCTCACCGTCCTGCAGCTGTTCTCGTTCATGACGATTCTCGCGATGTATCCGGCGACGCGCGGCGAGTTCATGATCGCACTCTGGCTGCTCATCGGCTGCGGCCTCGTCGCGTCGCTCTTCGCGCTCGAGCAATATGCGACCGGCAACACGTCGAGCCACGGCACGCGCGTCGACATCACCCTCGGCGGAAAGTACGCGATCGATTTCAACTACTTCGCCGCGAGCTTCATCTTGCCGATCGCGATCGCGATGTGCTTCACGTTCTTTTCCGACCGGCTCGTCGCGCGCATCGCTGCCGGCGGCGCGACGCTCGTGCTCATGGCCGGTCTGCTCGTCACGGGCTCGCGCGGAGCGTTCATCGCCTCGGTCGCGATCTTCATCTATTTCGGCATCCGCAGCAAGTATCGCGTCCAAGTCGGCGCGTTCGTCGGCCTCATCGGCGTGGTGACGCTGCTGATTCCGAGCGTCTACGAGCGCTTCGCGAACGATCCGTCGGGACAGCAGGGCTCCGCGAGCGGCCGCACGTTCATCTGGCAAACCGGGTTGTATTCGCTTCGCGAACACCTGATGTTCGGCTCCGGCGTCGGCTCCTATCAGCTCACGTACGACCGCAACTTCATCAACGTGTATCAAGCGGCGTTCCAGGGATGGTCGCGGCCGAGCCACAGCATCCTCGTCGGCGGCGTGACGGAGCTCGGCATCGTCGGGCTCATCGTCTTGCTCGCCGCATGGTACGTCAGCTTCCGGCAGCTCAAGATCATTCCGAAAACGAGCGAATGGTTCGGGCTACGGCTCGCGCTCGAGGGTTCGATCGTCGCGCTGTTCGCGATGTCGCTCTCCATCGATCCCACGTTGATCAAGTACATCTGGCTCGCGCACTCGATGGCGCTCATGCTGCTGAACCAGGCCGTCCCGCGCGTGCTACGGCTCGAACGATCGCCGCTCCGCACGCGCGCCCCCGTGCCCGTCGCCACCGCCGCTCGTAGGGAACGAGTTCCGGCGCGTGTTCGCTGAATCGTTTTCCGTCACCGCGGCGATCCCGGCGTACAACGAAGCGTCGCGGATCGCCGCGGCGATCGCGAGCGTCCGCGCGCAGACGGAATCCGCGGCGGAGATCCTCGTGGTCGACGACGGCTCGACGGACGACACGGCACGCATCGCCGCGTCGCTCGGCGCGCGTGTCGTCACGCAGCGCAACGCCGGCATCGCCCGGACGCGGAACCGGCTCCTCACGGAAGCGCGTACCCCGTGGCTCGCATTTCTCGATGCCGACGACGTGTGGTATCCGGAAAAGCTCGCCGCCGTCCGGCGCGCCCACGAAGCGCGACCGCAAGCCGAATTCATCACGAGCGATTTCTGTTGCGTGTACGAGTCGGGCGGCATCGCGAAACCCTCGGCGTACGCCACCACGCCGCAATACGCCGCGATGACGACGGCGCCGCTCGGCGGCCATGCCGTCGCCGTGCCGGGCGCGGAACTCGGGAAGGCGCTGGCGGTGGGCAATTTCATCGGGACGTCGACGGTCGTCGTCCGCCGCGACCTGCTCGTGGAACGCGGCACGTTCTTCGACGAGCATCTGCCGGTCGCGCGCGACGTCTTCGTCGCGGAAGACGTCGAGTGGTATCTGCGCGTCCTGCGCGCGACGGACGCCGTCTCGATCGAACGCATTCTCGGCGCGTATTGCTGGCGCAGCGGCAGCCTCGCATCGAATTACGGGCGCGTTCGCTACGGCGACACAAAGCTCGGCGAACGCGTCGTGGCCGATCCGAGCGCGTACGTCGACGGAGCCGCGGGAGCGTTCGTCGCCGCGCGTCGCATCCAATTGCGGCACGCGGCTCGTATCTACGCCCGCGCGCACGACTTCGCACGGTCGCAAGAAATCTTGCGTGAAGCGCAGTGCGACGGAGCGGACGCGCGCGACGGCGCGGCGATCGCCTTGCTCGAGCTCGCGAAGTCTCCGGGCGGCCGCGCTCTTGCCGCCGTCGCCGACCGGCTGCTGCAGTGGACGCGTTCGCGCAAGCGCGCGGCGTAGTGGCCGACCGGCTGTTCGAACCGCGCGTCGCACGCGCCGCACTCGTCTACCTCGCCGTCGCGGCGATCGTCTCGACGCAACTCGGCACCTGGACGGACGAAGAGTACACGCTCGCCACGACGGCGCACGGACCCGTCTACGCGTTCGGGCGCGCGCTCACGTTCGAGCTGCAAGCGCCGCTGTATTTCGTCCTGGAAGCGATCTGGCGCGAAGCGAACGCGTCGATCTGGTGGGCCCGTCTTCCGTCGATCTTGAGCACCGCACTCTCGTTCGGGGTCTTCGCGCGGATCGGTCGCCGGATCGCGCCGGAACGCGATCCTCTGCCGTTCGTGCTGATCGCCGGACTCAATCCGTTCGTCGTGTACGCCGGCTTCGAGATCCGGCTGTACGCATTCGCACTGCTCGCGGCCGGCGTCATGTGGCTGCTCTTCGACGCGGGCTTCGTCTCGGGGGCGAGCGCCCGCCCGAGGATCCTGCTCGTCGTGACGTCGGTGCTCGCGATCTACACGCAGTATTTCCTCGCGT
>CAJCIN010000095.1 GCA_903970385.1 Rhodospirillales bacterium | reverse complement strand
CCGATCGTCGAGCGGATCCTGCTCGAGCGCGGGGCGACGACGTGAGCCCCATCCGAACGGATGAACCGATCGGCGTCTACCGGCCGGCGTGTCCGACTGGTACGATCTCAGACGGCCCAAATCTGAGGTGAACGTGTTCGTGCTCGAAATCTCCGTCATCGTCCTCTCGGTCGTCGCATTCGTGCTGTTCGACCTCTACGCGCGCGCCTGCGACAGGATCTGAGCGATGCTCGATAACGTCCTCGGTCTGATCCTCGCGCTACTCAGCCTCGTCTATCTGACGTACGCGATGCTGCGTCCGGAAAAGTTTTAGGAGTTCCCGGTGACCGTATCCGGCTGGCTGCAAGCCGTCATCTACTTCGCATTGCTCTGCGCGCTGACCAAACCGCTCGGCATCTATCTCGCCCGCGTGTTCTCGGGCGAACGGACGATCCTCTCGCCCGTGCTAGCGCCCGTCGAGGGCCTCGTCTATCGCGTCTGCCGCATCGATCCGAAACGCGAGATGACGGCCGTCTCGTATCTCTTCGCGCTCTTCGCATTCAGTGCGGTCGGGCTCGTCTGGCTCTACGTCCTGCTGCGCACGCAAAAGTTCTTACCGCTCAACCCGCAGGGCTTCGACAACCTGACGCCCGATGGCGCGTGGAACGCCGCGGCGAGCTTTCTGACGAATACGAACTGGCAGTTCTACTCGGGCGAGAGCACGATGAGCTATTTCTCGCAGATGGCCGGCCTCGCGTGGCACAACTTCGTATCGGCCGGAGCCGGTCTCGCCGTCGCGATCGCCGTGATCCGCGGCGTGACGCGGACCGACGTCAAGGCGGTCGGTAATTTCTGGGCCGATATGACGCGCTCGCTGCTCTACGTGCTGCTACCGGTCTCGATCGTGATCGGGCTCGTGCTCGTCGCGCAGGGCATCCCGCAGAACTTTCACGAGTACACGAGCGTGACGTCGATCGACGGCATGAAGCAGGCGATCACGCAGGGGCCGATGGCCTCGCAGGAAGTCATCAAGGAATTCGGCACGAACGGTGGCGGTTTCGTCAACGCGAACTCCGCCTCGCCGAACGAGAATCCGAACGGCTTCACCAATCTGCTCGAGATGTTGATGATGTTCGCCGTCTCGGCGGCGCTCACGTACACGTACGGCCGCTTCGCGAAAGATCAACGTCAGGGCTGGGCACTTTTCGCGACGATGAGCGTGCTCTTCATCGCCGGCTTCGCCGGTTCGTATGCCGCGGAGGCCGCGGGCAATCCGATCGTGCACCAGCTCGGCGTCTCCGGGCCGAACCTCGAGGGCAAGGAAGTCCGCTTCGGCGCCGCCGCTTCGACCCTGTTCGGCACGATCTCGACCGACACGTCGACGGGCGCCGTCAACTCGACGCACGACTCGTGGACGCCGCTCGGCGGCCTCGTGCCGCTCGTGAACATGCAGCTCGGCGAGATCGTGTTCGGCGGCATCGGGACCGGTCTCTACGGCATGATCGTCTTCGTCGTGCTCACGGTATTCATCGCGGGCCTGATGGTGGGTCGCACGCCGGAGCTGCTCGGGAAGAAGATCGAACGGCGCGAGGTGCAACTCGCGATCCTCGCGATCCTCGTGCTGCCGGCGTTCTGTTTGATCCCGACGGCGATCTCGATCCTCTTGCCCGTCGCCACGGCGCAACTCGGCAACAACGGCGCGCACGGCTTCTCCGAGATGCTCTACATGTTCACGTCGGTCACCGAGAACAACGGCAGCGCGTTCGGCGGCGTCAGCGGCAACACGTACCTCAACGTCGTGACCGGGATCGTCATGCTCTGCGGACGCTATCTGTTCATCGTGCCGGCGGTCATCCTCGCCGGCTCGCTCGCGGGGAAGCGCAGCGTCGCCGAAACCGTCGGGACGTTCACGACCTACTCGCCGATCTTCGTCGCGTTGCTCCTCGGCGTCATCATCATCGTCGGCGCGCTGACCTTCGTGCCCGCCGATGCCCTCGGCCCCATCGTCGAACACCTGCAAATGCTGCAAGGAAAGCAATTCTAGTATGATCACGTCCCGTCGCATCGACCGCAGGCCCCAGGCGCGCTCGTTGTTCGATCGCGCGATCGTCACGCGCGCCGTCGCCGACTCGTTCACGAAGTTGGATCCGCGTTGGCAGGCGCGCAACCCGGTGATGTTCGTCGTCGAGGTGAGCGCGCTCGTCACGTCGCTCTTCTTCGTACGCGACGTGATCGTGCACAACCAGACGCCCGGCATCACGGGCTTCGATCTCGCGATCGCGCTGTGGCTGTGGTTCACCGTGATCTTCGCGAACTTCGCGGAAGCGGTCGCCGAGGGGCGCGGTAAAGCGCAAGCCGACTTCTTGCGGCGCACGAAGACGGACACGCAAGCGCGCAAGATGGTGGGCGGCAACGCCGTGATGGTCAACGCGAACGAATTGCGCAAAGGCGATCTCATCCGCGTCGAGCCGAACGAGCTGATCGCGGGCGACGGCGACGTCGTCGAAGGCGCGGCCTCGGTCGACGAATCCGCGATCACGGGCGAATCCGCTCCGGTGATCCGCGAGTCCGGCGGCGATCGCAGCGCCGTGACCGGCGGAACGCGCGTGCTCTCCGACTACATCGTCGTGAAGATCAGCTCGAATCCGGGCGAATCGTTCCTCGATCGCATGATCTCGCTCGTCGAAGGCGCGTCGCGTCAGAAGACGCCGAACGAGATCGCGCTCTCGATCCTGCTCTCCGGCCTCACGATCATTTTCGTCATCGCCGTCGTGACGCTCGGGCCGTTCTCGATCTACGCGGGGACCGTGCAGAGCGTCACCGTTCTGATCGCGCTGCTCGTGTGTCTGATTCCGACCACGATCGGCGGCCTGCTCTCGGCCATCGGCATCGCCGGCATGGATCGCGTGCTGCAACGCAACGTGCTCGCGATGAGCGGACGTGCGGTCGAAGCGGCGGGCGACGTCGACACGCTGTTGCTCGACAAGACGGGAACCATCACGCTCGGCAACCGTCAGGCTTCCGAGATCATCCTCGCCGACGGCGTGGCGCGGCGCGATGCGTCCGTCGCGGCCTACTACTCGTCGCTCGCCGACGAGACGCCGGAGGGCCGTTCGATCGTCGCGCTCGCCGAACAGGACGTCGCGGCGAGCGGCAACGGCAAACCGCCCGCCGGCGGCACGTTCGTGCCGTTCTCGGCCTACACGCGCATGAGCGGTCTCGATCTCGCCGGCGGATCCTCGATCCGCAAGGGCGCGCCGGATGCGGTGCGCGCGTGGGTGCGCGAACGCGGCGGCGACGGCGCGTCCGTGCTCGCGAGCGACGTCGAACGGATCGCGCGCGCGGGCGGCACGCCGCTGCTGCTCGCTCAAGACAAACGCATCCTCGGCGCGATCTACCTCAAAGACGTGCTGAAGCCGAACATGAAGGAACGCTTCGATCGCCTGCGCGCGATGGGCATCCGCACGATCATGATCACGGGCGACAACCCGCTGACGGCGAGCGCGATCGCGCGCGAAGCCGGCGTCGACGACTTCCTCGCGGAGGCGACGCCCGAGACGAAGATGGGCCTCATCAAACGCGAGCAGAGTTCGGGCCGCCTCGTCGCGATGACGGGCGACGGTACGAACGACGCGCCCGCGCTCGCGCAAGCGGACGTCGGCGTCGCGATGAACTCGGGAACGCAGGCCGCGAAAGAAGCGGCCAACATGGTCGACTTGGATTCCGATCCAACGAAGCTGATCGAAGTCGTCGAGATCGGCAAGCAGCTGCTGATGACGCGCGGCGCGCTCACGACGTTCTCGATCGCGAACGACGTCGCGAAGTATTTCGCGATCCTGCCCGCGATGTTCGTCACGACGTATCCGGCGATGCAGGCGCTCAACGTGATGCGGCTGGCCACGCCGCAAAGCGCGATCCTCTCCGCCGTGATCTTCAACGCGCTCATCATCATCGCGCTCATCCCGCTCGCCCTCCGCGGCGTCGCCTACCGGCCGCGAGGCGCGAACGCCGTGCTGCGCGACAACGTCCTCATCTACGGGCTCGGCGGCATCGTCGTCCCGTTCGTGGGCATCAAGATCATCGACCTCATCCTCAGCGCGCTACGGCTCACGTAGCGGGAGCACGGACATCATGAAGCCAGCCATCGCAGAACCGAAAGACGGTACGCTGCACAACCTCGTCACCTCGTTCCTCTACACGATCGTCACGGTCGTGTTGCTCGGGATCGTCTACCCGCTCGTGATGACGGGCATCTCGATGGTGCTGTTTCCGAAGCAGGCCAACGGTTCGATCGTCTACGTCGACGGAAAACCCGTCGGCTCGAGCATCATCGGTCAGCTCTGGACGAAGCCGACGTACTTCGCGGGACGGCCCTCGGCCGCCGGAAAGAACGGCTACGATCCGACCGCGACCGGCGGAACGAATCTCGGGCCGACCTCGAAGAAATTGATCGACGCCACCCGCGCGGCGATCGTCGCGCTGAAGAAGGCCAACCCCGATGCGACGCTTCCGGTTCCGATGGATCTCGTGACCTCGAGCGCGAGCGGCATCGATCCCGACATCTCGCCCGAAGCGGCATACTATCAGGCGCCGCGCGTCGCGAAGGCGCGCAAGATGTCGCTCGACGCGGTGAACGCCGTCGTCGCGCAGCACGTGCACGGCCGCGATCTCGGCTTTCTCGGCGAGCCGCACGTCAACGTCCTCGAAGTGAATCTCGCGCTCGACGCGCGCTAAGGAGACCTCGTTGTCCATCTCTCGTACCGCTCTCGTCATCACGGCGAGCGCGCTCTTCGCAGCGTGCGGCGCACCGCGCGTCGCTCTCGCGCAGACGGCCCCGGCGACGGCCGCACCGTCGCCCGCGCCCTCACCGACGCAGGCCGCGGTCAACGATCCGTGCACGTCGCTCGGCTCGCTCGTCTCGCGCCCAACGGTGACCACGTCGGCATGCGCGACGAAGTTCGGCGATCTCCTCATCGAGACGGGTTATACGAACTTCGCGACGGGCGGCTCCGGAGCGAACCAAGCCGTGACGTATCCGCAGGCGAACCTCCGCGTCGGTCTCGGCCACAACGTCGAATTCGACCTCAACCCGGCGTCGGTCGAGCGCATCTCGGGATCGCCCACGATCACGGGTGCGACGGATACGTCGCTCGGATTCAAGTACGAGATCTCGTACACGCGCAAGTTTCTCTACGGCGTGAACGTGCTGTACACGGTCAATTCCGGCGACCCCGCGACGAGCGCGAACGGTGACGGCGTGCTCGCGAACGTCAACGCATCGTATTTCGCGTCGCCCGCGATCAGCTTGTTCTCGACGGTCAGCTACAACGCGCAGAGCGCGGGCTCGGAGGCGGCGCCGCAGCGCTACCACGGCTTCAATCCGTCGCTCGGAACGTCGATCACGTTGCCCGGCACCCTACCGTCGTTCTTCCTCGAAGGCTTCGGGCTGACGTCGTACGGGCCCGGCGCGAGCGGCCGCTACGGCTTCGATACCGGCTTCCAAAAAGACATCGGTTCGAAGTTGCAGCTCGACGTGAACTACTATCAGTACCCGGGCTCCTACGGCGGCTCACATCTCCATTCGATCGGCTTCGGTGCGGCCTATCTGATCGGCGGTTAACCTCCGTACGGGAATACCGGCCCCGGCTGCCAATGACGCGTCGTGATGGGCGACGCGACGCGGCCGAGGCCGTTCATTCACTCTCCGTTCCGGGGCCGTATCGTCGGATTCGGTGCGTCGTTCCTCGGCGCTTTGCTCGTCGTGCTCTTCGCGCCGGCGTGGATTCGCGGACTCGAACGCGTGGTCGCCGCGTACGATATCGCGGCGCTCACGCTCGTCATCGTACTGTTCCGCTTCGGGATGCACGCGCATCCTCGGGACACCGAGTGTCGCGCGGCGGTCGAGGATCCGGGCGGCAAGACCGTCGTCGCGCTCGTGCTCGTCAGCGTCGTCGGAGCCCTGGCCTCAGCCGTCTCGATCATCGGCAAGGGCCCGCACGAGACCGTTGCGGCGGAGAAGACGTTCATCTATTTGATCGGCGTCGGGGCGATCTTCCTCGGCTGGTTCCTGATCCACGTGCTGTTCACGTTCCGCTACGCCCATCTCTACTATTTCGACGACGACGGCGACAACGAGGCGGATCGCGGGCTCAAATTCCCCGGCACGAACGACCCGAACGACTACGATTTCGCATATTTCTCGTTCGTGATCGGCATGACGTTCCAGGTGTCCGACGTCGAGATCACGGACCCGGGCGTGCGCCGCTACGTGCTGTTCCACGCGCTCGTTTCGTTCGCGTACAACACGACGATCATCGCCCTCGTCGTCAACCTCGCATCGAGCCTGATCGGGCACTGAGCGCGGCGCTCAGGCGGGCGGTGCAAGGATCAACAGCTGTTTCGTGCCGGCTTCGAGCAGACGCCGCGCGAAGGGGATGCCGCCCATCGGCCAGCGTGCTTTCGAGCGCGCGCCCTCGAGCGCGATCGTCGAGACGCCTTCGGCGGATGCCGCGGCGATGAGGCCCGTTGCCGGATCGTCGTTGATCGCGAGGCGCCAGCGGGCGCGTACGCGACGCGTCGCCTCCTCGAGCGCGGCGACGACGCGCGTCTCCGCCGCTTCCTTCGTCTTCGCGACGTGGACGACGGTGAGATCGATCTCGAGCCGTAGCGCGATGCGCGCGCAACGTTCGATGAGATCGACGTCGCGCTCGCGCGCCTTGACCGCAGCGACGAATCGCGTGAAGGGCGGCGGCCGTCGCGTGGTGCCGCGCGCCTTCACGACTTCGCGCAACGCGAGCTCGCGTAACGCGGCCAAGTTTTCCGCACGGAAGAAGTGCGAGAGCGCGTCCTCGATTTTCTCGGGACCGTAGATCTTGCCCGCGCGCAAGCGCTCGCGCAGCGTCTCCGGCGTCGTATCGATCAGGATCAGATCGTCCGCGAGCTTGAGGATGTCGTCGGGGACCGTCTCGCGCACCTTTTGCCCCGTGAGCCGGAAGACGGCGTCGCCCAACCCCTCGAGGTGCTGAATGTTCAGCGTCGTGATGACGGAGATGCCCGCGCGCAAGACCTGCAGCACGTCGTCGTACCGCTTCGCGTGCGCGTCGCACGGCGCGTTCGTGTGCGCGAGTTCGTCGATGAGGGCGACGGCGGGCTTGCGCGCGAGCAGCGCGTCGAGGTCGAGTTCGCTCGTCTTCACGCCGTCGCAGATCGCCTCGCGGCGCGGGATGACGGTCAAGCCCTCGACCTTTTTGTCGGTATCGACGCGGCGATGCGTCTCGATGAAGGCGCCGACGACGTCGACGCCCGCCTCCTGCATCTGATGCGCGCGGTCGAGCATCGCGTACGTCTTGCCGCTCCCCGCTGCCGCACCGAGGTAGATCGTCAGCCGCCCGTACCCGATCCGCAGCCGGTCCGCCGCGGTCTGCGTGTAGCGGGAGAAGAGCGTCTCGTCGCGCGCGACGGAGACTTTGTACGAGGATGGATCGACGATCAGCACGTCGCGTTCGCTCGGCCGGCTCGCGATGCGTTCGGCGAGGGGCCCGTACGGAACGGTCACGAGCGACGCTTTGAAATCGGCGAAGCGCGGCTTCGCGAAATCGAGCGACGGCAGCGGGATGACGTGGGCGTCGAGTTCGGTCGTGAGCGCCTCGATCGCCGCGATGTCGCGTTCGCCGACGATCGCGATATCGAGCGCGAGATCCAGCGCGTGCGCGAAATTCGCGGACTTGCGCAGGAAGATGCCGCTGTCGCCTTCGCCCGTTGCGAGCGCGAGCGCCGTCGACGAACGTTTGGCGGTCAGTTCGGGGACGGTGAGATCGTCGACCGTGCGCAGCATCATTTCGCGGAGAAACTGGAGCGTTTGCGGCCGGAAGATGCCCTTGCGCGCGCGGTCGATGTCTTCTTTGCGCACGACCTCTCCGGCGAAGAGACGCGATTCGAGCTGTTCCGTCGACACGTCGAGCGCGACGACTTGATCGGCCGTGCGCAGAAACGAGAGCGGCACGATCTCGCGCACGGGGAATCCGATGAGTCCCTCGGCGGTCGCCGCGACCGTTTCGAGATGCTGGATGTTGAGCGCGCCGCTGACGCCGATGCCGGCTTCGCGTAGCGCGAGCGCGTCTTGCCAGCGCTTGTCGTGCGCGCCGCCCTCGAGGTTCGCGTGCGCGAGCTCGTCCAGCACGACGAGTTGCGGCCGCATCGCGACGGCCGCCGCGAAATCGAAATCCTCGAACGTCGATTCGCCGATCGTCACAGAACGCGCCGGGATACGCGGCACGCGCGCCGCGAGCGCATCGAGTTCGGGCCGCCCCTTCGTCTCGATCCAGCCGAGCGCGACGCGGACGCCGCTCTCTTGCAGGCGGATCGCCTCGTCGAGAAGCCGGCGCGTCTTGCCGGCTCCCGGCGCCGATGCGAGGAAGACGGTCAAGCGGGGTGCCGTCCCAAAATCCTTGAGAAGCGCCTCGGCGGTGGGCCTTCCCGAGCGGTCGTTCACGTCCGGAGCGATTCTCGAAGGCCGCTCGGCGACCCGCCGGGTCGTGCGGCGCGGCTGCGCGAAATCCGTGACCGTGCCCCCCGTCTGGATCCGCCCCGCGTGCTTGCTGCTCTTGCTCGTCTTCTTCGGAATCGACGTCGCGACGCCGCAGCTGTTCGTCGTCGCGATCCTCTTGAACGCGCCGATCGCCCTCTCGAGCTTCGCGCAAGATCCGCGCTTCACGCGCCTCACGATCGCGCTCGCCGTGATCGCGAACGTCGTCGCGGGCTACCTCAACGGCGCGACGGACGGGTATCGCTGGGAGGCGATCGCACTCGGCGACCGGTTGATCTCCGCGCTCTCGTTCTTGCTCGTCGGAGGCCTCAGCATCGCGACGCAGCGTTCCGCGGGACGCGCGGGCGAACTCGCCGCGAGGCAAGAGCGGACGTCGCGCGAACGTGGCGTGCGCCGCTCGGTCGAAGTGATCCGGAGTTCGATCAACCCGGAGTTGATCGAGCGCGCGATCGTGCGCGAGGCACCGTTCGCCCTTTCCGTGGATCGCGCGATCTTCTACGCGTTCGAACCGAGCATCGACGAGCCGACAACGTATCGGTCGACGGAATCGGACGACGTCGACGTCGCGTCCGCGCGACCGCCCGCCGCCGTGCTCTCGTTTCTCCATCGCATCGCCGAGGGGCGCGAGCCGGCGGCGACGATTCGCGGCACCGATGCGCTCGGCCGTCTCTTGCTCGATACGCTCGGTGCGCCGCACGCGATCGCGGCGCCGCTCGTCGAACACGCGACCTGTTACGGCGTTCTCGTCCTGTTGCGCGACACCGCGCCCTTCGAGACGCATTTCGACGAGGGACTCGGGCCGTACGTCGATCAGGCCGCGATCGCGCTCGCTCAAGCGTCGCTCTTCGTGCAACTCGCCGAGCGCAACGACGAACTCGGCGCGGCGAACGTCGCGCTCCGCGAGCGCGGCGACGTGATCCGCGACATCGTGTACGCGCTCTCGCACGATCTGCGCACGCCGCTGTCCGCGGCGCGCATGACGATGCTGCAAGCCCTCGACGGTGCGTACGGCGAACTGCCGCCCGCCTATCGCGACATCTTGAGCCGCACGATCGAATCGAACGACGAATTGCATCGGCTCGCGGAAACGCTGTTGCTCGTGTCGCGCTACGAGGCGGGCGAACAGAGCACCCGACGCGAGCGCATCGATCTGGTGGCGATCGCCCGCGACGTCGCGCGCGAGCTCGAGCCGTTGTGGCACGGTAAGCGCATTGCGCTCGCGGTCGATGCGGACGCGCCCGTCTATGCGTCGGGCGACGATCGCGAGGTGCGTCGCGCGCTCGTCAATCTGCTCGCGAACGCGATCACCTGGACGCCGGCCGAGAGAACGATCCGCCTGCACGTCGCGGGCGACGCCGCGCGGGCGACGGTGACGGTCGACGACGACGGCTACGGCGTACCTGAAGCCGAGCGCGCGCACCTGTTCGAACGCGTTCGCGACACGCCGAGCCGGCAGGGAGCGGGCTCCGGCCTCGGTTTGTATCTGGTGCGGCGTATCGCCGAAAGCCACGGCGGCACCATCGCATACGAACCTCGCGCCGCGGGCGGTAGTACGTTTCGCTTCACGATCCCGACGGTGCGCGCGGAACGCGTGGCGGCACACGCGTCATGACCGATCGCGTGCGGACGGTCGTGCTCGTCGAAGATCACGCGCTCACGCGCGCCGGTCTGCGAACGGCCCTCGACAAAGCGGGCGATCTCCACGTCGTCGCCGAGGCGGACGACGGTCCGAGCGGTCTCGCCGCCATCGTCGCGCATCAGCCGGACGTCGCGGTCGTCGATCTCGGTCTGCCGGGTCTGGACGGCATCGAGGTGACGCGCCGCGCGCGGATCGCGGCGCCGCGCACGCGCATCGCGATCCTCACCGTGCAAGATCTCGAGACGGAGATCCACGCGGCGCTCGCGGCCGGCGCGGATGCGTATTCGCTCAAGACGTCGCCGCCCGAACGCATCGTCGCGGCGATCCGCACGGCGGCCGACGGCGGCGCGTACTTCGATCCGCAGATCGCGCACGTCGTGCTCGGACGTCTCGGGCTCGCGGACGCGCGCGTCGCCGACGGTGACTCGCCGCTCACGCCGCGCGAGACGGACATCTTGCGGATGATCTCGGACGGGCGCGGGAACGCCGAGATCGCGGAAGCGCTCTTCATCGGTCTCGGCACGGTGAAGGGCCACATTCGCGACATCCTCGAGAAGCTCGCCGCCGCGGACCGCACGCAGGCCGCCGTCGTGGCGTTGCGGCGCGGTTTCATCTGACGGCGCGCACGACGTTTCCGGCTGCGGTGCCGGAGCTTCCCGTGCGCGACGTCGACGAGGCCGCTTCGTACTACGTCGGCAGGCTCGGCTTCACGCTCGATTGGGGCGACGAGAAAGGCGGCATCGCCGGCATCTCGCGGGGTGCGTGCAGGCTCTTCATCACGAATCGCTCGCATCGAAAAAGCTTCGGTAACAAACGTCCGGTCGTGATCTGGCTCAACGTCGAGAGCAAAGCCGAGGTCGACGACGTCTTCGCAGAGTGGAAGGCCGCGAAAGCGACGATCGAATCCGACCCCGAGGATACGCCGTGGAAGCTGCGCGAGTTCGTAGCCGCCGACCTCGACGGTAACCTCATTCGCGTCTTCTACGATTTTCGCAGCGACGAATAGTCGCGCTTCGTCAGGGCAAAAAAGTCGCGATCGCCGGCGCGACGCGCGCATCGATCGGCAGCGCGGCGTTGCCGTAGGTGGCCGCATTCGCCGCGAGATCCGGGGGCGCGTCGACGAACATGTGGTTCACGCCGTCGAGCAACACGAGTTTGGCCGACGGATCGGCGCC
>CAJCIN010000094.1 GCA_903970385.1 Rhodospirillales bacterium | reverse complement strand
GTAGACGGTGCCCTCGTCTTTCGTGAGCAGGATCGACGAGAGTTCCGTGCCGGCGACGTTCACGCAGTTGATCGTGACGTCGGCGAGCGCCGGCAGCGCGTCCGCCGCGGCATCGAGCATCGCGAAGACGTCGCGTGCGTCCGCCTCGACGAACGCATCGGCGTACCCCTCGTCGACGAGCAGTCGCGCGCCGGGCGTCGTCGCGTCCGGACCGAATCCGACGACGCGACCGCCGGCGCCGGCGCGTTCTCGCGCCTGCGCGCATGCGAGCATGCCGGATTTCCCGTCGGCGCCGAGGACGGCAACGGTCTGTCCGGTGCGGACGAGGCGACGCACTTGTGCGGGCGCGCCCGCCACGTCGAGGACCGCGAGCACGACGTCGTCCGGCAGATCGTCCGGCAACGATGCGTAGAGTCCCGTTTCGAACAGGATCGCGGTCCCGCGAATCCAGATGCGCCCCGTCGTCATGTCGATGCGTTCGATCGCTTCGATGCGCAGCGGCGTCAACGTGAGCGACACGAGCGACGCGATGCGATCGCCCACGCGTAGCGTCGAGCGGTCGCGCAGCGACGCGCCGATCTCGCGCACGCGGCCGACGAACATGCCGCCGCTGCCGGTGACGTCGTTGTGATGTTTGCCGCGCGCGTCGACGAGCGCGAGGACGTGCGCGGCGACGCGCTCGGGGTCGTGACCGTTCGCCTCTGAGATCTGGCGGAACGACGCGGAGTCGATGTTGAGCGCCTCGACGTCGCAGAGGATCTCGTTCGCGTGCGCCGTCGGCGTCGCATCCAGGCGTCGCGCGGACTGCGGCAAACCGCCCGCGGGTTCGAGCACGCGATGGCTGCCGAGCGCGCACGGTTTGCGTGCGATCATCGGGCGGCGCCCGCGAGCCGCAGCGGCGGCGCGGCGTCCGCGTCGAGGGCGACGCCGCCGCGTTCGAACGGCGTCGAGAGCACGATCGTCGTGCGCGTCCGCGCGATGCCGGGAACGGCCTTGAGACGCGTCAGGAAGTCGTCGAGGTGAGCCGTGGAACGCGTCATGACCTTGAGCACGAACGACTCGTCGCCCGCGACGCTGTGGATCTCCGTGACCTCGGGCAACCGCGCGACCGCGGCGTGGAAGCGCTCGTATTCGACGTCGGCCGTCGTATAGGCGCTGACGAAGGCGGCGAGTTCGATGCCGAGGCGCTTCGGGTCGAGCCGCGCGGCGTAGCCGCGAATGTAGCCCCGCTGCTCGAGCCGCTTCACCCGTTCGTGCACGGCCGGCGGCTTGAGGCCGACGAGCGCGCCGAGATCCGCGAAGGTCGACCGGGCGTTGCGCTGCAGCGCCTCGAGGAGGCGCATGTCGAGCGGGTCGAGTTCTGCGAACGATTCCATGGTGATAGCCTTCTCCGTGCCGCGTTCTCTTCGGCCGTTCGAGTCTACCGCACCGCGTACGTTCGGCGCAAGGCCTCGACCGTACGCTTTGGGGAACCGTACAGGCGATGTCACCGTGGCGCCTCGCGCTCGTCGCCCTCGGGCTCGCCGTCCTCGCGAGCTGCGGCCGAGCGCCCGGGACGTCCGTTCCGACGGTCCGGTTCGACGTGGCCTCCGACCCGGCCAACCTCAACCCGCTCTTCGCGCACGCCGACGCGGGCAACGTCGATCAGACGCTGGCGCACCTCGCCTTCGAGCCGTTCTTCGATCTGGACGCTTCGGGTACGGCCGTTCCCGAACTCGTCACGGCGGTGCCGTCCACGGCCAACGGCGGAATCTCGGCCGACGGCCGCACGATCACGTATCATCTCCGGCACGTCGCGTGGAGCGACGGCGTCGCCGTCACGGCGGGCGACGTGCTCTACACGTTGCGGGCGATCCTCGACCCGGCCAACCCCGTCGCCTCGCACGAAGGCTACGACCTGATCGACCGCGCCGACGCCCCGGACGCGCACACCGTGCGCTTCCACCTGAGCCGCCCGTGGGCGCCCGCCGTGTCGACGTTCTTCACGTACGGGACGAGCCCGCAGTACGTGTTGCCGCAGCACGTCCTCGCAGCGCAGGGGCCGCTCTTCCGTGCGGCGTTCAACGCGGCGCCGACGGTCGGCGACGGACCGTTCACGTTCGTCTCGTGGCATCGCGGCGACCGGATCGTGTATGCGGCCAATCCGCGCTATTGGCGCGGCGCGCCGAAGGTGAAGCGGCTCGACGTCCGCATCGTGCCGGATCCGCAGACGAACATGACGCTCCTGCAATCGGGTTCGCTCGACTTCAACCTGGTCGCGCCGGCGCAGTGGGCGGCGCTGCGGCGAACGACTCCGGCGCTACACGCGGCCTTCGCACCGACGGCGCTCGTCGCCGGCATCGCGCTCGAACAGGAGCACCCGCCGCTCGACGATCCGCTCGTGCGAACGGCGATCGCGCAATCGATCGATCGCGAGGCGATCTCGAACAAGATCACGCTCGGGCGGTATCCCGTCGCCAACTCCGATCGCCCGCGCTTTTCGTGGGCGTACGATCCGCACGTCGTCGAGCCGGGCTACGATCCCGTGAGCGCCGATCGCGCGTTCGATCGCGCCGGCTGGAAGCGCGCCCGGAGCGGCATGCGCGCGAAGAACGGCAAGCCGTTCGCGCTGACCTACGTGCAGTTTCCGGAGACGAATACGGGCGTTCGCGTCGCGGAGGTCGTGCAGCGCGAGCTCTTCGAGCGCGGCATCGACGTGACGATCAAAGCGGTCTCGAACGCGTTGCTGTTCCTTCCCGCGCGACAGGGCGGCGAACTCGCCGCGGGTCGCTTCGACCTCGCGTACGTGCCGTGGACCATGGGTGCCGACCCGGACGATCGCGCGTTGCTCTCGTGCACCGGCGCGACGAAAAACTACATGCGTTTCTGCGATCCGCTGGTCGACAAATTCGAAGAGCAGGCCGTCGCCGATCCGTCGCAGGCGGAACGCAAAGCGTTCTACGGTCTCGTCGACAGCATCGTGGCGCACGACGTGCCGATCGTGTATCTTTTCAATCCCACCTACATCTACGCGTACTCCCCGCGACTCACGGGCTTCGCGCCGAACGCCTTCGTCCCGACGTGGAACGCGTATGCTTGGAGCGTCCAATGATCGCCGAACGTACGCCGGACCCCGCGCACGTCCCCGACCTGGATGCCGTCTTCGCCGAACAGCGCCGCCGTTCGCGCGCGGAGCCGTACCGGCCGGCCGCGTACCGCAAGCTGCAGCTCGAGCGGCTCGAGCGCGCGATCCTGCGCCGCCGCGGCGAGATCGAGGCGGCGCTGCTCGCGGACTTCCGCAAACCGCGCGAAGAGACGGCGTATTCGGAACTCATCGTGACGCTCGCCGAATTGCGGCACGCCAAGGCGAATCTCGCCGCGTGGATGCGGCCGGCGCCCGTCGCGACGTCGCTCTCGACGTTCGGATCGAAAGCGGAAATCCGCTACGAGCCGAAGGGCGTCGCGCTGATCATGGCGCCGTGGAACTACCCGTTCCAACTGACGATCGCGCCGCTCGTCGCCGCGATCGCGGCGGGATGCCGCGCGATCGTGCGCCCGTCGGAGAAGGCGCCCGCGACGCGCGACGTGCTCGCGCGTGTCGTCGCCGACGCATTCGAACCGCACGACGTCGCGCTCGCCCGTGGCGAGGTCGACGTCGCGGAGCGGCTGCTCGCGTTTCCGTTCGATCATTTCTTCTTCACGGGCGGCACGGCGGTCGGCAAGATCGTCATGAAGGCGGCCGCGGAGCATCTCGCGAGCGTGACGCTCGAGCTCGGCGGCAAGTCGCCGTGCATCGTCGACGCGAGCGCCGACCTCGCATGGGCCGCGAAGCGCATCGCGTTCGGAAAGTTCTACAACGGCGGCCAGACCTGCGTCGCGCCCGATTACGTGCTCGTCCACGAAGGCGTCGAGCGGCCGTTCGTCGCGAGGCTGCGCGCGGCGATCGCGGCGATGTACGGCGCGGACGAGGCCGCCCGCAAGGCGACGCCCGATTTCGCGCGCATCGTCGACGACGGGCACTTCCGGCGCGTCGCCGGGCTGATCGACGAGACGGTCCGCGGCGGAGCGACCGTCGAATGCGGCGGCGTGACCGATGCCGCGGAACGGTACGTCGCGCCGACCGTCCTCGCGAACGTCGCGTTCGACGCGCCGATCATGCGCGAGGAGATCTTCGGCCCGGTGCTGCCGGTGCTGACCTACCGCTCGCTCGACGACGCCCTCGCGCAGATCAACGCGCGCCCGAAGCCGCTCGCGCTGTACGTGTTCTCGACGAAATCCGCGGTCGCCGATCGTGTGATCGACGCGACGTCGGCGGGCGGCACGCTCGTCAACGATACCGTTCTGCACTTCGCGCACCCGAATCTGCCCGTCGGCGGCATAGGCGAAAGCGGCATCGGCAACTATCACGGTCACTTCGGCTTCCGCGCGTTCTCGCACGAACGCGCGGTCATGCGCCAGTCGAAGGCGACGCTCGCGCCGATGCTCGCGCCGCCCTACACGCGCGCGACGCGTTCGATCCTCGCGCTGCTCGAGCGTCTGCCCTGAGATGAAGACGCGTCGCTTCGGGTCGACGCCCTTCGAGGTTCCGGTCGTCGGCCAGGGCACGTGGCCGACGCCGGAACGCGAGGCGTTGCGGCGCGGCATCGATCTCGGGATGACGCACGTCGACACGGCGGAGATGTACGGCGACGGCCGCTCCGAGGAGATCGTCGGCGAGGCGATCGCGCCGTATCCGCGCGCGTCGCTCTTCATCGTCTCGAAGGTGTTGCCGTCGAACGGCACGGCGAAGGGCGTCGCGCGCGCGTGCGAGCGATCGCTGCGGCGCTTGCGGACGGACTATCTCGACTGCTATCTCTTGCATTGGCGCGGCGACGTCGATCTCGCGGAGACGATGGGCGCGCTCGAAGCGCTGCAGGTCGCCGGCAAGATCCGCAGCCTCGGCGTGAGTAATCTCGACCCGTGGGATCTGCGCGAGGCCGCGAGCGCGTTGCGGACGGCGACGATCGCGTGCGACCAAGTGCTCTACAATCTCGGCGAACGCACGCCCGAAGCGCACGAGCTGCCGTGGGCGCGGGAGAACGGCTGCGCGTTCGTCGCGTACACGCCGCTCGCACGGCCGACGTCGACGAACGGCGACGCGACGCTGCTCGAGATCGCGGCGCGGCATCGCGTCACGCCGGAGGCCGTCGCGCTCGCGTTCCTCGCGCGCGATCCGGCCTCGTTCGTGATTCCGAAGGCGAACGCGATCGCGCACGTCGAGGCGAACGCGGCGGCGGGCGACCTCGAACTGGGTGCGAGCGAGATCGCGGCGATCGATGCCGCGTATCCGCTCCACGAACGCGTCGGCGCGTTACCGACGAATTAGCGCGACGCGACGATTACGGGTCGAGCAGAGACCCGGGCTGCGACGCGATCGTCTGCACCCAACGCTCGACCTCGTCGCCCCGCCGCGGTAACGCCGCGCTCAGATTGCGATAGCCGTCGGACGTGATCAGCACGTCGTCTTCGATCCGGACGCCGATGCCGCGATAGCGTTCGGGCACCGTGAGATCGTCCGGTTGCAAGTACAGGCCCGGCTCGACGGTGAGCACCATGCCGGCTTCGAGTTTGCCGTACTTGTACGTCTCTTGCCGCGCCTGCGCGCAATCGTGCACGTCGAGGCCGAGCATGTGGCTGACGTTGTGCAACGAGTAGCGCTTGTAGAATTGGTTGGTCTCGCGCAACGCTTCATCGGCGCTCGTCTTCAAGATCCCGAGCCGCTCGAGCCCGTGCGCGAGGACGTGCATCGCCGCCGCGTTCGGCGCGAGAAACTCGTTGCCGGGCTTACATGCGGCGAGCGCCGCCTCTTGCGCCGCGAACACGATGTCGTAGATCTCGCGTTGCTCGGGGCTGAAGCGTCCGGAGAGCGGAATCGTTCGCGTGACGTCCGCCGTGTAGAGCGTGTTCGCTTCGACGCCCGCATCGAGTAGCAGAAGATCGCCGGGACGCAGGTCGCCGTCGTTGTCCGTCCAGTGCAGGATGCACGCGTGCCGTCCGGACGCGGCGATCGTGCCGTAGCCGACGTCGTTGCCCTCGACGCGCGCGCGCAAGCCGAAGATGCCTTCGACGTAGCGTTCCGTTTTGGAGTTGGGCAGCGCACGGACGACGTCGTCGAACGCGCGCGCCGTCGATGCGATCGCGCTCTCGAGCTGCGCGATTTCGTAGTCGTCCTTGAGGAGACGCAACTCGGAGAGCGCCTCGGCGAATGCCGCGTTCTTCTCCGGCGTCCCGGGAAGCGTCGCATCGATGTGCGGATCGATGCCGGTCAGCACGCGCGGGGCGCCGTTGCCGATCGTCGCGAACGCCGGGAGCGCCTCGGTGAGATCTTTGAGCGAGCGCGCTTCCATGCCGTAGCGCGCGCCGCTCTCCGGCACGCCGAGGCGCGGACCGACCCACAGCTCTCCCTTCCCGCGATCCGTGAAGAACGTCGGGTCCGTCTTACCGGGATTCGGCTCGACGAAGAGATACGCGGTGTGCCGCGATGCGCCGGCATCCGGTACGAGAACGAGCACGCAGTCGGGCTCGAGATTGCCCGTCAGGTAATAGAAATCGGTGCCCGGCCGAAAGCGGAAGAGCGTGTCGTTCGCCCGGACTTTCGGGTGTCCGGTCGGTACGACGAGCACGTCGCCGGGAAACGACTTCGAGAGCGCGTCGCGCCGCGCGCGAAAGTGCTCGGCGCCGTCGACGAGCGCCGGCGTGTCCGCGCGCG
>CAJCIN010000093.1 GCA_903970385.1 Rhodospirillales bacterium | reverse complement strand
CGGAGCGCGCGTTGCATCGCGACCGGGTCGCGCTCCCACCGAACCGTGCTGCCTTCGATATCCGTGAATAGGAAAGTAACGACGCCGGTAGGCAGTTCCCGGCGAGGTTCGAGGAAAGCGTTCGCCACGGTTTCCATGGTGATTCGTTCGGTTCGCGGACGCCGTTTTCTTTGTGGGCTTAATAGGAAACGATCTCGAGGAGGTCCGTCCTTCAGTCATCCGGCTCAGCGCTTGCGGAGCGTTGCCAACAGGCCTATCTTGAGCCCGATTGCATAGGTGCTGAAGTACACCGTGCGAAAGCGTCGCTGCGAAACTGATCGATACTCTCGTTAGGGGACTTGCTATGTCACCGAACCTTCGTCGCGTTCTCTCGGCTCTCACCACGTCGCTCGCGCTCGCATCGTGTAGCGGCGGCGGAGGTTCGCCGACGGCGCCCATCGCGCAGAACATCGCGATTCCCGACGTGCAGACCTCGACGTCCGCGACGACGACGCTCTCGCTCGCACGATCCGCGACGCCCGCGAGCGCGACGGTCGACGGTCAGAAGGTGACGCTCTCGTTGCAGTCGTCCGGATCGCCGACGGCGTCGCTCTCGATGAGCGTCGTCGGCCGGCCCGTGATGAAGACGCAATCGAGCAGCGGCGCCGCCGGCAGCAGCAGCACGTCGTGCACGGGCTACGTGCCGCCGTCGATCAACGTGACGAACACGTCGACCAAACCGATCGTCATCTCGTATCGCGACTTCCAGTTAGCGTACTTTTTGATCGATCTGACGGCGTGCAGCGTGACCCGTCAAGGTTTCAACGTCGCGCTCGCGGAGCTCACGCCGGCGAGCGTGTTGCCGGTGACGGTCGGCGACGTGCAGGGTCTCACGCTGCGCGGCAGCCATTTCGGCATCGGCGGCTTCGTGCCGCGCGCGAACGCGACGTACACGTTCGCGCCGAAGTCGACGTCGCAGATCTCGTTCGTTCCCGCCGAAGTGAACCCGGCCACCGGCTACCCGTACACGAACAGCACGGTCACGACGTTGCCGCCGGGCCAGAGCACGACCGTCGGTAGCGTGCCGACCGCATCGTGCGCGACCGCCACGGCGCCGTCACCCGGTTGTCCGCAGGGAAGCGCGACGCAGACGAGCGTCGCGATCGACCCGCAGGCGACGAGCGGCGGCAGCGTTTCCGTGAGCTGCTTCCCGACGACGGATCCGCGTTACGCGCCGATCGCGGCGAGCGGCGTCGCGGCCGGCTTCCCGGGCGTCGTGAAGGGCGCGTGCGAATTCGACACCGGTACGTCGAGCGTCACGTTGAGCACGACCGTCACGTTCACGATCACGAACCCCGATCCGGACATCGCGCACGGCTTCCTCGAGGGGCCGCCGGTTCAGGTCCCCTGCACGCAGGCCACGTCGGGCAACACGATTACCGCAACGTGCCCGACGACCGGTCCCGCCGGCCAAGGCTTCACGCTCGGGCCGAACACGCAGACGCAGTACAAGTACTTCCTCTTCGGCAACGATCCGTATCCGCCGGCCTCGAACCTCGCGCTCAGCCCGAGCTACGTGTCCGTCGTCGCCGGCACCGCGAGCAGCGGCTACACGTTCGTGCTCCCGGCGTTCGCGACGTATCCCGTGACGTTGAAGATCGACGGCGACGTCAACGGCAATCTGAGCCTCGCGGATTCGAACCCGATCCCGTGTTCGGCGAACGTGCCGGCCGACATGACGCAGGTCGCGCCGGGAACGCTCACCGTCAATTGCAACACGGGTCATCAGCAGGGCATCAACGTGACGTACAACGGCGGCACGTGGCAGTACCAGCACAACGGCGTCCCCGGCCAGAACCAGGATTGCGACGCGAGTTGCGTCGCGTACGCGGCGATCGATCTCTACGACGCGACCGGGAAGACGCTGTTGCAAGGCGACGGACCGGGCGCGACGATCAACGGCGCGAGCACGGCGCTCGCGACGATCGATCCGCTCGCGGTCATCGATCCGGTGAGCGGCTCGCTCGAAGACGCGAACGCGCAGACGATCAACCTGCCGGCGGCGGATGCCGATCCGACCGGCAACACGGCGACCGTGCTCAAGGTGACGGAAGCGAACATCAACGCGCTCGACAACGCGAGCATCGTGTTCGGTCTCCGTCAGCCGACGAACGGCGCCGAATTCGGGCTCAACGTCTACTTCGGCGGATCGTCGTTCGTGACGTCGGGCAGCCCGTCGTTACCGGTCGGCAGCGCGAACGGCTACGCGCACGTCCCCTACGGCGTCGGCCTGAACATCGCGGCGAACGCGCTCGGCGGCGCGGGCCAACTGTTCATCTCGCCGCCCGAACCCGCGGGGCAGCACGCGCCGCCGAGCGGCATCATCACGGTGAACATCCCGCAGGCGACCGCGACCCCGGTACCCGGCTCGAGCCCCGCGCCGGTCGCGACCTCGACGCCGACGCCGGCGCCGACCCCGCCGTCGTCGCCGCCGCCGATCCAAGCGCACCCGGTCGTGCGCCACCACTAGCTCGCGCTAGACGAGCTCGCGAATCCAGGCCGCGACGGCGTCGTTGACGTCGTCCGGCCGTTCGCGTGCCATCCAGTGACCGCTCTCGACGACGCGTTCCGTGAGATGCGCGCAGTCGCGCCGCATCGGCTCCGCGAGGCGCGAATCGAGCGTCTCGCACACGACGTCGTACGCGGCGTGGAGAAACAGAACGGGCAGGTCGAGCTTCCCGTTACGCGGCGCGCGCGCGGCATACGCGCGATTGGCCTCGCGGTTCGCGTACCACGCGTCCGCACCGGCGAACCCCGTCTTCGAGAACGCGGCGACGTACGCGGCGAGATCCGCCTCGGACAGGATCGGATCGCGCGGCAGATCCGGCGCGCGGCCGCGGCCGTCGAACCATCCGCCGTCGCGCGTCACGTGCGCCGTGCGCGCGACGCGGCCGCGAAACGCGGGCGAGCCGCTACGGAACAGCGTCTTGAACGTCGCGGCGAGATCGGCTTCGAACGTCGCCGTCGCTTCGTCGAACGCCGTCTCGTAATAGTACTGGTAATCCCACTGCCCCGTCGGATACGTCTGCGCCGGATAGACCGTCCGATCGACGAGCGGCACGAGCACGTCGGGTGAGAAGCCGTCCGCGTAGTACGGCACGCAGAGGCTCGCGACGGCGCGGCACGCCTCGGGATGGAAGGCCGCGAGCGCCCAAACGATCGGCGCGCCCCAGTCGTGGCCGACCCACACGGCGGGGCCGAGCGCGAGCTCGCGGCGGAGCGCCAGCATGTCGTCGACGATGCACTCGACGGCATACGCGTCGCGCTCCGCGGGCACCGAGGAGCCGCCGTACCCGCGCATGTCCGGGGCGATGCACCGGTACCCGCGCGCGCCGAAGAACGCGAGCTGCTCGCGCCACGCGATCGCGAGATCGGGCCACCCGTGGAGGAACAGCATCGGTGCGCCTCCGGTCGGGCCGCACGCGAGATATGCGGTGACGTGCGCGCCCGTGCGCACGGCGTGTTCGGTGATGGCGGAGTCGTCGACGCTCATCCGCACGCCGTTCTACGCTCGGCGCGGCATCTATTCGCGACCGCCGAAAGAGGGGGGTCCCCCGCTCGCCGTCGTAGATGCGACGCAACAACTTAACGATTTCACTGTGGAGTGTCACTCATGCCGAACGATGCCTTCGGCCACCCGCAGCCTACTTCGCGCAACCCGTCCGTCTGTTCGGACGTTGCCGGCGAGGCTGCCGTGGCGACCCGCGGATTCGCAACGCGCGCGATCCGCAGCGGACAAGATCCCTGTAGCGCCACCGGTTCGACGATCGTCCCCGTGTACCAGACCGCGACGTTCACGCAAACGTCCGTCGGCGTCACGAAGGGCTACGACTACTCGCGGTCGGGCAATCCGACGCGGGCCGCGCTCGAATGCCAGCTCGCCGATCTCGAGGAAGCGCGCCATGCGTGCGCGTTCGCATCGGGAATGGCCGCGGTCAACGGCGCGCTCTCGACGCTCGTCACGGGCGACCACATCGTCGCGACGAAAGACGTCTACGGCGGGACGTATCGGCTGCTCTCGGACGTGCTACCACGCTACGGCATCCACACGACGTACGTCGACATGTGCGACCTCGACGAGACGCGCGCGGCGATCCGCGAGAACACGAAGCTGTTTTTCGTCGAGACGCCGACCAACCCGCTCCTGCGCATCATCGACATCGCGGCCATCGCTTCCCTGAAGCGCCCGGGACAGATCGTCGCCGTCGACAACACGTTCGCGACGCCGTACCTGCAGCGCCCGCTCGCGCTCGGCGCCGACATCGTCGCACACTCGACGACGAAGTACATCAACGGGCACAGCGACGTCATCGGCGGCATCGTGGTCGTCGACGATCCCGAACTCCACGCGCAGATCGCGTTCTATCAGAACGCCGTCGGCGCCGTGCCGGGCGCGTGGGACGCGTATCTCACGATCCGCGGCGCGAAGACCCTCGCGTTGCGGATGCGCGAGCACGAACGCAACGCCCGCGCGGTCGCCGAGTTCCTCGAAGCGCGCGACGACGTCGAAGCGGTGTACTATCCCGGCCTCGCATCGCATCCCCACCGCGAGCTCGCGCGCAAGCAGATGCGCGGATTCGGCGGCGTGGTGACGTTTCGCGCCCGCGGCGGCGGCGAACGGGCGCTCGAGATCGCGCGTTCGCTGCGCGTCTTCAACCTCGCGACGTCGCTCGGCGGCGTGGAATCGCTCGTGTGCAGCCCGACCGTCATGACGCACGGAACCGTGCCGCCCGCGCGCAAAGCGGAGCTCGGGATCACGGACGATCTCTTGCGGCTCTCCGTCGGCATCGAGGACGTCGCCGACATCATCGCCGATCTCGAACGCGCGCTGACCGGTTCGGCGCACGCGAGCCGGACGTTCGCCGTCGCCTGACCGGCGTAGGAAGCGTGCTGCCGGGGAAAGCTCGAGACGGGCCCGGCGCTCGGGTCCGCCACTCGATTGGAGAACGGACTCGTGTCGATTCAAGACAAAATTTCGGACGTCGTCGATTCGGCGAAAGCGTTCGTCGAGAAGGCGGGGGAGCAGCCGCCGTTCGCACCCGACGCGGTGCAGATCCTCAAGGACGACCATCGCCGCGTCGAGGCGCTGTTCAAAGAGATCTTGAGCGAGAAATCGTCGTCGCTCGCGAAGCAGCGCAAGAACATCGAAGCCGTTCTCGCCGAGCTGACGCTCCACGCGAAGATCGAGGAGTCGCTCGTGTATCCCGCCGTCTACAAGAAGACGAAGCGCGACACGGACGAGCGCCTCGAGGTGCTCGAAGCGTTCGAGGAGCACGGCTCGATGAAAGCGCTGATGTCCAAGATCAAGAACGCGGAAAGCCGCGACGAGACGCTCAAGGCGAAAGTCCAGGTCCTCTCCGAGATCACGGAACACCACGTGAAAGAGGAAGAATCGGAATTTTTCCCCGAGGCGAAAAAATTACTCGGCGAAAAGAAGCTGCGCGAGCTCGGGGCGGAGATCCTGAAGATCAAGAAACGCTCGGCCGCGCGAGCGACGCCGGCGCGCAAGAAGCGCGCGGCCTCCTAGCACGCGGCGGTTCGTACCACGATTAGCGTTTAGTGGAGGGGCTCACGCGGTTATCGCGGGAGCCCCGGGCCCGGGTGTGACCGCGCGCACGAGCGCGCCCGGGCTTTGTAAAGCACAGGTTATGCTTCCGGCATAACGAAGGCCGTCCATCCGATCCACGCGCTTTTGCTCTGCAAAAGCGCTGGGCTTGTGTCGGTCGCGAACCCCAAATGCCTTCCCATTAAGCGTATTTAGGAGGCTCATGCGAAAGACTTCACGCGTGATGGCGCTCGCTCTCGGAGCGGCGTTCACGCTTTCGGCATGCGGAGGCCATAGCGCCTCGCCACTGCCGGCGACCTCATCGGAATCGGAGAGTCGTGGGACGACTCCGCTCGCGGCGGAATCCGCCGCCCGCGCGGCAGCTGGCGCCGTCACCCCCGAGATCTCGATACCGAAAACGTTCGGTCCGCTGTCGTTCATCGACACGGGAAGACGTTCGCCGAACGCGATGGTCAGCGTAGCGATCACGCTGAAGTACAACCACCAGGAAGAGCTCGATCAGTTCGTCGCGAGCGTGAGCGCACCGGGCGGCGGTCGGCGCGATTTCCTGACGCCGGCGCAATTCAACGCGTACTACGCACCGACGCCGCAGCAAGAACAGAGCGTCGTCGGCGCGCTACAGAGCGCGGGCTTCACGATCACGAAGCGCTTCTCGAACCGCACGATCGTCGATGCGAAGGCACCGAGTTCGGCCGTCGAGCGCTTCTTCTCGACCGAGATGCACACCGTGCAGCAAGGCAAGTACGGCGAGCGCTACGCCAATCTCAAGACGGCGACGGTTCCCGCCGCCATCGCGCCGTTCGTGCGCACGGCCTCGCTCAGCAACGTCGTCATCGCACGCACGAAGCTCGACGAAGAGGGCGTGAGTTCGACGCGCACGGCGCACGAGGTGCACCGCGACGCGCTCGGTCGCGCGCAGATTCCGTTGAAATCGATCGGCATCAAGCCGCTCGACTCGACGGGCGCGCTCGTCAACGGCGGCTTCGACACGGGCGCCCTCAGCCCGTGGATCGACGAGAGCACCACGCCGACGGATCTCGTGAAGGTCACGACGGCGGAAGCGTATCAGGGCAGCTATTCCGCATTCATGGGCAAGACCAAAGCGCCCGAAGTGAACGGCTGGTCGTCGATCGCGCAGCAAGTGACGGTTCCCGCGAACGGCAAGCTGAGCTTCTACGTCTACCAGGGCTCGAACGAGGGCAGCTACGGCACGGAGTACGCGGGTCAAGCGGGCTATCTGCTCGACTCGAACGGCAACGTGCTCGATACGTTCTACACGACCGTCAGCAACGCGAAGAAGTGGGTCAACTACACCGTCGACCTGAGTTCGTACGCGGGTCAGAACGACTACATCTACTTCGGCGTCTACGGCGACGGCTACAGCGGCACGTACACGTATCAGTACGTCGACAGCGTGACGTGGCTCGGCTCGGCGACACCGACGCCGTCACCGAAGCCGACGGCAACACCGACGGCCAAGCCGACGGCCACGCCGACCGCGAAGCCGACGACGTCGCCGACGGCATCTCCGACGGCCAGCGCCAAGCCGACGGCCTCGCCGACGGCCACGCCGACCCCGAAGCCGACGACGGCACCGACCGCGACCCCGACGCCCGCACCGACGAGCAGCGCGGGCTGCAACGGCGCGGCGGCCGATAACGGCGCCCTCAGCAACTCGGACGGAACGCTCGCCACGGGCGTCGCGAAACCGTTCGACTATCCGGTGCAGCACGGCTGTAACGGCGCGGGCTACACGGCCGCGATCGCGATCGACGATCCCGTGACCGCGAGCAACACCAACGCCTATCTCTCGGCGGCGGGCGTCACCGAGAAAGGCACGATCACGAACGAAGCCGTCGACGGCGGCGGTAGCGGCGACGAACCGGAGGTCGATCTCGACGTCCAGACGATCGCCGGTCTCGCACCGGGCGCGAACATCATCGTCTACGACATGGGTTCGCTGACGGATCAAGCCATCGAGGACACCTACAACCAGGTGCTCAGCGATGGTAAGGCGAGCGTCGTGAACTCGTCGTTCGGCGGTTGCGAATCGAGCGACACGTCGTTCGAAAGTTCGACGAACTCGATCGCGGAACAGGGCGCATCGGAAGGCGTCACGTTCGCGGCTTCCGCGGGCGACTCGGGAAGCAACGAGTGCGGCACGGACGATAACGCCAAGGGCGTGAGCGCACCGGCCGGCGACCCGTACTTCAGCTCGATCGGCGGCGTGAACTTCACGTACAATTCGTCGGGCGTGCTGCAGACCGTCACCGCGGGTAGCGAGGACGGCGATGCGGGCGGCGGCGGCGTGTCGACCGTCGTCGCGCTCCCGAGCTTCCAGAGCGGCATCACGGGCGTGATCACGTCCGGCCGCAACCAGCCGGACATCTCGCTCCCGTTCGACCCGGTCGCGGTCTACACGGGCGGCGCGTTCGGCGACTACCTCGGGACCTCGTGGTCCTCGCCGGCGGCGGTGGCACTGTTCATCGAAGCCGACGAATACCACGCATCCAAGATCGGTTGGATGAACCCGACGCTGTACAGCCTGTTCAAATCGACCGGCTACAACAGCTACTACACGCCGTGCACGTCCGGGAACAACGGCGCGTACACGTGTAGCTCGACGCAGTACAATCAGGCTGCGGGCATCGGCGCACCGAAGGGCTGGGCCCTAGCGCAGGCGCTCTAACGCGAGAACGAACGCGGGGTAGGGCTCCGGCTCTACCCCGCGTCGTCTCCCCGTTCTTGCGGGTATAGCCGATTCATGGCAGATCCCACGACCGAGAAGAACACGAACGACGACGTTTCCGTAGCGACGAAGCTCGCGGAACTGCACGCACTGATCGACGGCATCGAGATCGCGATGCTGACCACGCGCGACGCGGACGGACGCCTCATCGCGCGACCGATGGCGACGCAATCGTTCGACGGCCCCGCCGATCTCTGGTTCATGACGAGTTCCGAGACGCACAAAGTCGAGGAGATCGACGGCGATGCCGAGGTGAACGTGTCGTTCATGAACGGCGCGAAGGAGTGGATCTCGATCAGCGGCACGGCGCGTCTCGACGCCGACCGCGAACGCATCCACGAGCTGTACAAGCCCGATTGGAAGGCGTGGTTCGACGATCGCGGCGGCGACGAAAACGGCGGCCCGGACGACCCGCGCATCGTACTGATCGACGTGACGGCGTATCACGTCACGTATTTCAAACACGATCGGCCGCGGCCGCTCGTGCTGCTCGAAATCGCTCGCGCGGCGGTGTCGCGTTCGACGCCGAACGTGGGGACGATCCGCCACATCGACCCGTAGTCGCGGCGCGCCGGCGCGCGAACGGGATGCGCGGCGCCGGCCCGGAAGTTTGCGGTTCGATGGAGATCCGTCTCTTCGGTCATGCCGACGTGTCGTCGTCCGGCGTCCCGATCAAATTCGCGAAGCGTTCGACGACGCTCGCGATGATCGCGTACCTCGTGCTCAGGCGCGGCCAGTCGATATCGCGCGAATCCCTCGCGTTCGTGCTCTTCCCGGAGAGCGACGAGACGGCCGCGCTCGCCGAGCTGCGGCGGTATCTCTATCTCGCGGCGAAGGCGTTGCCGGAACGCGCGGGCGAGCCGTGGATCGTCGCCGATTCGGAGACGGTGCGCTGGAACGAGCGCGACGACGCGTTCGTCGACGTGCTCGCGTTCGAACGTCTCGCCGCCGATCCCGAAACGCATCTCGCGGCGATCGAACTCTACGCGGGCGATCTGCTCGAAGACGTCTACGACGATTGGGTGCTCGGCGAGCGCGAACGCTTGCGCGCGCGTTACCTCACGATCCTGACCGCGTCGATCGAACGGCTGCGCGCGCGGCGCGCGTTCGGCCCGGCGATCGAACTCGCGACGCGGCTGCTCGCGAGCGACCCGTGGCGCGAGGACGCGCTGCGATCGCTCGTCGCGATTCGCTACGAGTCGGGCGATACCGCGGGCGCACTCGCGGAATACGATCGATTCGCGAAACGTTTGCGCGACGATCTCGGCATCGCGCCGATGGCGGAGACCGTGGCCGTCCGGCGGTCGATCCTGCGCAACGAGGTCGTGCCGGGTTCGCTCGACCGCGCGCTCGGCACGATTGCGGCGACCGCGGCGCCGGCGCGCGCCGTGCTGCCGTTCGTCGGCCGGGGTCACGAGCTCGAGACGTTGCACGCCGCGTGGACGCGCGCCGCGCGCGGTGCGCCGGCGTTCGTGCTCATCGGCGGTGAAGCGGGCGTCGGCAAGACGCGTCTGACGGGCGAACTCGCGCGGATCGCGCAAGCCGAGGGCGGCCGCGTGTTCGTCGGCACGACGTCG
>CAJCIN010000092.1 GCA_903970385.1 Rhodospirillales bacterium | reverse complement strand
GCGATCGAAGACCGCCTCCAAGCCCGCCGTCCCGTAACGCGCGGACGCATAGCCGACGGCGTGCGCAGCCGCCGCGCCGAGCGGATAGATGCGGCCGCGCCCGTCCGAGCGCGCGAGCACGCTGCCGTCGCGCGCGACGATCGTTCCGCGATACGGCGCGATCAGCGCGGCGCGCGGATTGTGGACGTTCGCCGCGAGGCGCGGGCCGTCGATGACGGCGACGTACAGTTGACGGGCGAAGAGGATCGCGTACGCGACGATGAAGATGGTGCCGATTCGCGCGATGGCGCGATTGATGTTCACGTTCGATGAACGCGGCGAGCGGTCAGGTTGCGACGCTCGCCGGACGCTCGCGCAGGACGGTCAACCCTTCGTCGGTCCGTACGGCCAGACACGCGCCGTCCGACCCGTCGCCGATCGCGACGTTCACGAGCGCCCGCATGCGATCTTCGGGAAGCGCCGCGACGGCGAGCACGGGCACGACGTCGAGTTCGCCGAGCAGCCCCGGCGCGACGTACGCCGCGCGGGGCAGCGTCTCGAAGAACCGCTCCTCGTACGGTCCGTCGTGCCACGGGCCCCGCTTCCCGAAGACCGTCGCGTGATAATCCCACGCGCACAATTGCCGCTCGTTCCACGCGAAGTGATCGCGCACGCACATCCGCCGGCACACCGCGCACTGCGTCAACGCCTCGAGCGGATGCTCCACACCGTCGAGCACGTCTTCCGGCACGTCCTCGGCGTTCACGAGCATCGACTCGGTGAGCCGTTCCGGGACCTCGGCGTGCCAACCGACGCGCAGCAGCATCTCGAGATCGCGGAGCGGCGTGACGAACGCGTGCTCGTCCTCCGGCGGAAACGTCTGATCGACCCAACCGCCGATGTTGTCCGCCGCGATCGAGACGCGCTGCCACCCTTCGCCGAGCGAGACGCCGACGGGCGTCCACGCGAGCGGCACGAGCCACGCGGTGACCTGGCCCTTCTCCGGACGGAGCGACGAGACGAACGCGAGCGTGCTCGCGTTGCCGCCGAGCACGTAGACGCGACCGTCTCGAACGGGAGCGGGCTTCTGAGATCGATCCATTGCGACGCTCTGTTACGGCGCCGTCCGGGCGCGGCCTGTGACGCGGGCGGCGCCGCGCGAACGGACGGCGTATCGTCCGTTCATGATTCGCACGATGCTCACGCGCGACTGGGGGCTTCGCTATCCGCTCGTCGGCGCGCCCATGGCGAACGTCTCGCTCGGGCGTCTCGCCCGCGCGGTGACGGACGCGGGCGGCCTCGGTTCGATCGGCATCGGATCGACGGACACGTGCGCGCGCGTCGCGGAGGAAGCGGCGATCGCACGCGGTCCGGACGGAGCGCGTTTCGGCATCGGCGCGATGGTCTGGGCGCTCGAGCGGCGCGCCGATCTCTTCGACGCGATGCTCGCCGAGCGGCCGTTTTTGCTATCGCTCTCGTTCGGCGATCCTTCGCCGTACGTCGAACGCGCGAAGGCCGCGGGATGCCGGGTCGCGGCGCAGGTGCAGACGCGCCGCGACGCGCTCGTCGCCGACGCGGCGGGCGTGGATCTCGTCGTCGTCCAGGGCAGCGAGGCGGGCGGCCACACCGGGTCGGTCGGGACGCTGCCGCTGCTGCAGATCGTTCTCGATGCGATCGCGACGCCCGTCGTCGTCGCCGGCGGCATCGCGACCGCGCGCGGCGTCGCGGCGGTCCTCGCCGCGGGCGCGCACGGCGCGTGGATCGGAACGCCGCTCCTCGCCACGGACGAATCCGCCGCTTCGCACGCGGCGCGCGAAGCGGCGATCGCCGCGCGCGAAGACGAAACGGTCTTGACGTCGCTCTTCGATCGTCTCGGCGGCATCCCGTGGCCGGCACGCTTTCCCGGCCGCGCGCTCGCGAACGACCTGACCGCGCGCTTCGCCGGCCGCGAAGACGAGGCCGCGCACGACGACGACGCGCGCGCGGCCTACGCGGAGGCGAGACGCACGGGCGACGTCCGGATCGTGCAGGTGTACGCGGGGCAGAGCGTCGGGCTCGTGCGCGCGCAGCGACCGGCCGCCGACGTCGTGCGCGAACTCGGCGACGGTGCGGAAGCGCTGCTCGCCGCGCGCTTCTCGGAGCTCCTCGAAGACTAGACGCGCGCGGCGAGCCGGCGGTAATCCTGGAGCGACCGCGGCGGTCCGGCCGACGATTCGAGCGCGCTCGCGAGCGCGCGTGCGGTGTCGAGGCTCGTGAGACACGCGACGCTCGTCTCGACCGCCGCACGCCGGATGCGATACGCGTCCGACACCTCGCGAGGACCCGCGGCATCGTTGATGACGAGGTCCACGGAATGCGACGCGATCGCATCGAGCACGTGCGGCGAGCCGTCGGAAATCTTGTTGATGCGCTCCGACGGGATGCCGTGCGCGGAGAGCACGCGATGCGTGCCGTCCGTCGCGACGAGCGCGAAGCCGAGATCCGCGTAGCGCCGTAAGACGTCGACCGACGCCGCCTTCTCCTCGTCCGCGATCGAGACGAGGATGCGTCCGCGACGGCTCGTGTCGGCGGGTTCCGGAACGCGAATGCCCGCGGCGACGAACCCCTTGCGCAGCGCGCCCGCGAAGGTGTCGTCGATGCCGAGCACCTCGCCCGTCGACTTCATCTCCGGCCCGAGGATCGTCTCGACGCCGCGCATCTTCGCGAACGAGAACACGGGAATCTTGACGACGACGAACGGCGCGTCCGGCATCAGGCCCGTGCCGTACGGAAGATCGGCGAGTTTCTCGCCGAGCGCGACGCGCGTCGCGGCGGCGACGAGGTTGATCCCCGTCGCTTTCGAGATGATCGGCACGGTGCGGCTCGCGCGCGGATTCGCTTCGATGATGAACAATTCGCCGGCGTGGATGACGAACTGGATGTTGATGGAGCCGCGCGTCTCCAGCTCGTGCGCGATCGCGCGCGTGACCGAAACGATACGGGCCTGCATCGCCGCATCGATCGTCTGCGGCGGGTAGACGGAAAT
>CAJCIN010000091.1 GCA_903970385.1 Rhodospirillales bacterium | reverse complement strand
CGCGGTCGAGACTTCGCGCATGACTTCGTACGAGAACTCGCGTCCGAGGACCGCCGCGAGTTGTGCGATCTCCCGGACGTCCGACAGGCGATCGAGCCGCGCCATGAGCGAGTCGTGCAACGTTTCCGGGATACTCAGGTTCTCGGCGGATCCGGCGGCGAGCACGCTCGCCACGAGCTCCTCGAGATAGAGGGGTATGCCGTCGGCGCGTTCGACGATCGTCGCGATCGTCGCGGCGCCGAGTTGCCGGTCCCCCGATTTGGCGCGGATCAACGCCTCCGCATCGGAGTCCGTCAGGCGCCCGAGCATGAACTGGCTGACGTTCGAGCGGTGCGGCCACGGCGCGATGAATTCGGGCCGATACGTGAGCGCGAAGTACAGACGCAGGCCGTCGATGCGATCGAGGATCCGCGCGATGACCTCGAGGGTCGTTGGATCCGCCCAATGGACGTCTTCGATCGCGAAGAAGAGGATCTGCGCCGATGCCGCACATGCGATCCACTCGACGATCGCTTCGAGCGTTCGCTCGCGAACGACCTCCGGCGTGCGGCCGGCGAGCGTCGAGGCTTGCCGCAAGCCCGCGAGCGCGGCGAGATCGGGATAGAGTTCCTCCGCCTCCGTATCGTCGCCGAACTCGGCGCGCAGCCGGGCGAGGCCGTCTTCCGGCGATTGCGATGCCGCACCGTACAGGCGATTCAGGATCTCCTCGATCGGATGCAACGCGCTCGCCGCATGTTGCGCTTCGCAGTGGATGCGGATCCGTCGCGCGCCCGCGTCGACCGCGGATTGACTGACGGCGGCGAGCAATCGCGACTTGCCGATCCCGGGTTCACCGCTCAGGAGCACGGTTTGGCCGTGGCCGTCCGCTACGAGCGAAAGGAAACGCCGCAGCAGCCCGAGTTCAGAATCGCGCGCGACGAGCGGCGTCGCATCGGGTAACTTCGATTCGGCCGCGACCTCTTCGTCGATCTCTCGAACGGCGCGATACACGCCGACCGGCCGCGAGATGCCCTTGAGCGTTCGGTCACCGAGGAAGGCCAGCTCGAATTGGCCGCGCGTGAGCGCTGCGATCGTGCTCGTGACGAGCACTTCGTCGGAGCTCGCGAGCGCCTGAACCCGCGCCGCGATGTTCGGCGTCTCCCCGAACGCGAACCGCGGTTGCGCGTGCTTGCCGCCGAGATCGCTCAGCACGACGAGCCCCGAGTGCAAGCCGACGCGAACGCGAAAGCGCACGTCGTGCGACCGTTCGAGCGATGCGTTCAGCGTTTCGAGCATCTCGACGATCGCGAGCGATGCGCGCACGGCTCGCGACGCGCCGTCTTCGTACGCGGCCGGAAAGCCGAAGTACACGAACACGCCGTCGCCGCGATAGTCGGCGACGTGGCCGCCGAAGCGCGCGATGGTCGCCGCGACCGCCTCTTGCCAGCGGCCGTACATCTCGGCGAGTTCCTCGGGATCGAAGCGTTCGGAGAGTTCGGTCGAGTCGACGAGGTCGCAGAACATGACCGTGAGATGGCGACGCTCGGCCTCCACGCCGCTTGGTTTCTCCGGCTCCGGCGGGATCATCGGCGAGGCCACGGGGGTCACGGAGGCTACGGCCGGCGGCCGGTCCGCGGGAGCATCCACGTTAACGAGCGTGGTGCCGTCTTCTTCTCGCGCGATGCGAAGCACGTCGACGAGTTCGTCGCGCAGATCCCGGACGTACTCGTCGTCGATCTCGAACTGACGGCGCAGCGCACGAAAGGAAACGCGTCCGCGCTTCCTCAGAATCCCGGTCGTGGCCTCAACAATCTCGTCGAAGGTCATCGTGCTGAGGGCTGATTCTACCCGGGGCCACGAACCGCCCTGGCGCCCTCCCGATCGGCCCCCTCCTTAAAGCGTGCTCATGTCGATGACGAACCGGTAGCGGACGTCGCTCTTGACGACGCGATCGTAGGCCGCGTTGACGTCGCCGATCGCCGTCAGTTCGATGTCGGAGACGATGTCGTGCCGCGCACAAAAGTCGAGCATTTCTTGCGTCTCCTCGATGCCGCCGATCATCGAGCCGGAGAGCGACTTGCGGCCGCGCACGAGCGAACCGGCGTCGAGCGGAACGTCGTTGTCCGGGATGCCGAGCAACACCATCGTCGAGTCGGTCTTGAGCATGCCGAGATACGCATTCCAATCGAGCACCGCCGAGACGGTGTTGATGATGAGATCGAAACGTCCGGCAAGCGTCGTGAAGACGGCTTTGTCTTCGGTTGCGAAATAGTGGTCGGCGCCGAGGCGCTTCGCATCGGCCTCCTTCGCCTTGCTCTGGCTCAGCACGGTCACCTCCGCACCCATCGCGTGCGCGAGTTTGACGCCCATGTGACCGAGACCGCCGAGCCCGACGATCGCGACGCGTTTGCCGGGGCCGGCTTTCCAGTGGCGCAGCGGGGAATAGAGGGTGATGCCCGCGCACAGAAGCGGTGCGGTGGCATCGAGCGGCAGCGCGTCGGGCACGCGTAGCACGTACCGCTCGTTCACGACGATCCGCTCGGAGTATCCGCCGTACGTCGCCGTCTTCTTATCCATTTCGAAGCTGTTGTACGTGAACGCGGCGCCCTTGGCGCAAAACTGCTCGAGGCCGTGCGTGCAATTCTCGCACTCGCCGCACGATGCGACGAAGCAACCGACGCCAGCACGATCGCCGACCTTGAACTTGGTCACGCCGCTGCCGACCTGCGAGATCACGCCGACGATCTCGTGGCCGGGGACGATCGGAAACTTCGTTCCGCCCCACTCGTCGCGCACCTGATGGATATCCGAATGGCAGATGCCGCAGAACTTGATCTCGATGACGACGTCGTCGTCGCCCGGTTCGCGTCGCTCGATTTCGAACGGCGCGAGCGGCTCGGTCGGGCTCGCGGCAGCATACGCTTTGGTCTTGACGGCAATGGCTGGCATACGAGCGTGATACCCTTTCGCCGCGGGAAGTCCCGGTGTCGTCGTTGCGAGCAATTTATTTTCGCAATCGGCCGCAAACGAGACACACCGTTCTCGTCCTATATCAGTGCTTCGCGTGAGGACCGACGATTCGATTCAGATCGACATGGAAATCGAGCGCGGCCGTGTACGACACGAGGTGGATCGATCCGCCTCTCGGATACGCGGGACTCGACGGAAACGGGCTGCCCTGACTCACCTGCCAGACGTTCGCGGCGCCGAGCTTGAGCGAGACGTTCGGCGTGAAATGTTTCTCCGCACCGAAGATCGTGACGTTGAGGCGAAACGGAAACGGAAACGCCGTGAAATAGTCGCCGGCGCCGGTGAGGTACGTCGCCGTCGTGACCAAGCCGTTGCGTGGATCGAGCGGAAGCACGAACGTCGCGGCTTCGGACGTCTCGAGGAACGTCGTCGCCTTGTAGCCGTTGCACGTGTTCGGTGCACCCGCGACTCCGAGCGTCACGCTCGCACACGTGCGATCGAGCCCGGCCCAGCTCGCCGCGACGACGGGTCCGGGATTGTGATAGTTCGCGTGCCCGGTCGCGTTCAGAACGAACAAGCCGTGAAGCGCTTTGACGTACGGCGTCGCATACGTGATGCCGAAGCTTCCGATGTGCCAGTCGATGCCGGTCACGCTCGACGCGGGACAGCAGATGCGCTGACGCGTCGAGTTCGCGAGTTCGAGACTGATGCTCTTGTTCAACTCGTAATCGAATCGATAATTTTCGATGACGTCGTCGAACAAGCCGGGATTGATGCCCGCGGTGACGGCGAGGGTGTTGTAAAACACGTCGCCGTTGATGCGATCGTACGAGAACGACAGACCCTTGAAGAGCGGGAGCGTCGCCGTTCCGTTGAGCGTGATCGGACCGCTGACGAGTGCGCCGCCGGCAGGCGAACCGCCGGCAGTCGGTTGCGCCACGGAGCCGGACGAGCCGGCCCACGTCGCTTCCGGAACGATGTCGATGATCGGGAGATGTGGATCGGCAAACGCCGCGCGGGCACTCGAAGCGAAGCCGAGCGCAATGAGCAGCAAGAGCCGGGGCGTCGTGCGGGCGAGCCGGGCATGCGCGGCGCGGAAAAATCCGCCTCGCTCGAAGGAGAAGATGCCGATGGTCGACTCCTGAATAAGAAACGCTCCGGCCACGCAACGTACCCGTTACGTGGTCAACGCGCTAGCGACGGATTTAGATGTCCCCGCGACTTCGTTATCGCGCGGCGGTTATGCTTTTAAGAATCACTCGCAAATGCGCGAGACACGAGCTACGGTCGTTACCAGCCGATCGCGACGAGCGCGTATTGCGGGTTGCCGTGCGACACGTAACTCGAATAGCCGCCGACGTCGTCGTACGGAAAGCCGTAGGCTTTGCCGTCGATCGCGTTCTCGTGCCAGAACCGGGCGTAATAATTGGCGGGCGCCGTCGTGTAGAACGTCGCGGGATTCGACCACATCGTCGTGTCGACGAGCGTCCCGTCGGCCGCAAACGTTCCGGGCCCCGCCGTGTGACGGTTGAGGGCAGCCGAGAGGTCGGGGTACTTCGCGAGACCGCTCAGGTACGGGCCGGGCTTCGGAATCGTGAGCCCGTTGGTCGCCCAGACCTCGTTGACGTAGTCGTTGAAGTAATCCGATTGCGTTCCGTCGACGCCGAGCGCGCCCGCGCCCGGATTGATGATCCGGAACGGCGCTTGCACTTGCGCGAGCGATTGGAATGCCGGCGGAACGGTCGAGATGAAGCGCGCGAACGTTGCGGAACGGCTTTCCGCGAACGTCGCGGCGTTCTCGCCGGCCATCTGAGTCGTACCGTCGGCATCGTGTAACAGAAAGGCGAGCTTGATGCCGAACGCGTCGACGCGCGTCGTGTCGCCGTCGAACTGCGCCGGACCGATCGTGTACTCGAGAAAATCGTAGTAGTCGTTCTCGTTCGTCCCGGGCGTTCCGAGATACACGTAGATCCGGCCCGACGAGTTTGCCGGCATGTCGAACGTCGGCTGTTGCGCGATCGAATGCGTCTGCGTCACGTCACCGATCGTGACGCTCCAATACACGGCGCTATCGGGATACGCGCCGTTCGTCCGGTTGAGGAACTTGAACGTCATCACGTTCTTCGCCGGCGGCACGTCGCTCGCGTCCCAAAAGCCCGCGGGAAAGCCGGCCGTCGCCGCGGCGTTCGGCGAACTCGACGGGGACGCGGC
>CAJCIN010000090.1 GCA_903970385.1 Rhodospirillales bacterium | reverse complement strand
GCCGGCCCCGGCGACGCGCGAGGATTTCGTGGTCTTCGGCTACGGTGAATGCACCGATTCGTTCTTGGGCTTCGGCGCCTTCGCGCTCGCCCGTCAGAAACAGCTCTTCCCCGAGTCGATCTTGAGCATCTTCGATCAGATTCTCTATGAAGAAGCGCGACATATCACGTTTTTCGTGAACTGGTTCCGCTACGAAGAGAAGCGCGCCGGCCGCGATCGCTTCGGCGAGCGGCACCTTGCGGCGCTGCGCGGGTGCTTTTCGGCCGTGAAGGGCGCGCTCAGCGGCGAACGCGGCGGCGTGGCCCCCGAATTTCCGGCCGACGCGGCGGCGGAGTTCTCCGATTTCATCGAGGGGCTTACGCCGGTCGGCTTCCTCGAAGCCGCGCTTGCCGAGAACCGGCGCTTTCTCTCGCGACTCGACCCGCGCTTGCCCAAGCCCGGTCTCGTGCCGACGCTCGCGCTCCTCGCATTGCTGGGACTGCGTGCGTTGCCGCCGCGCAAGGACATCGCCATCCCCCGGCGCGCGCCCGAACGGACGATCGTCGCCGCCTGAGCGCAAGGATCAAAACGCTTCGTCGAAACGCACCTCGCCGTCGACGCCGACACGGTACGCAGATGATCGGCGCTCGAAGAAGTTCGTCAACTCCTGGACGTCTTGGAGCGCCATGAAGTCGAAGGGATTCTTCGCGCCGTAGCTGTGCGCGAAGCCGAGGTTCTCGAGCCGACTGTCGGCGATGTAGCGGAGATACTGTTCCATGTCGCTGAGCGAGAGACCGGCGATCCCCTCGGAGAGGACGTCTGCCGCAAACGCCAGCTCGACCGTGACGGCTTCGTCGAGCATCGCGCGGACGTCGGTCTCGAGTCGTGCGTCGAAGAGCTCGGCATGTTCGTGGCGGATCGTCTCGATGACCGAGAGCGCGAAGCGCATGTGCATCGACTCGTCACGGAAGACCCAGTTCGTGCCGGCGGCGAGCCCGTTGAGCAAGCCGCGCGAGCGTAGGAAATACACGTACGCGAACGCGGCGAAGAAAAATAACCCCTCGATCGCGGTCGCGAACGTGATCAGGTTGAGCAAGAACGCCCGCCGGTCCGCATCGGTCTCGATGCGATCGAGCTCGTCGATCGAACCGATGTATTTGAAGCAGAACTCGCCCTTGGCCCGAATCGACGGGATGCGCTCGATCGCATCGAAGGCCTCGAACCGGTCGCGCTCGTCGGGGATGTACGAATCAAGCAACGTCAGGTAGAACTGGATGTGCTGCGCCTCCTCGAAGAGTTGGCGCGAGAGATACATCCGCGCTTCGGGGGCGTTGACGTGCTTGTAGAGATTGAGCACGAGATTGTTGGCGACGATCGTGTCGCCGGTGGCGAAGAACGCGACCAGGCGGCGGATCAGGTGCCGCTCCGCCGGGCTGATCCGCTCGCGCAAGTCGTGGAGGTCGGTCGCGAAATCGATCTCCTCGACGCTCCACGTATTGGCGATCGACGCGCGGTACATTTCGTAGAACTGCGGGTAACGCATCGGGCGCAGCGTGAGGTTGAAGCCCGGATCGAGCAGCGACGGCGGTGCGGCGATCATTGGCAGGCCTCGCAGCTCTGCGGGTTCTCGAGCGAGCACGCGATGGCTTCGGCCGCAGTCGGCTCGGTTTCGCGGGCGGTCGTCACCGTCGTCTTCGTGATCTTCGATGCAGGGCGGGAACGCAAGTAATAGGTACTCTTGATGCCCTTCTTCCAGGCATAGAGATACATCGACGAGAGCTTCCCGATGGTGGGACTCTCGACGAAGAGGTTGAGGGATTGGCTCTGGTCGATGAAGGGCCCGCGCGCCGCGGCCAGGTCGATGAGCGCCTTCTGCGGCAGCTCCCAGACCGTGCGGTAGCGTTCGCGCAACGCCGCCGGGATCTCAGCGATGCCGGCGATGGAGCCTTCGGCAGCGACGATCTGCTCGCGGATCGCTTCGGTCCAGAGACCGATGCGTTTGAGGTCGGCGACGAGGTAGGTGTTGATCTGCAAGAACTCGCCCGAGAGCGTCTCGCGTTTGAAGAGGTTCGAGACTTGGGGTTCGATGCACTCGTAGACGCCGGCGATCGAGGCGATCGTCGCGGTCGGTGCGATCGCGATCAACAGCGAGTTGCGCAGCCCCGAGGTGCGGATGCGGGCGCGCAGCGATTCCCAGCGCTCCGGATCCGACGGCGTCACGCCCCAGGAGTCGAATTGCAGTTCACCGCGCGCTGCGCGCGTCTGCGCAAACGCCGGATGCGCGCCTTCCGCCTCGGCGATCTCACAACTCGCGAGCAGCGCCTGGTAGTAGATCTCTTCCGCAATACGCGCAGAGATCGTCCGCGCTTCATTGGAGTCGAAGGCGAGCTGGAGTTTGAAGAACACGTCCTGCAAGCCCATCACACCGAGCCCGACCGGTCGCCACTCGCTATTCGAGGCGCCGGCCGCAGTGGTCGGATAGAACGTGGCGTCGATCACGCGATCGAGCTGCTTCACGGCGAGACGCACGGTACGGGCGAGCTTGGAATAGTCGAACGTGCCGCCTTCGACGTGGCGCCCCAAGTTGATCGAGCCGAGGTTGCAGACGGCGGTTCGTCCCTGACGGGTGACCTCGATGATCTCCGTGCAGAGGTTCGACAGATGGACGACGTTTTGCGGCTCGGCGGTCTGGTTACACGTGCGATTCGACGTGTCTTTGAAGTTCATCCAGCCGTTGCCGGTCTGCGCGAGCGTGCGCATCATCTTGCCGTAGAGATCGCGGGCCGGCACTTCACGTTTCGCGAGCCCCGCGGCCTCAGCCGCCGAGTAGGCGCTCGCGAACGCGTCGCCCCAGCAATCCACGAGTTCGGGGACGTCCTTCGGATCGAACAGCGACCACGGCAGATCGGCCTCGACCCGTTGCATGAACAGATCCGGCACCCAGTTCGCGAGGTAGAGGTTGTGCGTCCGGCGCGCGTCGTCGCCCGTGTTGTCGCGCAACTCGAGGAATTCTTCGATGTCGGCGTGCCAGGGCTCGAGGTAGATGCAGCACGCGCCCTTGCGTTTGCCGCCCTGATTGACCGCGGCGACCGAGGCGTCGAGCGTCTTGAGGAACGGGACGATCCCCATCGATTGGCCGTTCGTACCGCGGATCAGCGAACCGCGCGAGCGCACGCGTGAATAGCTCAGGCCGATCCCGCCGGAGAACTTGGAGAGCATCGCGACATCGCGATAGGTGTCGTAGATCGCCTCGAGCGTATCGATCGGCGAATCGAGCAAGAAGCACGACGAGAGTTGCGGGTGCGCGGTGCCGGAGTTGAAGAGCGTCGGCGAGCTCGGGATGTAGTCGAGTGACGAGAACGCATCGTAGTACGCGAGCGCTTCCGATGCGGACTTCGCGACGCCGCACGCGACGCGCATGAAGAAGTGCTGCGGCGTCTCGATGACGGCGCGCGTTTGCGGGTGGCGCAGCAAGTACCGCTCGTAGAGTGTGCGCAGGCCGAAGTATTCGAACCGGTCGTCACGGCTCGCATCGATCGCATCGTTGAGTTTGCGGCTGTTTGCAAGCACGAACCCGGCCAGGTCTTCGGCGATGAGGCCGTTGCGATACCCGGCCGCGACCGACTGTGAAAACGAGTGGATCTCTTGGTTGCGGACTTCTTTGACGACATAGGTCGCGAGCAGCCGTGCCGCAAGTTGCGAGTACGCCGGATCTTCCGCCGTCAGCATGGCGCTGGTCTGAATCGAGAGCCGGTCGAGCTCTTGGGTGGTCGCCCCATCGTAGAGGCCGTTGATCGTCTTCGTCGCGACGCGCAGCGGGTCGACGCCCGCGAGACCCTCGCAGCAGCGCGCGACGGCG
>CAJCIN010000089.1 GCA_903970385.1 Rhodospirillales bacterium | reverse complement strand
CGACGAGCATCACCGACGTGCTCGGCAAGCCGCCGTCGCTCGGCCCGCACTCCGCACCGTAGCGTTGCCACGCTCCGTCTTGGTCACCGGCGCCGCACGCGGCATCGGTGCTGCGATCGCGCGCGCCTTCGTCGAGAACGGCGACTCCGTGATAGCGACCGACGTCGCCGATGATGCCGGGCTCGCGCTCGCGCGAGAGATCGGCGCGCGCTACGAACGTCTCGACGTCCGCTCCGAAGACGATTGGCGGCGCGTGGTCGACGGCGCGCTGGATCGTGATGGTCTCGACGTCGTCGTCGCGAACGCGGGCATTTCGATCCGCCGATGGGTCCACACGATTCCCGAGCACGCGTCGTTCGACGCGTGGCACGCCGTCCACGCGGTGAATCTCGACGGCGTCTTCTTCGCGTGCAAGCACGGCATCCGCGCGTTGCGAGAACGCGGCGGCTCGATCGTCGCGATCGCGTCACGGAGCGGCAAGGTCGCCGTTCCGCGCGCCGCCGCGTATGCGTCGAGTAAGGCAGCGGTGATCAACCACGTGCAGTCCGTCGCGCTCTATTGCGCCGAGATGGACTATCCGCTGCAACGCGGTCACGCCGGCGGCCGTGCTCACGCCGATGTGGGAGCCGATGCTCGGCACGGGCGAAGACCGCGCCGATCGAGAACGGGCCGCGCTCGCGCCCGTCCCGATGCGTCGCTTCGGAACGCCGGAAGAAGTCGCATCCGCGGTGCTTTGGCCGGCGTCGCCCGGCGCGTCGTACGTCACGGGAGCGGACATCTCGGTGGACGGCGGCGCGACCACAATCTAGTTGACGACGTTCAACACATTCTAGAACACAAAACTAAGTTACAGCGCCCAGATGACGCGCAAGCTTTTGATGTCGTTGAACGATTTCAACGAGATGCGCCCGCTCATCCGAGCCGGCGCCGAAGATATCGTCCAGATTTGAGCATGCGCCGAGAAGGTAGTTAGCAGCCTGCAGAAGATAGTCGGCCGCTCCTTCGAAATGTTGGTCGATAGAAAATCTGGCTGTTCCGTCGGAATGGAACCCGGGGAAGGCTTGTCGCACAAATAGCACGGAGTTATGTGTCGGTTGACTTCCTATTCGAAACATTATGGTGTAAAGGTCAGCTGACCACCTTGGATCGGTTCTGTGAAGAACACGTAGCATTTCCTCAACAGACTTAAATTTGAGCTTGTTCCGAATTTTCGTATAATTTGGGTCGATCTTACCATCGAGTATCGCTCGCTGATCGTTCTCGTCACCAATCAGTTTCCGCCTTTGGCGGATCACTGACAAGGCGTCATCTTTAATGCTCTTCATCAGCGCAGGGCTGACCGCGTGGTCCAATGTCAAAAACTAACGCTCGAACGGCTCAGCATCGATGAAGTCCCGGGCTCGGTTCGGATCACTTCGGACGTAAGCAATTTTCACAGCAGCTTCGAATTGAGAACGGACCAGCGCTGGCATCTGAAGTCCAAGGTCTGCATTAAATAGGTTTAGTAACGCGCAACCCGCGCTGTAAATGCCAGCGGCAAGCATCGCGACAGTCATGGAGAGGGCGCGATCCAATTCTTCTTCCTGAACCGGGAACCGTTCAAGAGACTCAAGGCGGCTCTTCAGCTGCTCGAGCGCATCGCGATAGATGTTTTCGATAAGGTCGATGTTCTCGCGATTGAGATGATCGTAAGGTGGCATAAACGCGCTATTTTTCAGTAGCGAACAGCGGTCAGCGGCATGGGTCGCGGCTACCCGCGACTTTCGCGATGCGCGTGCCGATCGGCGGGCTGTTGTAGAAGTACAAGCGCACGCCGCGCGCGGGGCACAGCGGGGCGAGCGTCTCGTCCGCGATGCGCACGTACGCCCGGATCGCCGACGCGCGATCGTGCGTCAGCGCGACCGCGAACGCGTCCGCGCGCGACTCGTTGTTGCGCGAGTACGCGTTGTAGATCGGAGCGACGGCGAGACCGAAGATGCCGAGAAACGCGAAGACGAGCGAGAGTCGCGCGAGCGGATCGTCGTCGCGGCGGAAGACCACGCGATCCGCGCAGACAACCGCGAGCGCCGTGCAGAAGATAAAGAGGAACGTCCAGAGCAGCGACAAGCGGAAGTCGTCGCCGTGCACGTAATGCCCGAGCTCGCGCGCGGTGAGGAACAGGACCTCGCCCGGCGTCGCGTTCGCGAGCAGCCCGTCGCCGAGCACGATCCGCTTGGTCGGCCCGAAACCGGCGACGTCCGCAACGATCGACGTCGTGCGGCGCGACGTGTCGTCGACGAGGATCGGCGCCTCACCGACGCCGGCCGCGGTTGCGAGTGCTTCGATGCGCGCGCGGATCGGCGCGCCGGCCGGTAACGTCGAAAAGTGATTGTAGAGCGGCGCGACGACGACCGGTTCGGCGAACGCGAGCAACAGCGTCACGACGAACAATCCCGCCATCGCGTAGAGATACCAGAATCGCGTGCGATCGACGAGCGCGAAGACGCACGCGACGATCGCGCCCGCCACGCACGCATCGACGGCGCCGTTCACGAGCCCGTCGTAGTACCAGTTCGGCGCGTGCTCCGTCGTGAGGCCGTACGAATAGTCGAGCCGGTAGCGGACGAGCGAGACGGGAAACGACGCGAGCCCCGCGATGCACGCGAGGAGCGCTCCGTACACGAAGCGCATCGCGAACGTGTTGCGAACGCGCGAGCGTACGAGGTCGCGTAACCTCGCGCCCGTGCCGGACGCCCAAAGGTAGAGAAAGGCGGCGACTTGGAACAGCGCCCAGAGGAAATACAGCGGCCGGTTGTAGGTGAGGAATCGCTCGGCGGCGTGCTGACGCCGCGGGTCGACCAGCGCTTGCGGAGGCCGCGCGGTCAACATCGCCGCAGGAAGCTGCGTCACGCGACGATCGACCTCGGGCGGATACGCGTTCGCCGGCATCGGGCGGAGCGACGCGAGGGACGTGACGATCAGCGCGGCGAGCAGCACGCGCACGAGGAAGCGGACGGGGTTAGCCTGCGAGCGCCGCCGTCTGTCGATCGGCGACGATATCCGGGTTCGCGCGTTCCGGACCGTCTTCGGTCAACCCGGCACGCCGGCGCACCGCGACCGGGTTACGAACCGCGACGTACCGCGGACACTCGGGGCCGTTCGGCTCGTTGCAATATCCGCGCACGCACGTCGCACCGGCGCGCACGAACAGCGACGGCGCCGCGCGCTTCGAGAGACGCAACATCGCGAACGCGAGCTCGCGGATCTCCCATTGCGCGTTGTTGCACGAACGCAGCGTGAAGAAGTCGAGGAGCGCCCGCGCGTTCGCAGTGATGACGATCTGTGTTTCGGCCGCGTTCGGGAGTGCGAAGCGCGCGTCTTCGGCGGGAACGCCGGCTGCGAGTGCTTCGGCATAAAACTCGGAGATCTGCGCCATCAGCGCTTCGTACTTCGCGACGATCTCCGGGCGGCCGGTCATCGACGGCGGCGTGATGAAGTCGAACTGACCCTTCACCTTGATATACCGCTGGCTCTTCTGCTCGTACGACATGTGCCGGTGACGCACGAGTTGATGCGTCAGCGCGCGCGACACGCCCGACACGCCGAAGGTGAACATCGTGTGTTCGAACGTCGAGAGGTGACCGGCGTCGCGCACGCGACTCACCATCGCCTCGACCTCGCCCGGCGTCCAATTCTCGTCGATCGTCTCCACGTCGCGCGGGCTATAACAGTTTCTCGCGGCCGTCGCGACGGAGCGCTCCGGATCGGGCGAATGCGAGAGCAGAACGACCTTCAACGCCATCCCATAACCTTCGCCGGTTCGCGTCCCAGGCCCGCCCGAAAGCGGCGCGAAGTCGCCGCTCTAATGGACGAGTTATGGACGCACTCCGCGACCGCGCTCGCGAGCGGTATCGCACGCGGCGACTTCTCGAGCGTGGACGTCGTGAGCGCGCACATCGAACGCATCCGAGCGGTGGACGGCGCGCTTCGCGCCGTCGTCGTCACGCGTTTTGACGAAGCGCTCGCGGAAGCGCGCGACGTCGACGAGCGTCGCGCGCGCGGCGAAGACATCGGCGCGCTCGGCGGCGTACCCGTGACGATCAAAGAGTGCCTCGACGTCGCCGGAACGCCGTCGACGTTCGGCTTGCCGTCGCGCGCGAACGATCGCGCCGAGCGCGACGATCCGTACGTCGCGCGCTGGCGTAAAGCCGGCGCGATCGTCGTCGGCAAGACGAACGTACCGCAACTGATGATCTATATCGAAAGCGACAATCCGCTCTACGGACGCACGAACAACCCGTGGGATCTCGCGCGAACGTGCGGCGGTTCGAGCGGCGGTGAGGCCGCGATCATCGCCGCCGGCGGATCGCCGCTCGGGCTCGGGAGCGACGTCGGCGGAAGCCTGCGCGTTCCGGCGGCGTTCTGCGGCATCGCGTCGCTCAAACCGACGAGCGGACGACTCGACGACTCGACGCGCCTGCCGATCTTCGACGGTCAACGCGCGATCGTCAGCCAAGAGGGGCCGCTCGCGCGCACGGTGGCGGACGTCGCACTCGGTC
>CAJCIN010000088.1 GCA_903970385.1 Rhodospirillales bacterium | reverse complement strand
CGCGCCGCAATCGCTCGGCGAAGTCGGCAAATGCGGCGTCGCGATCGACTCGCTGCGGGACATGGAAACGCTGTTCGCCGGCATCGATCTCGGCGGCATCACGACGTCGATGACGATCAATGGCCCCGCGCCGATCGCGCTCGCGCAATACATCGCGACCGCCGAAGGCAAAGGCATTCCGCGCGCGGCGCTCGGCGGCACGCTGCAGGCCGACATCCTCAAGGAATACATCGCGCAGAAAGAATGGATCTTTCCGCCGCGTCCGCACGTGCGTCTCATCGTCGACATGATGAAATTCTGCACGGCCGAGATGCCGAAGTGGAACACGATTTCGATCAGCGGCTATCACATCCGCGAGGCGGGATCGACCGCGGCGCAAGAGCTCGCGTTCACGCTCGCCAACGGCTTCGCATACGTCGAGGCGGCGATGAAGGCGGGCATGGACATCGACGCGTTCGCGCCGCGCCTCTCGTTCTTTTTCAATTCGCACATCGACTTCTTCGAAGAGATCTGCAAGTTCCGCGCGGCGCGCCGCATCTACGCGCGGCGCATGCGCGAGCGCTACGGCGCGAAGGATCCGCGTTCGTGGACGCTGCGCTTCCACACGCAGACCGCGGGTTGCAGCGCGACGGCGCAGCAGCCGGAGAACAACATCGTTCGCGTGGCCTACGAGGCGATGGCGGCCGTGCTCGGCGGCACGCAATCGCTGCACACGAACTCGATGGACGAAGTGATGGCGCTGCCGACGGAAAAGTCGGTCGAGATCGCGCTACGCACCCAACAGGTGCTCGCGTACGAGACGGGCGTCACCGCCGTCGTCGATCCGCTCGGCGGTTCGTATTTCGTCGAAGCCTTGACCGACGAGATGGAGAAACAAGCCGAAGCGTATTTCACGCAGATCGAAGAGTTCGGCGGCGTCGTGGAAGCGATCGAGGAAGGTTTCTTCCAGCACGAGATCGCCGACGCATCGTATCGCTACCAGCGCTCGCTCGAAACGCGCGACCGCGTGATCGTCGGCGTGAACGCGTTCGTGAAGGACGAAAACGACGACGACATGGAGTTGCTGAAGATCGGTCGCGAGATGGAAGAGACGCAGGCGCGCTCGGTGCGCGACGTCCGCGCGTCGCGCGACGGCGCCGCGGTCGAGCGCGCGCTCGCGTCGCTCAAGCGCGCGTGCGCGGACGAATCGTTCAACGTGATGCCGCCGCTCATCGACGCGGTCAACGCGCTCGCGACCGAGGGCGAGATCGTGCAAGCGATGGTCGACGTCTACGGCCGCTACACGGAACGGGCGGCGTTCTAGCATCACCCGCTCCGTCGGTATCGTCGTCGCGGCGTTCGCGCTCGCCCTCTCCGGGCGAGCGTCGTTCGCGGCGTCGGTAACGGTACCGGTCGACGTCTACCTGGAAGTCGAACTCACGGAGCGGCTGGACTCGGCGACGTCGCACGTCGGCGACACGTTCGGCTTTGCGACGACGCGCGACGTAACGCTCGGAACGCTCGCGATCCCGAAGGGCACGCCCGGGCACGGCCGGCTCGCGGTCGTGCAGCCGGCTGATGCGAAGCATCAGGGCATCCTCGCATTGCAGGCGGACAGCATCGATCTCCCCGACGGCGACACGGTCTGGGTGAATTCCGATCCCCGCAATCCGGCGCGCGGACATCTCTCCGACCGGCATCGCCGGCCGATCGTCGTGCCGCTGCCGATCGTCGTCCTCGGCGGCGGCATTCTGACGACCTATTCCGGCGACATGATCCTCGAGCGAGGCGCGCGGTTCGGCGTCCTCACGATCCCGCCGCGCACGGTTCCCGCTCCGCTCTTGACGGCGCAGCCGACACCGGAACCGTCGCCGGATGCATCGCCGTCACCCTCACCCTCGCCCGCGAGTTAGCGTGCGAAACGCCGCCTTCGCACTCGTCTGCGCGATCGCACTCTGCGTCACCGTGGCGGCGCCGCCGGCGCGCGCGATGGACGGGTCGTTCGTCTCCGCCGCGGCGCGCGTCGAGGTGCGTCTCGTGGAGCGGCTCTCCTCGCGCGACGTGAAGGCGGGCGACCTCTTCCATTTCGAAACGACGGCGAGCGCGCTCGTCGCAGGCCGATTCTACTCGGCCGAGACGCGAGGCCACGGCGTGGTGCTCGAAGCGCTTCCGAGGCGCGGGCGGCAGCCCGGCCGCCTCGTGTTGGCCGCGCGCTCGCTCGACCCGAGCGACGCGGCTCCGGTCGAGGTCGGGCTCGAACCGGGCCGGCCCGCGCGCACGATCGACGGCGACGCCGTTTACGAGAAGGGCACGCTGTTCGTCGTCGACGCGCCGCCGCCGCAGAGCGCCGGGCCCGTGCCGGCCGCGACGGGCGACTAACGGTCGGGAATCGCGCATCTCGTCGGCGAACCCCGAAACCGTATGCCGACAGCTCGACCCCTCCGCGTCATCGTCGCCAAAGCCGGCCTGGACGGCCACGATCGCGGCGCGAAAGTCATCGCTCGCGCGCTCCGCGACGCCGGTATGGAAGTGATCTACACGGGCCTCTTCCAGACGCCCGAACAGATCGTGCAGACGGCGATTCAGGAAGACGCCGACGGGATCGGGCTCTCGATCCTCTCGGGCGCGCACATGACGCTGTTTCCGGCGGTGTTCGAACAACTGAAGGCGCAGGGCGCGGGCGACATCGTCTTTTTCGGCGGCGGCACGATCCCGGCCGACGACGCGCGCGAGCTCAAGGCGTTCGGCGTGCGCGAGATCTTCACGCCCGGCGCGCCGCTCTCCAATATCGTCACCTTCGTCGAACGCGAGTGCGGTAAGCGTCGCGAGCTCGTCGGCTAGACCGCCCGGATGAAGGTTCGAACGCGGATCGCCCCGTCGCCGACGGGCGATCCTCACGTGGGCACGGCCTACGTGGCGCTCGTCAATTACTGCTTCGCGAAACAGCACGGCGGCGAGTTCGTGCTGCGCATCGAGGACACGGACAGGAACCGCAGCACCGCCGCGTCCGAGAACGTGATCCTCGAGGCGTTGCATTGGCTCGGCCTCGCGTGGGACGAGGGCCCGGACGTCGGCGGCCCGCACGGACCGTACCGGCAGAGCGAACGTCTCGACATCTACGACGCGCACGCGCAAACGCTGCTCGAGAACGGCACCGCGTTCAAGTGTTTCTGCACGCCCGACCGGCTCGAGGAGATGCGGCGCGAGCAGCGCGCGCGCAACGTGCCGCCGGCGTACGACGGACGCTGCCTCTCGCTCACGCAGGCGGAGATCGCGGCGAACGTCGCCGCCGATCTGCCGTTCGTCGTGCGTCTCGTCGTGCCGCGCGAGGGCAGCGCGACGATCGACGATCTGTTGCGCGGGCCGATCGTATTCGAGTGGAGCGCCGTCGATATGCAGGTGCTCGTGAAGTCGGACGGCTGGCCGACGTACCATCTCGCGAACGTCGTCGACGATCACCTCATGGGCATCACGCACGTGATGCGCGGCGAAGAGTGGATTTCATCGGCACCGAAGCATCTGCTGCTCTATCGTGCGTTCGGCTGGGAGATGCCGAAGATCGCGCACCTGCCGCTGTTGCGCAACGCGGATCGCTCGAAGCTCAGTAAGCGCAAGAACCCGACGAGCATCCTGTTCTACAAGCGCATGGGCTACTTGCCCGAGGCGCTCGCGAATTTTCTCGGGCTCTTCAGCGTGCCGCCCGTCGACGGCGAAGAGATGATGGACCTTCCGACGCTCGTCGCACGCTTCGGCCTCGATCACATTTCGCTCGGCGGCCCCGTGTTCGACGTCGCGAAGCTCGACTGGCTCAACGCCCGGTATCTTCGCGAGACGCTCGACGTGCCGCAGCTCGTCGCGCGCGTGCGGGCGTGGGCGTTCGACGAATCGTACCTCACGGCGATCGCCGGCCTCGCGCAGAAGCGCATCGAGCGGCTCTCCGATCTCGGACCGCTCCTCTCGTTTTTCTTCGCCGGACGACTCGACGTGCCGCGTGCGGCGTACGAGGGCGGCAAACTCGATGGGGATGCGATTCGCAAACTGTTCGTGCTCGTGCTCGCGGAGTGCGATGCGGTCGGCGATTGGAACGCGACCGAGATCGAAGCCGCGATCCGGCGCGTCGTCGAGCGCTCCGAGATGAAATTGCGCGACGCCGTGCGGCCGGTCTACATCGCGGTGAGCGGGAGCGCGCAGTCGGTGCCGCTCTTCGAATCGATGGCGCTCCTCGGTCGCGATCTCGTGCGCGAGCGCCTTCGCGTCGCGCTCGAGACGGTCGGCGGCGCGACGAAAGCCGAAACCGAAGCGTGGCGCAAACTCCTCGCCGCCCCCGAGCCGATCGGGAGCGTCGCCTAGTGGCGAACGTGCGCGCGGTCGTCCTCGCCGCCGGCAAGGGCACGCGGATGAAGAGCGCGCGGCCGAAAGTGTTGCACGAGTTGTGTGGCCGGCCGATGCTCTGGTGGGTGTTGCGCGCGCTACGCGACGCCGGCGTCTCCGACGTGACCGTGGTGACGAACGGCGACCTCGCGGATCACGTCGACGCGGTCGCCGGCGCGGCCGGTCATGCGAGCGTGCGCGGCGTGCTGCAAGAGCCGCAACTCGGTACGGGCCACGCGGTGCAGATGGCGCTCGCGAGCCTCGAACCCGCCGGCGGCACGCTGCTCGTGCTCAACGGCGACATGCCGCTCGTCGAAGTCGAACTCGTCGCGCGCGCGATCGCCGCGCGCGAACACGCACTCGCCCTCGTCACGGCGCGCATGCCGCTGCCGTCGAGCTTCGGACGTATCGTACGCGACGGCGCGCACGTCGCGCGCATCGTCGAAGCGCGCGATGCGACGGACGACGAGCTGGCGCTCGACGAGATGAACGCCGGCCTCTACGCCTACGACGAAGCGAAGCTACGCGCGGCGTGCGCGCAACTCACCAATGACAACGCGCAGCGCGAGTATTATCTCACCGACACGATCGCGCACTTCGTGCGCGCGGGCGACCGGGTTGCCCCGGTCGTCGCGGACGACTTCCGGAGCGTGCTCGGCGTGAACGATCGCGTGGAGCTCGCCGCCGCGTCCGCGCTGCTGAACCGGCGCTTGTGCGAGCGCCACATGCGGGCGGGCGTGACGATCGCCGATCCCGCGACGACGTACCTCGAGCCCGATATCCAACTCGCGGCCGACGTCACGCTGCTCCCGAACACCACCCTCGGCCGCGAAACCGTCGTCGGCGCGCACAGCGAGATCGGGCCGAACTCGCGCCTCGCGAACGCGCGGATCGGCGAGCACGTCGTCATCAGCGACAGCGTCGTGATCGACACGACCATCGGCGATTTCGCGCTCGTCGGGCCGTACGCGCACCTGCGGCACGGCAACGAGATCGGCACGGGCGCGCGCATCGGCAACTTCGTCGAGATCAAGGCGTCGACGCTCGCACCGGGGGCGAAGGCGAGTCACCTCGCGTACATCGGCGACGCGTCGATCGGCGAGCGCACCAACATCGGCGCGGGCACGATCACGGCGAACTACGACGGCAAGAACAAGCACCGCACGACGATCGGCAAGGACGTGCGCATCGGCTCGAACTCGACGCTCGTCGCGCCGGTCGAGGTCGGCGATCGCGCGCTCACGGGCGCGGGCGCGGTCGTGATCCGCGACGTCGCGGCGGGCGAGCGCGTCGTCGGCAACCCCGCGCGGCCGCTGCCGAAGCGCTGACGTCGGCGCCGGCCGTTCTGCGGCGGCAAGAGTCGTAGACGCCCGACCGCCGCCGGTCGTATGATGGGAGAAGAGTGAACATAGAATTCACTTTCACTTTTGCCTTATGGCCCCGAAAGGAATTTCCACACCCTCATGGCGCAAATCGGCTTGCCCGCACCCGAGTTCAAACTTCCGAGCACGAAGAATGCCACGAGCGCGAAAGATCTCGGCTTCGAGATCGCCCTTTCCGACTACAAAGGAAAGTGGCTCGTCTTCTTTTTCTACCCGCTCGATTTCACGTTCGTGTGTCCGACGGAGATCACGGCGCTTTCGGATCGTTACGACGAGTTCACCGATCTCGGCGCCGACGTCCTCGGCGCGTCGACCGATTCCGTGCACAGTCACTTCGCGTGGCTGAACACGCCGCTCGACAAGAACGGCATCGCGGGCGTGAAGTATCCGCTCGTCGCGGACTACAAGAAAGAAGTCGCTCGCGCGTATAACGTGCTCGATGAGGCGTCGGGCGTCGCGCAACGCGGGCTCTTCATCATCGACCCGGAAGGCGTACTGCGCTACACGGTCGTGACGAACGACAACGTCGGCCGCAGCGTCGACGAAACGCTCCGCGTGTTGCAGGCGCTGCAGACCGGCGGGCTCTGTGCCGCCGATTGGAAGCCCGGCAAGAAGCTGCTCTCGGTCGCCTGATCGTGGCACTTCGCATGCGCAGCGCGCTGCCGTCGTTCGACGGCGTGCAGACGTGGCTGAACGGTCAAGAACCCACGGCCGAAACGCTCGCGGGTAAACCGGTGCTCGTGCATTTCTGGTCCGTGAGCTGCTACATCTGTCACGACGTGGCGAAGCAGGTCGTGGAGTGGCGCGATCGCTTCGGGGCCGAGGGCCTCGAGGTGATCGCGATCCATCAGCCGCGCGGTCCGGAAGAACTCGATCACGCTCGCGTCACGGCCGACGCACTCGGGGAGATGGGGCTGACGCAGCGCTGTGCGATCGACGACGAGCACACGCTCGTCGATCGATTCCAGAATCAGTTCGTGCCGGCGTACTACGTGTTCAACCGCAACCACGAACTGCGGCATTTCCAAGCCGGCGACAAGGGCTACGATCGCATCGTGACCGCGATCGAGCGCGTCCTCGGGGAAGAAGAAGCCGCCGCTTAAATCAGCGCGGGGCGATCGGTGTGTGCGGGTAATCGTCCCGCACGCGGACGATCGCCTCGATCGCTTCCATCGCGGCGAGCACCGTGTCCTCGCGCCACGGCCGCCCGACGATCTGGATGCCGGCGGGCAGGCCCGTGCTGCCGCATTCCGTTTCGTACGCTCCGTCGACGAGCCGGTCGCGCGACGGCGTGCGGAACGTCTCCTCATCCGCGCGCACGCGCGTGAACGGCAGCGTGCCGCACGGATAGCCGAGCAGATTGTAGAGCGGCGCGTAGGCACCGGCGGTGCCGACGGTCTCGCTCATCCCGTGCGGTAGCGCGGGCAACCCCACCGGCGGCGCGACGATGAGATCGAGCGGTCCACCGGGCGACGCGTCCATCGCGCGCTCGAAGATGCGCGCGTAGGCGCGTAGGCCCTCGACGAGTTTCCAGTAGTGGCGCGTATCGGCGAAGCCGTAGTTGCGCACCATTTGCAACAGCCCGTGTTGGCCCGCAACCGCGAGCACGCGCTCGACGAGCGCGACGAACGCGCGCGGCTTCGTCGCGATCGCGAGCAACGCGGAGACGCGCCGGTCGCGCGCGTCCGAGCCGAGCGCATCGATCGCGCCACGTCCTCCGTCGGCGCTCAGGATGCCGTAGAAGAGATCGAGCGCGGTTTCGACGTGCGGCGGCTCGAACGGCACGACGTGCGCGCCGAGCGACTCGAAGAGCGCCGCCGCTTCGCGCGAGGCGCGGGCGAGCGCGGGCGACGCGCGCAACCAGCCGGCGTTTTCGTAGTAGCCGACGTGGAAGCCGCGGACGCTCGCGGGCGGCCGCCGGTTCAGCG
>CAJCIN010000087.1 GCA_903970385.1 Rhodospirillales bacterium | reverse complement strand
TGGGCTGGCTCGGCGGCGGCGACGTGAAGTTGCTCGCGGCGGGTGCCGGCGCGCTCGGCTTCCACGACACGCTTCCTTTCTTACTGTACACGTCGATCGGCGGCGGCGCGCTCGCGCTCGTCGTCGCGCTCGCGACCGGTTCGCTCCGGCCGGTCGTCGCGTCGGCACTCGCGATGGCCCGGCCCTTCTTGTACAAGGGCACCGTCGCGCCGGCCGCTCCCGCCACGTCGATCAAACTGCCCTATGGCGTCGCAATCGCCTTCGGAGCGCTTCTCGTCGCGCTCTCGCACACCGTCGCTCCGTTTCTGTCATTGAGGATCCCGTTGTGAATAGTCGCCGAATCACCCTGATCGTCGCCATCGTGCTCGCCGTTACGACGGGCCTCTTGACGTTACGGTACCTGAACTCCGTCAACCAGTCGGCGCAGGTCGCAGTCGTCGAGTCGAAGCCCGTCGTCATCGCGAACCGCGATATTCCGACGCGTGCGAAGATCACGCCCGACATGCTCACGCTCACCAAACGCCCCGCGAATCAAATCGAGCCGGGCGCGATCGCCGACCCGCACGTCGCGATCGGCGACGTGTCGCTCATCGCGATCCCGATGAACTCGACGATCACGGATTCGAAGATCGGTCAGCCTGCCGCGGTCGGACTCGACGGTCGCCTCAAGCCGGGTATGCGCGCGGTGACGATCGCGGTCGACGCGATCAAGTCGGTCAACGGGTTGATCCAACCGGGCGACCGCGTCGACGTGCTCGCGTCGGTGGCGAAGGGCAGCGGCGACCATCCGAACACGTACGCGATCATCCGCGGCGCACTCGTCCTCGCGCTCAACAACGCGATCGAACCGGCACCGGATCAGTCGCCGGCTCCACCCGGCCAAAACGGCGGCGTGCCCGCGACGGTCACGCTCGGCGTGACGGTGCAACAGGCGAGCCTCCTGACGGTCGCCGATCTCAACACGACGCTGCGTCTCGCGCTACGTTCGCCGAACGAACCGATCCGCGCCGAACCGGCCGAGAACATCGATTTTCAGGATGCGACGCCCGTTCCGAAATCCGTACCGCCGGTGCTCGCGATGCCCCCGCCGCCGGTCGTGGTCGCGAAGAAAGAGCGCCCGAGCGTGACGATCGTCGACGGTGACCGCCTGATCCAAGGCAATCGATGAGCGGAACCCTCCACGTCTTCGTCAACGCGAAGGGCGGATCGGGCGCGACGACCGTCGCCGTCGAACTCGCGAAGGCCGCCGCACGCGAGAAGCAGACCGTCGCCGTCGTCGATGCCGACCTCAACGGCCGTCGCTCGATGTCGGCGATCCTCGACTGCACGAAAGAGTTCGCCGCCAACCGCACGATGAGCGTCTATTCCGTCGCGCGAGTGTTCGGCGTCACCGCGATCGAGCTGACCGATTCGCTCGAAAACTCGTTCGCGATCCGCACGGAAGAGATGGAGAAGCTCTCCACGTCGCTGCGTCAGCAGCATCGCATGACGATCGTCGACTGCAGCTCTCCCTTCACCGACGTGGTGCGTCCGTTCGTGCAGCACGCGACGCGCATCGTGATCGTGATGGAACCGACGATGCTCGGCAGCAACGCGACGCGCCACCTCATCGGCGATCTGTCGCGTTTCGGCGTGCCGCTCAATCGAATCTGCGTCGTCACGAACAATCGCAGCGCCAAAGCCGAGATCACCGCGCGCGAGATCGATCGCGCCCTCTCCACCGTCGTCGGCGAGATCCCGCGCCGCGAAGACCGCATGGCCTACAAGTCGAGCATCACCGAACTCGCCAAGAAATTGATGGCGATGCCGGAGGAAGAGCCGCTGTCGCTCCGCGGTTCCGTGAGCCTCGGCTCGAACGCCGCCGCTCCCGCATCGACGAACGGGTCGCACGGACGCAACGGCAGCTCGAACGGCGCCGCATCCGGTGAGGAACCGCCGACCGAACGCGTCGTGAAGCCGCGCGACGAGCGGCGCACGAAGCTGAAGATCGAGATTACGGACAACGTTTCCAAACGGATCGACGTCGTCGCGGCGAGCCGCGCGCACACGGACGGTCAGAAGATCGCGGAACTCCGTTCGCAGATCAACGAAGTGATCGCGCAACAACTCGCCGACCGCGACGACGTCAGCCTGCAAGACCGTGCCGAGCTGCAACAGGAGATCATCGACGAGCTGCTCGGCCTCGGGCCGCTCGAAGACCTGATGCGCGACGAGAAGGTCACGGAAATCATGGTCAACGGCTCGCAGACGATCTACATCGAGCGCGCCGGCAAGATCACGCTCTCCGACCGGACGTTCAACGACGAACGCCACCTTCGCACCGTCATCGAACGCATCATCGCGCCGATCGGCCGCCGCGTCGACGAGTCGTCGCCGATGGTCGACGCGCGCTTGCCGGACGGTTCCCGCGTCAACGCGATCATCGAGCCGCTCGCGCTCAACGGCTCGACCGTCACGATCCGCCGTTTCAGCAAGAAACGTCTCGAGATGGACGACCTCGTGCGCTTCGGCTCCGTGCCGATCGATGCCGTCGGTCTGCTCAAGGCGATGGTCGAATCGCGCCTCAACATCGTCGTCTCCGGCGGTACCGGTTCGGGAAAGACGACGTTCCTCAACATCCTCTCCAACTTCATTCCCGAAGGCGAACGCATCGTCACGATCGAGGACGCGGCGGAACTCTCGCTCGGCCAGGATCACGTGGTCCGGCTCGAGTCGCGACCGTCCAATCTCGAAGGCAAAGGCTCGATCTCGATCCGAGATCTCGTCAAGAACTCGCTGCGTATGCGCCCCGACCGCATCGTGGTCGGCGAGTGCCGTTCGGGCGAAGCGCTCGACATGCTGCAGGCGATGAACACCGGTCATGACGGCTCGCTGACGACGCTCCACGCGAATACGCCGCGCGACGCGCTCGCGCGTCTCGAGACGCTCGTCCTCATGGCCGGGTTCGATCTTCCGATCCGCGCGATCCGCGAACAGATCGCGAGCGCCGTGGACGCCGTCGTGCAGATCGAACGCCTCCGCGACGGCAGCCGTCGCTGCACGAGCATCACCGAGGTCGTCGGCATGGAAGGCGACGTCGTGACGATGCAAGAGCTCATCAAGTTCCAGTCCAAAGGCATCGACGAAGACGGCAAGGTCATCGGCGAATTCCAATTCAGCGGCGTGCAACCGCATGCGGCGAAGAAATTCGAAGAAGCCGGCATCCACTTCGACGTTCGCGAGCTCTCGAAACTGAAACCGGCGGCCGCCGCGGCATGGTAACGATCTTTCCGTACGCGATCGGGCTGAGCGTCTTCGGCGTCGTCAGCCTGCTCCTGTACTCGTTCTCGTCGGACGTGTCGACCGTCATCGGGCGTTATTCCGCCGCGTTCCAGGTCGATCTCATCAAGGCCGACTTGCAGATGAAGCCCGAGGAATACATGCTCGGCGTCGTCGGCGTCGGCGCGTTGCTCTGGCTCGTATCGATCTTCGTCATGCACGGCGGCCTGCTGCTCTCGATCGCGTTGCTGCCGCTCTGCGAAGCGATGTCGGTCATCCTCGCGACGATGTACCTCCGCTTCCGCGGCAAGCGCCGGATCGCGAAACTCGTCGACCAGCTCGAGATGGTG
>CAJCIN010000086.1 GCA_903970385.1 Rhodospirillales bacterium | reverse complement strand
AGATCACGGGCGCGGCCTAGACCGAAGAGTCACGGCAAAAAACCTCGTCGCAACGAGGTTTTTTTGGTAGCCCCAACGGGAGTCGAACCCGTGTTACCGCCGTGAGAGGGCGGCGTCCTAGGCCACTAGACGATAGGGCCGTCTCGCTCCCGGTCATGGATTCGAACCACGATCACCTGAGTCAGAGTCAGGGGTGCTACCGTTGCACCAACCGGGATTACTGGATGGAAGAACCGTCGGCGTCGTTTTTGGTTGGAAGAAAAGTCCCCTCCAACGTCATGGCAGCCGTCCGCCACGATTATGAAGTATACCAGCATCGATCAAGTCGGACCACGAGCGCGCGTCTAAAGGTCGGTCGGCAGGCAATTGCTACGTCCGAGGGCGCATTACAGGCGACGCGAGGCACCGCCGCGTTCGACCTAAGGAGAACTCTTGCAAGCAGTCATCCTCGTCGGTGGAGAGGGGACGCGTCTCCGTCCGCTCACCTACGGCACCCCGAAACCGATGGTGCCGCTCTTCGGCGTTCCGTTTCTCGAGCGAATGCTCGCGCGGTTGCGCGACGCCGGCGTCGACCATGCGATTCTCGCGGCCGGCTACATGCCGCAGGCGATCGAAGACGCTCTCGGCGACGGATCGCGGCTCGGCCTCAAGCTGACGTACGTCGTCGAACGATCGCCGCTCGGCACGGCGGGCGCGATCCGCAACGTCGCGGACCAGATTCGCGAAACGTTCTTCGTGCTCAACGGTGACGTGCTCACGAGCCTCGACTTGCGCGCCATGCTCGCGTTCCACCGCGAGCGCGGCGGCGTCGGCGCGATGCATGCGATCCAGGTCGACGATCCGTCCGCGTTCGGCTGCATCGTCCGTGACGGCGAGAACCGGATCGAATCGTTCGTCGAGAAGCCGCGGCGCGACGAGGCGCCGACGAACGAAGTCAATGCCGGAACGTATCTGCTCGAACGCAGCGTGCTCGAGGCGATCCCCGCCGGACGCAACGTCTCGATCGAGCGCGAGACGTTTCCCGCGCTCCTCGCGGCGGGCGAGCGACTGTATTCGTACGTCACGGACGATTATTGGCTCGACCTCGGACGCCCGGCGCAGTATCGCCAGGCCCACGACGACGTGCTCGACGGAAAACTCGTCCTCGAAACGCCGCCGGTCCTCGGCGACCGCGGCGGCACCATCTATACGATCGGCGCGGCCGGCGTTCCGGAAAACGTCCGGCCGCCGGTCTTCATCGGGGCCGGCAGTTCGATTGCGGACTCGGCCGTGGTCGGGCCCTACGCCGTGCTCGGCGAGAAGTGTACGATCGCCGCAGGCGCGCACGTCCGCTTTGCGGTGCTGTGGGATGCCGTGAGCGTCGACCACGGCGCACGCGTTTCCGAGGCGATCGTCGCGACGAACGTCCACGTCGGTCGCGAAGCCGTCGTCGAGCACGGCGCGGTCATCGGTCACGACGCCACGATCGAACCGGGCACCGTCCTCGAACCGGACGCTCGCGTCGCAGCGCCCGGACGCGTGCCGACGGAGGCAATTTCCTAAGGAGGCAACCGAGGGTTACTTCGGCCCCTCAGGTTTATTCGGCGTGACGTTCGGGTACTTCGAAAACCCGTCGTGAATTGAAGGATCGTGGTTCCCGTGCAGGTCCGAACGCCAGTAGCCGTCCGCTCGACGCCGCCGCGCACCCTGTTCATGGGTTCTTTTCCGCCTCGAGAGTGCGGTATCGCGACGTTCACGAAAGACGTGGTCGAGAGTTTCGATAGCGTCTTCTCGACGGAGAGCGACGTGGTGGCGATCGACGAGCCGGGGATCGACGAGCGGACCTACTCCGGTCGCGTGATCGCGCGGCTCTCTCAGAACGATCGCGCCTCGTATCGCGCCGTCGCCCGCGCCATCGACGCCCACGAAGCCGAGGTGCTCGACGTCCAGCACGAGTACGGGCTCTTCGGCGGGATCGACGGGGCCTGGTTTCTCGATCTGCTCGAGGCCGTCGAAAAGCCGTCCGTCGTCTCGTTACACACCGTCTTACCCGAGGCCACGGCCGAGCATCGGACGCTGACCCGGCGCATCTGCGCCCGCGCGGCGGCGGTCGTCGTGCTCTCGGAGACCGGCAAACGGATCCTGGTCGACGCGTATGGAGTCGATCCGAACAAGCTCCACGTGATCCACCACGGCGTCCCCGACGTGCCGTTCCGGCTGACGGCCGACGGTAAGGCGCGGCTCGGATATGCGGATCGCACCATCGTGTCGACCTTCGGTTTAATCAGCCGAGGCAAAGGGCTCGAATACGGCATCGATGCGATGCGCGCGATCGTCGAGGAGCACCCCGAGGCGTTGTATCTGATCCTCGGCGAGACGCACCCGAGCGTGCGTCGCCACGAGGGCGAATCGTATCGCGAGGAGCTGACCGCCAAGATCGACGCGTACGGGCTCGCGAACAACGTGAAGCTCGTCGACAAGTTCCTCGAATTCGACGAATTGATCGAGTACTTGGGCGCGACCGACATCTACCTGACGCCGTATCTGAACCCCGTGCAGATCGTCAGCGGGACGCTCGCGTACGCGGTCGGACTCGGCAAGGCGATCGTGTCGACGCCGTATCTGTATGCCGAGGAATTGCTCGCGTTCGAGCGCGGTTTCCTCGCCCCGTTCCGCGATCCCGGCGCCATCGCGAGCGCCGTGACGGCGTTACTCGACGACCCGTGGTTACGTCGCGCGACGGAGCGGCGCGCGTATCGCTTCGGCCGCCAGATGACGTGGCCGCACGTCGCTCGCGCGTACGCCCGCGTGTTCGAAGACGTCGCGCCGCGGCCGCGCTTCACGGGCGCAACCCGGCTCGTGCGGCCGGCGTGAGACTGCCGCAGCTCGCTCGCGAGCCGTCTCTCGATCACGTGATCGCGCTATCCGACGACGTCGGCATCGCGCAGCACGCGACGTACGACATCGCGAACCGGCACGAGGGCTACTGCACGGACGACGTCGCGCGCGCGTTCATGGTCGCGAACGCCGCGAGCGTCTACGGCCGTCACCGTAGCGATGCCCTGCGGCTCGGCCGCACGTACCTGGCATTCCTCGCGCACGCCCAAATGCCGGACGGCCGTTTCCACAATTTCATGAGCTACGAGCGGACGTGGCTCGACGAGGTCGGTACGCCCGACAGTAACGGCCGCGCGATCTGGGCGCTCGGGCACGGCATGCGATACGCGCCGAACGACGGCTGGCGCCGCATGTGCCGGGATTTGTTCGAGCGGGCGATCCCGAACGTCGCAGAGCTCGGGTTCATCCGATCGCGTTGCTACGCGGCGCTCGGCGTCGCGCACGCGTACGACGCGCTCGATCGAAGTGCGCCGCTCCTCGCGACCGTCCTCGCCCAGATCGGCGACGACCTGATGGACCGGTACGCGGCGTGCGCCGGATCCGACTGGGAGTGGTTCGAGAACGAGCTGAGCTACGACAACGCGCGTCTGCCCGAGGCGTTGATCCGCATCGGAACGGTGCTGGGCGACGTCCGCTACGCCGAACTCGGTCTGCGTACGCTCGCATTCTACGAGTCCGTCGTCGTCGAGGACGGCGCGTTCGTGCCGATCGGCAACGACGGGTGGTACCCGCGCGGCGGCCGGCGCTCGCGCTACGCGCAACAGCCGCTCGAAGCGGCGGCCTTCGTCGATGCGACGCTCGCCGCGGAATCGTATACGGGCGACCCGCGCTATCGAGAGCTCGCCGCGACGGGACTCGCCTGGTTCGACGGCACAAATTCGCGCGGCGCCGTGATGACGGCGAACGGCGGCTGCTGCGACGGCCTCGAGCCGCTCGCGGTGAATCGCAACATGGGCGCGGAGTCGACCCTCGCGTACGTCGCGAGCGCGCTCGCACTCACGCGGCCGCCCGCCGACGTCTTGCATCTCGTGCGTTGAGCGGCGCCGGAAGCGCCGTGGCGCGGCCGTTTGCGGCTCCGAGGCGCGCGGCGGCCGGATGGCGAATAACAACCGGTGATGATTGTCCAATCCGACGCTCTTAGCGATGTTCAGCGCGAGGCTGTAAGCCATACCGACGGACCCGTTCTCATCTTCGCCGGCGCCGGAAGCGGCAAAACGAGAGTCCTCACCCACCGCATCGCCTATCTGCTGAACGAGAAGAACGTCTTTCCGGACCGCATCCTCGCCGTGACGTTCACGAACAAGGCCGCGGGCGAGATGAAGGCGCGTCTCGAGAAGATGGTCGGTAACGCGGCCCGCGATCTCTGGGTGGGCACGTTCCACGCCACGTGCGTGCGCATGTTGCGCCGCGACGGCAAGAAGATCGGCATCGCCTCGAACTTCGCGATCATGGACGACACGGATCAGCGCTCGATCATCCGCGACGTTCTGCACGACCTCGATTTCGACGAGCGCCAGATCTCGCCGGGCGCCGCCCTCGACGAAATCAGCAAAGCGAAGAACGCGTTGCTCGACGCCGACAAGTACGAGTCGAAGAATACGTCGTTCTTCGGCGAGCGCATCGCCCAAGTGTTCCGCGAGTACGATCGCCGCCTGCGCGAGTCGAACGGTCTCGATTTCGACGACCTGATCGCGAAGACGATCGAGCTGCTCGAAAACGACGTCGACGTTCGCACGCGCTACCAGAACAAGTTCCGCTACATCCTCGTCGACGAGTATCAGGACGTGAACTATGCACAGTACAAGCTGTGCGCCGTCCTCGCCGACGAGCACAAGAACCTGACGGTCGTCGGCGACGACGATCAGTCGATCTATTCGTGGCGCGGTAGCGATTACAAGAACATCCTGCGGTTCGAAGAAGATTTTCCGGGCGCGAAAGTCTTCAAGCTCGAAGAGAACTATCGTTCGACGCAGACGATCTTGACGGTCGCAAACGAGATCGTTTCGCTCAACGAGGGCCGTGCGGAGAAGAAGCTCTTCACGAATCGCTCGCCGGGCGACGCGGTCACGGTCTACGGCGCGGAAACGGAGCGCGCCGAAGCACGCTACGTCATCGAGAAAATCAAAGAACTCGTGCGCGAGGGTGCGGCCTACCGCGACTTCCTCGTGCTCTACCGCACGAACGCGCAGTCGCGCGTGTTCGAAGAAGGCTTCCTCGGCGAAGGCATCCCGTATCGCGTGGTCGGCGGCGTCGGCTTCTACGCGCGGACCGAGATCAAAGACATGATGGCGTACCTGCGCTACATCGTGAACCCGTCGGACGCCGTCGCGTTCCGGCGCATCGTCAACGTGCCGCGTCGCTCGATCGGTCAGCAGACGCTCGCGAGCCTCGTCGACGCGGCGAATGCCGCCGGCGTGTCGGTCGGCCAGACCGTGTTCGACAAGGAACTCTTGCGACGCGCGGTGCCGAAAAAGCAAAAGGAACTCGAGCGCTTCGCGGATCTGATCACGTCGCTTCGCGAGCGCGCGGGCGATCTTTCGATCAGCGACCTCCTCGTCGCCGTGATGGAAGAGTCCGGCTACATCCGCGAGCTTCAGAGCGAAGATACGGCCGATGCGAAGTCGCGCCTCGAGAACCTGCAAGAGCTCGTCGGCGTCGCGAAGGAGTTCGAGGCTCAGGAGAACGCCGGAACGCTCGACGATTTTCTCGCGAACGTCGCGCTCGTGAGCGACCTCGATACGCTCGACCCGAGCTCGTCGTTCGTCACGCTCATGACGCTGCACGCGGCGAAGGGGCTCGAGTTCCCGGTCGTGTTCCTCACGGGCTTGGAAGAGGGCGTCTTCCCGCACAATCGCGCCCTCACCGATCTCACGGAACTCGAAGAGGAGCGGCGTCTCGCATACGTCGGAATCACGCGCGCGATGGATCGCCTGTACATGTCGTACGCCATGCGGCGCACGCTGTTCGGCAACACGTTCGCGCATCCGAAGTCGCGCTTCTTGGAAGAGATGCCGAGCGTCGAGGTGATCGGCAACGTCGTGCCGATGCCGCGCCCGGCCGGCGGTCGCTGGCGCGAGGTCGCCATCCACGAAACCGCGGGGGCGGGCGTGCAGCTCAAGTTGCAGGTCGGCGATCGCGTGCGTCACCCGAAATGGGGCGAGGGTCTCGTTTCGGCGGCGGAAGGTGCGGGCGGCGACGGATTGCTCACGATCATGTTCCCGAACGTCGGTGAGAAGATGGTCATGCTGAAGTACGCGCCGCTGGAAAAGGTGACGTAACGACGTGAGTCCGGGCGTTCCCGCGACGCGCGTGTCGTGGGATTGAAAGTCGCCGTCGCGGGAGCTCTCGGCCGTATGGGTCGCGAGGTCTGCGCGGCGGTATCCGCTGCCGACGACATGGAGCTCGTCGGCGGGTTCGGCCGTTCGCACGCCGGCGAGGATCTCGCGACCCTCGCCGGCCTTTCGCGTCCCGCCGGGCGCATGTTCGACGACGCCGCGCACCTGTACGATGCCGCGTCTCCGAACGTCGTCGTCGACTTTACGGTGTATCCGACGACGGTCGACGTCGCGCGCGAAGCGGTCGTGCGCGGCATCTCGCCCGTGATCGGCGCGACCGGCTGGACGGACGAAGACGAAGTGAGTTTCGAATCGATGTGCGACGAATACGGCATCGGCGCGGCGATCGTGCCGAACTTCGCGCTCGGTGCGGTTTTGATGATGCGCTTCGCCGCCGAAGCGGCTCGCTTCTACCCGACCTCGGAGATCGTCGAGTTGCACCACGATCGTAAACTCGACGCGCCGAGCGGTACGGCGCGCGCGACCGCGCGTCGCATGGCCACCGCGGCCGCCGGCCGCGACGTACCGATCCACAGCGTCCGGCTGCGCGGTCTCGTCGCACACCAGGAAGTGCTCTTCGGCGGCGAAGGCGAGACGCTGACGATCCGGCACGATTCGCTCGCGCGCTCCTCGTTCATGGCCGGCGTCCTCCTCGCAGTGCGCGGCGTTCGCGCGCGTCGCAATCTCGTCGTGGGTCTCGAATCGTTCATGGAATGTTCGGCATCGTGAAAGTCGCCGTCGTCGGAGTGACGGGCGTCGTCGGCGAGACGATCCTGCGCGTACTCGACGAGCGCGGCTGCGCCGTCGACGAGCTCGGCGCGTTCGCGTCGCGCGCGCGCTCCGAGCCGCTGCGCTGGCGCGATCGCGAGTGGCCCATTCGCGCCGCGACGCCCGAAGCGCTCGCGGCCGGCGGGTATGCCGCCGTCTTCTTCGCCTCGAGCGACGACGCGAGTGCGGAACTCGCAGAACATGCGGT
>CAJCIN010000085.1 GCA_903970385.1 Rhodospirillales bacterium | reverse complement strand
ATGTCGTACCTCATCGTATGCGGAGTATGGGAGCGTCGTCGCTCGAAGTATCGGAGACGATCACGCGATCGCCCGCGGACAGGCCGGAGAGGACGCGCACGCGATCGTCGGAACCGTTGCCGATCCGCACGCTCGTGCGATACGCACGGTTGCCGTCCGCATCGAGCCGGTAGAGGGCGACGCTCGAAGCGCCGTTCGCCGATGCGGGCCGTGCGACGGAGAGCGCGTTCTGAGCGCGATCGAGCACGATCGTTCCGTCGACGTTTTGATACGCGCGCGCGCCGCGCGGGAGAGCTTCGAGCGTGACGTCGACCGGCACGGTGCCGTTCGCGGCGGTGGGAGCGATGCGCGAGACACGGCCGTCGATCACGGCGCCGTCCGCCGACCGTACGCTCGCGGGTAAGCCCGCGACGATGCCGCGCATGTCGCTTTCCGCGACGGCGACGACGGCCTTGAGATCGCGTTCGTCCGCGACGCGCGCGAGTTCGGTACCGCTCGCGACGCGCTGCCCGGGATCGATCGCGATGTTCTGCACCACGCCCGTCGCCCCGGCCCGAACGATCAACGTCGCTTCCTGCGCGCGCTTCGCCGCGAGCGTCGCCGACAACCGATCGACGAGCGCTTGCGCCGCCGCGATCTTCGCCGTTGCATCGGCGCCGCCCACGGCGATCTTGCTGCGTGCAATCGAGACGAGATCGCGATCTTCGGCGCTCTTGATGATCGCCGACCGATACTGGAGATCGCCGATCAGACCCTGACCGTGCAATGCGGTATCCGAGGTCGCCTCGACGGTCGCGCGAGCGGACTCCGCGCGAGCGGACCGCAGCACGGCATCTTCGTCGAGCCGTGCGGCCGCGGCTTCTTCACGCGCGCTCGCCACATCCGCTTCCGCGGCGGAGAGCTGCGCTCGCACGTCCGCGACGGCGACGCTCAGATCCGGATTCTCGAGGCGCGCGATCACGCTGTCCGTCCGCACGCGGCTCCCGGTGCGGAGCGGCAGTTCGGCGACGATGCCGTCGGCCGCCGTGGCGACGATGTGCACGCGGTCGGGAACGAGCGTCCCCGCCGCCGTCACGCTCCGTTCGAGCGTGCCGCGCGTCACGGTATCGATCGTGAGTGATTCGCGCGCGACGATCGGTTCGGAGGCCGTGCGACGATCGTACAAAGCCGGTAGCGCCCACGCACCGATCGCGACGGCGACGGCGACGGCGGCGCCGCGCCACCACATCGCGACGTGCCGCCGGGGACGCACGCGAACGACGTCCACGTCTATTCGTACCTCAGCGCGACGATCGGATCGACGCGCGTCGCACGCCGCGCGGGTACGAGCGCGGCGACGAGAGCGGCGACGATGACGATCGCGGTGACGCTCGCGAACGTGAGCGGGTCGAGCGGCTGCGTATCGTACAGTTGATCGCCGAGCAGACGCGTGCCGGCCCCGGCGACGACGAGCCCGAGAACGATACCGCACGCGGAGATGCGCATGGCACCGCCGAGCACCGTGCGAACGATCTGCCTCGCGTCGGCGCCGAGGGCCATGCGCACGCCGAACTCGTGCGTGCGTTGCGTGACGCCGTACGAAACGATGGCGAAGATCCCGGCGACCGAGAGCGCGAGCGCGACGAGCGCGAGCGACGAGAGGGCGGCGACGCTGAGTCGTTGCACGGCGACGTTGCGCGCGAGGAGCGCCCCATACGTGGTCACGTCCGGTTTCGGCAAAAGCGGATCGAGACGCCCGATCGCCGTCGCGAGTGCTTCGGGATCCGCATCGGGATGCAGGGCGACGAGAAGATACGTCACCGCGAACGGAAACTGTCGCGCGGGGAGATAGATCGTCGGCTCGGTCGTCTTCGTGAACGAGGCGCGAATGTCGGCGACGACGCCGACGATTCTGCGTGCCGGCGGCGTCTTCTCGAAGTCGAGCGACGCGCCGGGCACGATCCGCGCGCCGATCGGCGAACGTCCGGGGAAAAATCGTTTCGCAAAGGTCGCGTTGACGATCGCGACGGGTTCGGTTCCGATGCGATCGTCGTCGGTGAAAGCGCGCCCATCTTGCAGAACGGCGTGGATCGTGTCGAAATAACCGGCTCCGATCGGAGAGAGCGCCGCATCGGGTTTCTCGCCTTCCGGCACCGGCCTGCCGACGATGCCGAAGGCCGTGCCCCATCGCTGCGTGGTGAACGGAAGCGAAAATCCCCAATCCGCGGCGCGCACGTCGGGACGCGCGCGCACGGCGCCGATGAGCCGATCCATGTACGGGACGCGGTCGGCATCGTGGGTGAAGCGCCGATCCGAGAAGTCGATGAGCCCGACCACCGCGACGTTGCGGGGATCGAAGCCGAGCGGCTGCGACGTTAGGGCAACGAAACTTCGCACGACGAGTCCGGCGGAGACGACGAGCGCGAGCGTCATCGCGATCTCGCACGCCACGAGTACGTTGCGTGCGCGAATGCCGCGGCTGCCGTCACCGCCGCGCCCGGCGCTTTTCAACGCCGAGGCGACGTCGCGCTGCGACGATGCGAACGCGGGCGCGAGGCCTGCGGCGACCGTACAGAATGCCACGACTCCGAAGGTGTAGATAAGTGACGCTGCGTCGACCGTAACGAAGTCGGCGCGAGGGATGTTCGCGGGGTGAAGCGAGACGAACGCGCGGACGGCGGCGCATGCGATTGCGATGCCGATCGCGCCGCCGGCCGCCGCCAAGATGAACGTCTCGACGAGAAGTTGCGCGACGATCCGCCCTCGCGACGCGCCGAGAGCGATGCGGACCGAGAACTCGCGCTCGCGCGATGCGGCGCGACTGAGGAGGAGGTTCGCGACGTTCGCGCAGGCCACGAGCAGCACGGCCGCGACCGCGGCGAACAGGGCGAAGAGCAGCGAGCGCGTGCTTCCGACGAGCGAGTCCGTCAGCGACGCGAGGCTCGCGGAGAGGCCGGTGTCGTCGTCCGGATACCGGCGAACGAGCTCTCGAACGGTCGCGTCGACGGAGCGACTCGCCGTAGCGAGAGTCGCGCCCCGCCCGAGCCGCGCGACGACGTTGAACGCGTTGTAGCCGCGCGAGCCGTACTCGGAACCCGCACCGTCTTCGGCGAGGAACGTCCAATAATCGACGGGTGCGAATCCGTTGCCGTTTCGTGGCTGATGGAAATCGGGCGGCGCGACGCCGATGATGCGATACTCGTCGCCTTCCAGCCGGACGATCGAACCGACCGCGCGCGGATCCGCACCGAAGATGCGCCGCCACAGCCGATCTGCGATGACGACCGTCTTGGCCGCGCCTCGCGCGGTATCGGCTCGGTTTGCGAAACGACCGATTTCCGGCCGGATGCCGAGCGTTTCGAAAAGGCGGGGCGTCGTGTCGACCCCGACGAGTCCGCGTGCGGGTCCGCGTCCCGTCAGGGTCGCGTTATCGTAGCGGAAGGCCGCGAAACTCGAAAACGATGCGCCGTTGCGCCGGCTTATTTCCGCGTAGTTCGGCAGCGAGAAGCTGAACGGTGCGCCGCGCGAGAGTGCTTGGATCGTGACGAGCCGTTCCGAGTCGGCGTACGGGAGCGGCGCGAGAACAGAAGCGTGCAAGATGCTGAACACGGCGGCGTTCGCGCCGATCGCGAGCGCGAGCGTCGCGACGACGACGGCGGTGAAGCCCGGCGTCTTTCGCAAGCCGCGCACTGCGTAGGTCACATCCCGAAAGAACATCGCGGCAAACTCCCTGAGGGCCGTGGTGAGAAGGTCCCAGAGCGCGCCGAGTGCGTAGCTCCATGCCCCGAGCGAACCGTGCACCGTCCGCTCGTCGTCGAGAGCGCGAGCGAAATCGGCGCACATCGCCGAGCCGTACTCGCGCCGAAAGCTCGGCGGACAGAGCGCGAGGAAGGCGCGGAAGAGCGCGTTCACCCGTGCGCGAGGGCCGGCAGCAGGTTGCGTTTGCGCGCGACCGTCACGAGGTCGTCGAGCCGTTCGGCTTCGGCTCGCGCGATCGCGCGTCCACGCGACGAGAGACGATACGTGCGGCGACGATCGTCGTCACCCGCATCGCCGTCGATCTCCGCGATCCAGCCGTCGGCGAGTAATTGTTTGATCAGGCGATACAGCGTCCCGGGTCCGAGCTTTACCGCACCGGCCGTCTGCGCTTCGACCTCTTTTATCACGCCGTACCCGTGACGATCGCCGCCCGCGAGCGCGAGCAAGATGTAGAACGTCGCCGCGCCGAGCGGCAACGACGAACGAACGTCGCTCGAGGCGCTCATCCGATCTTCGGACCCCAGCCCGAGAACGGTGCGGCGTCCGTGCGGCGTCGCCGGCCGACCACCACGCGGGGACGTTCGCGGTCGGCATCGAGATCGTTCGGTTTCGTCGGGTCGAATTTCACGTCTATGCTCCGTTCCGGCTATATCTGATAAGAATATATCCGAAATGGACATAATGTGTCAAGCGTCGGGTGGAGCCGAGCCGTTTCCGTCGCCGGCCGTTCGGAGGCGATGCAAGACGTGTGCGATCGTGTTGATGCTGTCGACCATGAGATCGGTGTCCGCGTCGAGCGACGTTGCGTCGTTTCGATGCGTCTCGCCCATGCGTTTGACGAGTGCGATCTGTGCGTCGCGTAGATCCGGCAGCGGCGCGGGATCGGCGTGTCGCCGCAACGCGTCTTCGAGGATCTCGAAACTGTCGTCGATCTCCGTTGCGAGCGTGCGGAGCCGGCTCGTCGCGACGGGTCGCGCGCGCGAGAGACGCGCGTGCAAACCGAGCGCGGCGATGCCGAAGCGCCGGCTCGCGGCGAGCACGCCGAGCGCGGCTCGTACGGTCAACGCGCGCGGTCGCACGGGCTCCGCGAGCATCCGGTCGACGGACGTTTCGGCGCTCGAACGCGCGAGCCACGACGCCGTCTGCGCCGAGCGGATCGCGGCTTCGTCCGCCGTCGCGGGATCGACGTACGCTTGCAAGACGAGCGCGGCGTAGCGGCGCTGTTTCTCGAGCAGATCCGCGAGCCGTTCCGGCACGAGCGCGCGTTCCCACGTCGGCCACAGCGCGTACGCGCAGAGTGCGAGCGCGCCGCCGATCAACGTTTCGTCGACGCGGTCCGCAAGCGCGACGTGTTCGGGCAGTCCGCCGAGTGCGAGCAAGAAGATCACGTATCCCGTGATCGCGACCGTGAACAGCGCGTAATTGACGTTGAAGACGACGTACGCGAAGAACGCGAACGCCACCGCGAGCACGAGGAGCGTCGCCGGATACGGCCGCACGAGCGCGGCCACCGACGACGCGACCACCGCGCCGGCGAGCGTGCCGAGGATGCGCGCCGTGCCGCGCGTGAACGTGCTCTGGAAATCGTTGCGCAACACGAGCGCTGCCGTCAGCGCGATCCAGTACGCGCGGTGCAACGGCAACGCGTGTGCGGCGAACGTGGCGACGCCAAGCACGGCGGCGAGCCGGATGCCGTGCCGCGCGAAGCCGCTGCCGAGCGAGAGATTCGCGCGCAGCGTCGTGATCGACTCGCGGATCGCCGACGGTCGCAGCATGCGCGGCGCGCGCGCGCCGGGCCGGCCGGTCTCGACCGTTTCCGCGGGCGTCGTCGCGGCGCGCCATGCCGAGCGCAATTGGCCGAGCAACGCTTCCGCATCGCCGCGCGAGCGTTCGACCCCCGGATCGGCGCGCGCCGCTTCGAGTGCGGCGATCGGCGCGTCGAACGCGGTCCACGTACCGTCGGCGGCGACCGGCGCGCGCGCTTCGGCGAGCGCGAGCGCGATCTCCGCGAGCACCGCGGCCGATGCCGTGCCGAGGCGGCCGAGGGCCTCCGCCGGCTCGCGCGCGCCGCGCACGTCGAGCAGGTAGCGGTCGGACGCGAGCGCCGCGAGCGTCGCGCGCACGCGCTCGGCTTCCGCGAGCAGCGCCTCGAACGCGGCGATCTCGCCGCGCGAGCCGAACGGCTGCGGATCGTCGAGCGTCGCACTGAGTTGCGCGAACGTCTGCGTTTCCGGCGCCCGTAGAAGCGTGGGAAAGTGTCCGGCGTACTCCGCGAGCGTCCGGTACGCCGCGGCGAGGACCTCGCGCTCGCGACGGAAGCGCGCGAGCGGCCAGATGCTCACGAGGAGCAGCGTCTGCAACGCGCCGCCGGCGAAAACGCAGGCCGCGCGCTCCGCAGCCTGCGCCACGCCGTCGTGGAACTGCCCGAAGATCGCGAGCGTGACGACCGAGTTGACGCCGACGACGGTCGCCGTCGGGCCGAGCGACGCGAGCACCCCGTAGGCGAAGCCCCAGACGGCCGCGACCGCGACGGATGCCGCGGCGTTGCCGCCGAACAGCGCGCCGACGAACGCCGAGAACGCGACGCCCGTCGCCGTCAGGAGGGCCGCGGCGGCGCCCGTCCGGTAGACGCCCTGACGCGATGCGAAACCGACCGGAAGCGCCCCGATCGCGGCCGCGACGCCGTCGAGCGGATGCCCGCTGACGACGCCGGCCGCGAGCGGGATCGCGACCCCGATCGCGCAGCGAACGCCGAACCCGATCTCGATGCCCGTCGGGTCGAGGCGCGTGGCGTCGCGCAAGATCCCGAGCGCGATGTTCGGCGCTTCCTTCACGCGCACCGTATTCGCGCGCGCCGCGCGTCGCCCGCCCGTGAAACGTCGCGTCGTCCGTACGGGTCCAGAGCCTCGTATGCTGCAGACGGCTCCGTATCGCTACCTGACGCTCGACCGCGACGACGGCGTCGCGACCGTCGCCCTCACGAATCCGGAGAAACGCAACGCCCTGTCGCTCGAAGCGATGGAGGAGATGCTCGCCGTCTTCGAAGCGCTCGGCGCCGATACGGGCGTCAAGGCGATCGTGCTCCGAGCCGTCGGGCCGGCGTTCAGTTCCGGCCACGACTTGCGCGAGATCCAGTGCGCCGGCGACGAAGCGGACGTCGCGCGGTTCCGCGCGATCTTCGACACATGCGTCCGCATGATGACGGCGATCCAAACGATCCCGCAGCCGGTGATCGCGGAGATCGCGGGCATCGCGACCGCCGCCGGATGTCAACTCGTCGCGACGTGCGATCTCGCGATCGCCTCGAGCGAGGCGCGCTTCGCGACACCGGGCGTGAAGATCGGACTGTTCTGCACGACGCCGATGGTCGCGCTCACGCGCGCGATCGGCCGCAAACGCGCGATGGAGATGCTGTTGACGGGCGACTTCATCGACGCCGCAACGGCCGAAAGCTGGGGTCTCGTCAACCGCGTCGTCGCGCCCGCGGAGCTGTCGGGCGCGACGGCCGCGCTCGCACGCAAGATCGCGTCCGCGAGTGCGTTCACGGTCGGCCTCGGCAAGGCGGCGTTCTACACGCAGATCGATCTCGATCAGCCGAAGGCGTACGCGTATGCGAAGGAAGTGATGAGCATGAACGCGCTCGACGCCGACGCGCGCGAAGGCATCTCCGCGTTTCTCGAACGCCGCGAACCGTCATGGAAGCGATAGGTTCGGCCCTCCTCCGCGGTTTCGGCACCACGGCGAGCTTCTTTTGGGATAGCCTGTACGGCCTGATCTTCGGATTCCTCATCTCGGCGATCGCGCAGACGGTGTTTTCGCGCGGCGCCATGGAACGCGCGCTCGGGCCGAATCTGCGCGGCGTCCTGACGGGTGCTGCGTTCGGCATCGTCGCGTCGGCCTGTTCGTACGGCGCGGCCGCGGCCGCGCGCGGCTTCTATCAGAAGGGCGCCGACGCGCGCGCCGCGTTCGCGTTTCTCATCTCGTCGACGAACATGAACGTCGCGATCCTCATCATGTTCTGGGCGATGCTCGGCTGGCAGTTCGCGGCGGCCGAATTCTTCGGCGGCATCGTCATCATCGCGATCGTGACGATCGGGTTGTCGCTCGTCTTCCGCGGCGATGCGTTGCGCGCGGGCGACGAAGCGGCGGCTGCCGGCTCGACGATCTCCGAATGTCTGCAGTGCGGCATGGACGGCGAGACCGAGCACGCCGTCGCGCACGACGGCCGGACGTATCTCTTCTGCGGCGCGCGACACGAGGCGGGATTTCGCGCCGATCCGGCCGGCGTACTCGCCGCATCGCGCGCGGAAGACGAAGCGCCGCCGGGCCTCGGCGCATTACGCCGCGCGGCCACGTGGCGCTCCGTGTTCGACACGCTGCTCGCCGACGTCGAGATGCTTCGCAGCGAACTCGTCCTCGGCTTCGTCATCGCCGGCTTCGCCGCGGCACTCGTGCCGCCGGCGTGGCTCGCCGGCACCCTACGCGCGATCGGCTCCGTACCGTTCGCGGGCTATCCGCTGCTGCTCGTCGCCGGTCTCGCGCTCGCCGTCGTCACGTTCGTCTGCTCGATGGGAAACGTGCCGATCGCGCGTTTTCTCGCGATGGCCGGCATCCCGCTCGGCGCGAACACGACGTTCGTCTACGGCGATCTGCTGATTCCGCCGCTCGTCGCGATCTACCGCAAGTCGTTTCCGCCGCGCCTCGTCTGGGCTTTTCTCGCGCTCTTCGTCGTCGGCGCGCTCGTAGCGGGCGCGCTCGTCGACGTCGCGTTCGGACGATCGATCGGCGCGGCGCACGTGATGGGGTCGATGGCGGCGTCGAATCGTTTCACGCTCTGGTCGAACGTCGTCGCGCTCGCTGCGCTCGGCGCCGTCGCTGCCGTCGCGCGCCGGCGCGGAGATTACGAGCGGCTCGCCGCCTGATCCGCGGTACGCGCGAGGTTCGCGTAGAGTCGCGCGAGGCGCGGCGCGAGGAGCGCCTGCAGGCGTTCCGGTTCGGCGAGGAACGCGTCGTGACCGTGGTCGGATGCGAGCTCGACGTACGTACTGTCCGCCCCCGCGCGCGTGAAGCGTTCGGCCGCGGCGCGCACGTAGCGCGGAAGAAAGAGCCAGTCGCTCGAGATGCCCGCGAAGGTGAAATGCGGAAACGGTTGCGGCACTTTCGCATCGCGCGTGTCGAAGAGATCCATCGCGCGCGTGAGCGTGAGATACGCGTTCGGATCCATCCGCGCCGAGAAGATCGCGCCCTGGTGATCGAGATAGCCCTCGACGTCGTAGCGGTCGGCGGCATTGCGCGTGGGATCACCGCCCCCGCGATCGGGATTGCGGCCGTACCGCGCGTCGAGGAGCGTTTCGGATTTATAGGTGAGCATCGCGATCTTGCGCGCGAGCGCGATGCCTTCGGCGGGCGTTCGCGCGATGCGGATCGCTTCGCGCGCGACGGCGTTGAGCGCGATGCCCATCGCGGCGAAATGTTCGTACGCGCCGATCGCGATCACGCGTTC